>NZ_JBSWYG010000010.1:0-205156 GCF_056160985.1 Roseibium sp. AWQ4_290
ACGTCGGCGTAGGCGGCGGTGGCGGTGGCGGCGGCGGCGTAGGCGGCGGCGGCGGCGGCGGCGGCGGCGGGTACCATATCCTGGGCTGGATATTTGCGCGCAGCCCAGGATATGAGGCTCGCCCGGAAAACCTGCAAAAGCAAATCTTTTTGTATAGGCACTTTGACAGACGATCCGGTGACCAGATAGCTCAGCGGCTGCACTCTAAGTGCCGCTCGAACGGCAATCACCTGCGCCCAGTCAGCCGGTTTGTCCTGGAGCCATTCTTTCAGGCCCTCTTTTGACGAAATTGTAAGTGCCACGCCCGCGCCCTAATCCCGTTACAGCACCGCAAAGTTGCAAATCCCTCCCGGGCCTGCAACTCTTTTCGTAACGGAAGGTGCGGGCAAGGGCATCGGCCGCAGGCGCCCGCCGCCTTGACAGCGCGCCCTCCTCTACCGGGTCCCGGCTCTTCGCTACGCTAAGGCCGGGACGGCAAGCTGGCCCCCTCAGAAGCCAGCCGTCCCCCCTTGCCCCAGACCTGCCGGAGGCGTGCCCGAGGCGCCTCCCGAGGCGTCTCCGGCGCCGTCACGCGGCTGCGGCGCTGTCCGGGATCAGGGTGCTGAAAATATCCAGATCGGCTGGCAGAAGGGTCCCGTCCGGAGACACCCAGGCCGGCTCGCCGAGGAGCTTGGTGTCCGTGACCCCCAACGCCGGAAAGGTGAGCCCCATGGAATGGGCCGTGGCAACGCGGCGGCCCGGCTTTGGGTTCAGCCCGCAGCAGATGTCCCGGGTGCCCAGTTTCAAATGGTGGGCAATGTCCCATTCCAGCACCACGCCGTCGTGGCGGGTGACCACCCAGCAATGGCCGTCTTCGCAGGTGCCGTTCTTTTCGTCCGGGAAGAAATAGCCATAGACATAGCCCGCCTGAAACCCGGCAGCCCGCAGGGAGGCGATCAGATAGGTGTTGATGTCCACGCAGGAGCCTTCCGTAGTGCCGCAGGCCAAATAGGGAATTTCCTCGCAGCCATCATTGAAGCGCACCTTCGGATGGGCGTAGTGGAATTTTTCCGCAGCCGCATTCACCAGCGCCTGAATGGCGCCATGACCATCCCCTGCGGCCTCCGCGATGGAGATTGCATCCGCCACCAGATCCCGCGCGGCCCGCGTATAGCGGTTGAGGCGCGGGGTGAACAGGGCGTCCGGATACCCGGAGCCACCGTCCTGGAACAGATAGGTGACCGTGACCGGCTGGCCCGGCTCCGGCGTGATCAGTGCCGCCATCTGGCCGGTGGCGGTCTCGCCGCTCAATTCCATCCCTCCGCCGGACACCTTGAAGGAGACCGGCGTTTGATGCGGGGTCGGGATGCCGGCCGGGACCAGCAACTGGCGCGCCCCGCCATCATGAGGGGCAATGGTTACGGAAACAGACGTCTGCATTGTTGCTCTCTCAGATCACAAGCTGGAAAATCAGGCCGGACAGCACCGCACCGGCAAAGCCAAGGCCCAGATACGTGGCAAACACTTTCGGCTTGACCAGCGACCAGACCGCCGCCATGGCCGGGATGGAGCTGACCGCACCGGCAATCATGAAGGCCATGGCCGCCCCCGCGCTCATGCCCTGGTCCATCAGGCCGGACAGGAGCGGCGGGGCCACATAGCTGTTGAGGTAAGCGGGCATGCCGACAAGGGCCGAGATCACGATGGCGCCAATGCCGTCCCCGCCCACGGCCCCGGCAATGAGGCTGGCCGGAACATAGGTGACGAGCGCAGCCTCCAGCACATAGGCAAGGGCGAGCCATTTCACCAGAAAGAACGCATTGGATTTCAGCTCGCCAAAAAACGAGGCAGTGCGATCCGCCTCCCTCCAGAAAGCCCAGACGGGACGGCCGGTTTTGGGCGAGGCGCCGCAGCCGCAGCCGCTGGCCACGGAGCCGGGCCGGACCGGATTGGCAAAGGCGCCAGACCGGGTCAGAAGGGAGACCAGAAAGCCGCCAAACAGACCAAGCGCCACGGCAAACACCGCCTTGCCGATGGCAAAGGGCCAGCCAAGGGCGCCTGCGGTGATCAGCAGGGTGGGCGGATCAATCAGCGGCGAGGACAGCCAGAAGGCCATGATGGCCGACAAGGGCGCTCCCACGGCCAGCAGCCCGGCAATGAAGGGAATGACCTCGCAGGAACAGAAAGGAGCAAGCCCGCCAAAGAGGGCCGCCAGCAGGATCGCCTGGGTCTCGCGTCCTTCAAACGCCCGGCCGACATAGGCTTCGGCGCCAGCCGCCTTCAGCCAGGCAATCAGGACCACCGCAAAGGCAATATAAGGCAGCGTGCCGAGAAACGCTGTGACCGCGAATGTCACAAAGGGCACGAATTGCATCCGGTCGAGCACCAGCACCAGCGCCGGGCCGCCCACAACAAGGGTCCAGGTCGACAGGAGCCAGTCCTTTGCGGGCAGGCGCTGCCACCAGCTTGTGGGCGCGTCCGCGCCCGGGCAACAAGTGGTTTTCGGGGCGCAGCTGCTGGCGCCGCTACCATCCGCCTCAAGCTCGATCCGCTCAGCAGTCTCTGACATATGCCTTCATCCTTCTTGGGCCTGGTATCAGCGGGTTTCGTCCGCGCAGCACTCTTTCAAGATATAACCGGCAAGGTTCTGGAGATGGCCGAAGGCCGCCCGGCTCACCACCGACCGGCCATCCTTTTCCTGCACCACCAGGCCCGCCGAGGCGAGAAACCTGAGATGATGCGCCAAGGTGGACGCCGCCATGCCGGTGCGGGCCTGAATATCGCCCACCGTCAATCCGCCCTGCCCCGCCTTGACCAGCGTCAGAACCACCTGAAGACGCGCTTCAGACCCCAGGGCAGCAAACCCTTGTGCCGCTTCTTCCAGATCCATTCCTGCCTCTCACTATATAACCATATTTCTAGTTATATAGTTTTTAAAGCCCTGTCAACGGGCGCGCAGGCAAACCGGCCCGCAGCCTGCAAGATGCGACGCCAGATCAGAGCAGAGCAAAGCAGGCTGCGCAGATGACCGGCAGCCAGAAAGGTCAAGGAAAGATCAGGGAGGACCGGACCGGGTCAGCCCGCAGCCGGGACAGGTTCCCCGGCCCCTTTGACCTGATCGATCCAGGTCTGAAGATTGTAATAGGTGGTGATGCGGGCGATCTTGCCGTCCCGGATCTCAAAGAAGGACCCTGCGGGCAGATCGTAGGTTTGCCCCTGGGCCTCCGGCAGGCCTTCATCGGTGTCGATATAGGTGCCGTGGACGACAAACTCGGCCGCCGCTCGGGTGCCGTCGCGATTGACGAACAGAACAATGTCCGACAGCCGCTCCTTGTAACAGCGGCTCATATGCACATTGAAAGACCAGAACTTGTCCTTCCCGATCCGGCGTTCACCCTGGTTGACATCATGAACCAGGTCTTCCGCGACGAGGCTTTCCATCTTTTTGGTATCGCCCGCATTAAAAGCAGCGAAATAAGTATCAATGAGAAAGCGCGATTGCTTGTTGGGCATGGGATCTCACAAAGGCAGGATGGCAATCGGGCCGAGTGTGCCTCCGGGCCCGCTGCAGCGCAAGAGGAAAGCGGCAGCGCTGGTTTACAAATCCTTCCTGGAATTTATCCAAATGGACATCTGCTCATCCCGGCCCGCCCGAAGCTAATAGTTGCCAAAATGCAACTAAACGTTACTCAAAAAGCACATGCTCGGAAGATCATAAAATTGTAACTTGAACGCAGCTCCGCTTTCGGCGTATGACATCGCCACCGATCAGAAAATCTGGCGCAGACGTCTTTGGAAAGGCTATTTCCTGCCGCCCGCGTGATCCGGCCCTGCCGTCTTCACGTCCGGATGCTGCTCAGATGGGTTGGTGACCTCACATGTAGCTCAGCAGGTAGAGCATCGGGATTGTTGCCCGAAGGTCACAGGTTCAAGTCCTGTCATGTGTACTTGGTTAGCTCATGTGGTTATACCAATCACACTTGATAGAGACCTATCTGATGGCTTTTTCCAATTTGCAGGCAAGGCGCGGTGTGCAGGACGGCCTGGTTGGCCGTTCAAGCAGCGCAACGCTGTCCGGCAGGTTGGAAAAAGCCACCGGAGGCCGGTTTGGGAGCCCCTTCGGACTTTGTTGCAGATCTTGCCCGATACCGGTATCGCGCTGCGATCTGCGCCTCGCCGAAAGACCTCCAAAACCGGTCAGATGGGTCTCTGTCATGTGTGGTTGGTATAAAGCGCTGGACTGGTAATCCGGAGGCGGCGGGTTCGATCCCCGCCACAAAGGTCAACGCTTTGCGTTCGGGTTCGACTCCCGATCCGCTCCTCGCGGGGCGGCAGCTTTAAGCTGTTTTACAACATGGGATCTGAAGGGAGCTTGCGGAGGCAGGCGGACGTGCGCCTGCGGGTGCCCGCACCGGTCTGCCAGAGCCAGGTCTTCCGTCCGGTGTCCGCCCAAGTCCGCGCCGTGGACCGGCCGCAACCACCTGTTTTCGAATGGGCGCGCCCTACCGGTCCACCGCAAGGCCCTCTGGCCGGTCCCCCGCCGCAAGCCCTCGTGCTCGCTTCAGGTCTCCCGCTTTTTGGCAGGACACCCCTGCCCAACCGTTTTCATCCCGGCACGCCGATCCCGGCGCTCCGGACATCGTCAACCTCAAACTATCCGAAACCCGAGAAAGGACAGCCACGTGCCTTAGAGCCATGGAAGGAGTAATGAAATGATGACTTTTCTCGACAAGATCCGCGGGCGGACCCGCGTATTGATTTCCGAAAACGAACGGGCGCTGCACCTTGTAAAAGGCGAGCTCCAGGGCATTCTGGGGCCTGGCGAGCACATTCTGGCCAAGGGAGACGGCACGCTTGTGGTCGACCGGCACCCGCTAACGCAGCCCGAGTTCAAGTCCGGATATGAGAAAGCGCTTTTCGACAAACTCCCGGATGTGGCCAAAAAGCACCTGACCGTTATCCGGACGGGCCCCGGCGAAGTCGCCATCATCCAGCGGGACGGCCGCCTGCACACAGTCCTTGGGCCTGATACCCGGCTGGTTCTGTGGACCGATGCCGGACCATGGACCCATGAGCTGGTCGACACGGAGGCGGAACCGCAGCTGCCACCGCAGCTGATGCGTCGGCTGGGCGAGGCCAAGCTCGGACAGCACTACGTGGTTGTTCCGGTTTCTGAAGGTAACGTTGCGCTGCTCTTTCTTGACGGCGTGCTGGTCCGGACCCTTGCGCCCGGCGTGCACGGGTTCTGGAAGGTCGGCCGGACGGTGACCCAGCGGCTCATCAACATGATGCGCCAGAACCTGGACGTCACCGGTCAGGAAGTCCTGACCCTCGACCGGGTCACGATCCGGATCAACCTGTCTGCGGATTACCGCGTGGTGGACCCGGTGAAGGCGGCGACCGAGGTGAAGGAATTCACCGTCACGCTGCACCGGGCCTTGCAGATGGTGTTCCGCAAACAGCTGGGCGCCATGAAGCTGGATCAGATCCTGGAACGCAAGGGAGAGGTCAATGCGGATGCGACCGCTCGGATCAAGGCTGATATGGCCGAGATCGGGGTGGAGATCTCCGACATCGTCCTCAAGGATGTGATCCTTCCGGGCGACATGCGCGAGATCCTGAACATGGTGGTGACGGCTGAAAAGGAAGCCGAAGCTAACGTGATCCGGCGCCGCGAAGAAACCAACGCGACCCGTTCGCTGCTGAACACTGCCAAGGTGATGGCCGAAAACCCGGTCATGCTGCGGCTCAAGGAACTGGAAGCGCTGGAAGCCATTGCCGGAAAGGTGGACCGCCTGACGGTCCACAACGGCACCGGCGGCCTGATGAACGACCTCGTCAAGCTGCGGGACGAACCGGCAGCTTGAGGGCAAAACGGCGCGGAGCACTCTGCGCTGTTTTTTGCCGTTTGGGGGCCATTTTCCCGGCCCCTCGCCCCTTCCGGACTGCCCCCAAGAGCCGCCTAAAACGAAACAGCGCCGGGCAAGGCGCGACACCCAATTTAAAAAAGTGATCAAGAACAATGACTGACGATAAAAAAATCTCAAAACAAATGTCTTTCTGGCTGCGCCACAAGCCGGAGGATGCCGGGCTTGACCTGAGCCGTGCCGGCTGGGCCGATGTGGCCGCTCTGCTGGAAGCGCTCAACAAAAAGGGCCTTGCCTGTGACAGAGCCAGGCTGACCGCCCTCGTTCAGACCAACGACAAGAAACGGTATGAATTTTCCGGAGACGGGCACCAGATCCGGGCGAGACAGGGTCATTCCGTCTCTGTCGATCTGGGCCTTGCCCCGGTCCTCCCCCCGGATCGTCTTTTCCACGGTACCGCTGAGCGGTTCTTGCCTGCGATCCTTAAGGATGGGCTCAAGCCGATGAAACGGCATCATGTGCACCTGTCCGGCGACACAGACACCGCCCTGAGCGTTGGCAGGCGCCATGGAAAGCCGGTGATCCTGACGGTTCAGGCCGGTGACATGGCCGCAAACGGGCATGTGTTCTACCGGACAGACAACGGTGTCTGGCTTGCCGCCTCCGTTCCACCCGGTTTTCTCGCCCTGACATCAGACCCTCGTTGATCTGGCGCCAGATCAACGGAACCGGAGACCGGTCTAGCACCTGGGATGGTTAAAGAGTCTAACGCGTGCAACCGCTGTCAAGCGGCCTTGTCTCTTGCGTTGACATCTCTGAGGTCAGGCCGCGAAAGACACATCCAATCAAAAGCGATTTGCTCCAAATCCAGAACGCGAAGTGCGCTGAGGCCGCTTCAACAGGCCCTTTTTGTCTCGCCCCGAAATAAAATAATATTTTGCTTTCTATATTTGAACGCCTAATTTAGAAAGGAATATCTTTTCATATTGAGGTTCCCATGTCTGTCTTTTCGCCTGCGCGGCGGCCCGCCACCGGCAGCTCTCTCACCACATCCCTGTTCACGCCGGGCCGGATCGCCAGCACGCTGGCGCTCATTCTGGGTGTCGGCTCCCATGCCTTGAACGGTTTTGTGACAACAGCAGTTCTGCCGGACATCCTGCGCGACCTTGGCGGTCAGGACCGGGCTTTCTGGGTCTTCAGTTCCTTTGAAATCATGGCCCTTCTGGCGGGATGCCTCACAGGGGCGGCCAAGATCCGGCACGGGGCACGGCTGCCCTTTCTCGCCGCCACCTGCCTTCTGGCGGCCGGATCGGTCCTGGCCGGTCTCAGCCCGTCTTTGGAATGCCTGATCGCCGGGCGGGCGCTGCAGGGCTTTGGGGAAGGCATGATTGTCGCGCTGTGCTATTCCCTGATCCCGGACCTGTTTCCCGCAGCGGCCGCCCCGCGTGTCTTCGCGCTGCTGGCCGGGGTCTGGGCGCTCGCCGCCGGAATTGGCCCGGTCTCGGCCGGAATGCTCACCGAGGTCTGGTCCTGGCGGGCAGCTTTTCTTGTCAACATACCCCTGACCGTGGTTCTGTTCCTCTTGATGAATTCGGCCCTGCCGGAAACAGCGCCCGCACTGGGCCGTGCCACTCACGGAACATCTGTCCGGTCAGGCCCCCGGCTGCCGCTGCGCCTTGCACTTTTGACCCTCACCATTCTTCTGCTGACCCTGATCGGAAACATCCATGAGCCGCTGCCACTTGCCGCAACCACCCTCACCGGTCTGGCAACCGCCGCACTTCTGCTGAAACTCGACCGGGGCAGCCGCCCGCGCCTCTTCCCGAAGGATGCATTCAGACCCCGGACCCTGATTGGGCTGGGCACCTGGATCGCGTTCCTGATGTCCGCAACCGTGGCCGTGCGCGCCCTCTTCATGACCACATTTGGGCAAGTCTTCTGGGGGCTTGGCGTCACCCAGGCCAGCTATGTCGCCGCAAGCCTGGCATTTGCCTGGTCCTTTTTCGCCTGGATCTCGTCCCGTGCGCCGTCCCGGGCCCGGGAACTCACCTATCTCGTCACCGGTCCCGTGCTCGTGAGCGCCGGGATGGTGCTGACTGCCGCAGCTCTTGTGGTGGCCTCCTTGCCACTGTTTGTGCTGGCTGCGCTGGTGGCCGGAGCCGGTCACGGCCTGTACAACCAGATCCTGCTGCGCAGCCTGATGTATTCTGCGCAAGACACGGAACGGGATCTGGTCTCCAGCATCCTCCCGGCCCTGTCTTCTGCCGGAATAGCGATCGGCGGCGGTTTTGCCGGTCTCATTGCCGTCTTAAGCGGTCTCGTGCCTCCGGAAACCGGCACACTGGTGACCCATGAGGCCATCGCCCGGTCCGGCCCCGTCGTCTTTCTCATCCCGGCAGCCCTGTCTCTCCTGCCCGCCGGGGCCATGCTGGTGCTGCGGCACCGGCTCAGACAAGAAGAGCGGGCAACAGCGCAAAGTGTGACGTAGCGGCATTGACGGGTGCGCGGTCTGCGCCGACACTGGGGCACGTTCAATGCAAAGGATTGCCTGACACATGGGATTTCCAGCCGCGCGCGTGACCGATATGACCGCCTGTCCGATGATGACCCCCGCCGTCGTGCCCGTGCCCCATGTGGGCGGTCCGATCATCCCGCCCTGCTGCCCCAGGGTTCTCACCGGCAAGATGCCCCAGGCCCGGGTCGGGGATATTTCTGTCTGTGCGGCGGGCGGCCCTGCCACCATCATCACCGGGGCCTGGAATGTTCTCGTCGGGGGCTCGCCGGCGGCGCGGATCACGGACAAGACCAACCATGGCGGCATGATTGCGACCGGCTTCGTCACCGTGCTGATCGGCACGTCTGCGGGAAGCGGTGGCGGCAGCCCGGCCGCCGGTGTGACAACGGGGCTGGGCGCCGATGTGGATGATCTGGTTGCCCTCTCCCCCAGTTTGAGCGCCAAGGTGGACGGCCTTTTGCAGGATGGCTGGACAATCGAAGGGCGCGATGGCGGCGGCTCGGCCACCAACCGCGCTGAAAAGACGATGTATATCGACACAAGCGAAGGACGGTCGGCGGAAGACCAGGTCAGGAGCCTGTCCCACGAGGCCGGGCATGCGGCCTTTGACACCGGACCAGCTGTGCCCCCGGACGGCCTGACCCGCGAGGAATATATCGAAGCCAACACAAATCAGCGGGTGCGCGGGGAAGGGGAAGCAACGCTTTCCAACATCGAGGCGCGCAACGAAATCGCCGCCAATGGCGGGCCGGATATCGGGATCTCCGGCAATTCGGACAATCACGCCGATTATCAAAGATCCTACGAAGACTATCAAAGGACCGGGGACCGGGAAGCCGCCAGAGAGGAAATCGGCGGCACCTTTCTGGACGGCGAGACAACCAGTACAACCAATGAATCTTACAGGGATTTCTACGAAAGACAGTACGGTGCGCATTATGACCGGGCGCAGAACTAGCGCTTTTTTCAAAACGCTCACCCTTTCGTTCCTCCTGCCGATCTGCGGAGCAGCCATGGCCACGACAAAATTTCAGGATCTGCGCAAGACAGTCGAAGCAATTGCACTGGAAAAGACACTCGACCCGGACCGCCTCGGGGTGCTGCTAACCGGCGAGTTCCAGCCGACCCGCAAGATGACGGCCTATCACCAGACCTATGAAGGCAAAATGGCGCCCGGCTCGCTCTTCACCGGCTGCGAGTTGCGCTATCCGAAATCCCCCAAGGCCAAGAGCGCCGTACTTGTCTGCCAGCTGTCCCCGCAGGTCCAGGTGCACCAGAGCGAGGTGGAGGCTGCCTATAAAGGCCATGTGGATTTCACCCCCTCGCCCGCCAGCGGGCTTGCGGGCGATCCTGCCTACCTGTCCGTGTCGGACGACACGACAAAAATCAGCTTCGGCTTTCCCGGCAACACGGAGCGGGCCTCCGTGGTTGTTGTCGATATGAAGATCCAGTGAGCCAGTTCAGAGCGTACCGCGTTCGTGCGGATTGAAGTCATTTAGTCTTTTGCATGAGAAGCTATGATTTCAGTCCGCCAACGGCAAAGCCACACCCAATTCAACGCGGTTTGTTTTAAAATCCCGTCAGCCCCCGGCTGAGCCATTGTGACTTCGGAATTTCATTGCCGATCCGGAAACCAAATTTTTCCACCCTTGTTACGCCGCTGTCGGTTTCACAGCGGAACGACACGTCAAACCAGCGCCCGAGGCTGCGGAACGCCGCCCGGCGGGGCTCCAGAACAGTGCCACCGCGCGGCCGGAAGCTGGGCAAAAGCTCTGGCGGCACCGCGCTGGCCGCGCTCAACTGGGCGCGCAACTCCGTCATGCATAACAGATTGAGCCGCTGGCCCTCTGGCATGCCGCGCATGGCGGTGCGGGCGCGCTGGTCCCCGAGAATGTCACTGGAATAAAGCTGGCGCGCAGCGATCAGATTGCCACCGCCGCCACCGCCCGACGGGGCCTCCCGGCGCTGACCGCCGCCGCCGCCCTGCCTTTGGCCCTGTCGGCCCGTCTGGCGACGGGAGGGCGCTGGCGGTTTCAAGGCGGGCACCGCCGCCGTCACAATGGGGCCGACGGTTCCATAATCCTCCGGCGCGATCTCGTCTGCCTCGCCGACATTCACCTCAGCCCCGGTCCCCGCGTCCCCGGTTTCCTGCGGCTTCACTTCCGGAACGGGCAACTGTGTGCTCGCGGTCCCGCTTTGCGGCCCGGCCAGCGGGTCCACCTCTTCTCCCAGATCCGTCTCCGCCTGGTCTTGCGACTGAACCTCGTCCTGCACGTCTTCGCTTGTTTCTGGCGGGGGCTGAGCCGCAAGATCCTCCGGCGCGGCGTCTTCCGTGCCCTGATCCGTCTCCCCGTCAGCGGCCCCAGCAGCGCCAGACTGCTCCCCGGCATCCGCCTGGCTCTCCTGTGCAGGCTCCTGTGTGGTGTTATCCGTCACCACCCCGGGCGCCTCGGCCTCCGGCCCCTCGCCCGGCCGCACATCGGCAGGCGCACTTTGATCCTGGCTGGTGGTTTCAGCATCCGGGGCCGTGTCCTGCGGTTCGGCCAGCGGTGCGTCGGAAGTCTGGGCCGGAGCACTGTCCTCTTCGGCAAATTCCTGCACCGGCTGCATCACGGAGGCTGCCGGCTCGGCGTCAGCGGTCTCTGCCGGCGCGGGCGCAGGTTCTTCTTCAGGGGCCGGTTCGGGCTCTGGCTCTTGCGGTTTTTCTTCTGCCTGCTCCTGGAGTTGCTGCCGGGTCTGCTCCGGCGGCACTTGCTGCTCCTGCTCCTGCGCTTGATCCTGTGGCTGGTCCTGCTCCGGGGGCTGGTCCTGCGCAGGTGGCTCTTCGGCGGCTGGCGTTTCCTGCTGCGGTTCGGGCGGTGTTGTCTCTTCCGGCAGCTGCAGTTCGGGCACCGGGACAATCTGAACGTCAATCGGCGTCTGGCCCGGCTGGGTTTCGTAGCCGGAGATCTTGCCCAGCAGCACCAGCGCCACCAGACCATGCAGCAAAATGGCAGCCAGCAGACCCCAGACAAAGTCCAGCCGGTCAGTCTTTCCCGGATCCGGCACCGGCCGGTTCACATCTGCGGTTATCGTCAAAAGACGCCTCGAACAGAAACTGTCAAAAGGGGCATATCTTCCAGAGCACTTCCAGCCAGAACAGACAACGGTTTCACATCCGAAAGTGCGCAAAACCACTCAGAGCGAGCCGTTCTGCCGGGCCATAGCCTGTTGACCGGGTCTGACCCCGTCCCCAGGGACGCCTGTTTCAAGCACCCACTTGGAGCGATTCTGGGGCAACTGCCAAGGGGGAGGGCCCTGATCCCCCGAAAACCGGGACCAAAGGAAAAGTGCAGGAAGAGAGACCCGTCTTCAGGGAAGCACAGGCCCTGACAGTCCGGCTGACAACCTCCGGACGCGAGACCGGAAGGCGGAAATGTCCACCGCCTTCCCTTAAAAACAGCCTGATAGCGTGCCGTGTTCTACCGGGAAACCGGTTTGTCATTCGCGGTGAACTCTCTGAGTTCAGATAGCGAAAGACAAATCCGGTGACACGCGATGGGCGTTAGCTGTCGAGGAACGAGCGCAGCTTGCGGGACCGGCTCGGATGCTTCAGCTTGCGCAGCGCCTTGGCTTCGATCTGGCGGATACGTTCCCGGGTGACCGAGAACTGCTGCCCGACTTCTTCCAGCGTGTGATCAGTGTTCATGCCGATGCCGAAGCGCATGCGCAAAACGCGTTCTTCGCGCGGCGTCAAGGATGCCAGAACGCGGGTTGTGGTTTCGCGCAGGTTCGACTGGATGGCCGCGTCGATGGGCAGAACCGCATTCTTGTCCTCGATGAAGTCGCCCAGATGCGAATCTTCCTCATCGCCAATCGGCGTTTCGAGGGAAATCGGCTCCTTGGCAATCTTCAGAACCTTGCGGACCTTTTCCAGCGGCATCTGAAGCTTTTCAGCCAGCTCTTCCGGGGTCGGCTCGCGGCCGATTTCATGCAGCATCTGGCGCGAGGTCCGCACAATCTTGTTGATCGTCTCGATCATATGGACCGGAATCCGGATGGTGCGGGCCTGATCGGCAATCGAACGTGTAATGGCCTGCCGGATCCACCAGGTCGCATAGGTGGAGAACTTGTAGCCGCGCCTGTATTCGAATTTGTCCACCGCCTTCATCAAGCCGATATTGCCTTCCTGGATCAAATCGAGGAATTGCAGGCCGCGGTTGGTATATTTCTTCGCAATGGAAATCACGAGACGCAGGTTGGCCTCGACCATTTCCTTCTTGGCGATGCGTGCTTCGCGCTCGCCCTTTTGCACCATGGCCACGATGCGGCGGAATTCGGTGATTTCAAGGCCCGTTTCGGTGGCGAGCGTCTGGATTTCCTGACGCAGTTCGCGAACGGTTTCCTTTTCCTTGGCAATGAAGTTTTTCCAGCCACGGGTGGACAGGTTTGCCACCTTGCGCAGCCAGTTCGGGTCCAGCTCGGCCCCCTGATACTGTTTCAGGAAGTCGGTCCGGTCGACATTGTAGCTGTCGGCCAGACGCAGGAGGCGGCCCTCATAGCCCATCAGCCGCTTGTTGATGTCGTATAGCTGGGCAACGAGAGCATCAATACGGTTCTGGTTGAGCGAAAGGCTTTTCACATCAACAATGATGTCTTCCTTCAGCTTCTTGTAGCGGCGCTCCTGGCTCGGCGACAGGGTCTTGTTGGCCAGCTTGTTTTCAACCAGCTGATCCTGCAGACGGCGCAGCTTCTTGTAATTGTCGGCGATGTTGTCGAACGTTTCCAGAACGCCCGGCTTCAGCTCGGCTTCCATGGCGGACAGAGAGACATTGGCCTCGAACTCGTCGTCGTCCTCTTCGCTCTCGCCTTCCCCGCCTTCGGCTTCCGTGTCTTCGGAGGCACCGCTCTCGGCCGCCTTTTCCCCGGACTGCTCGCCCGGCGCCACATCGTCGTTGGCCACGGCAGGCCCCGCCTTGGCGTCCGGACCGGCGTAAGTGGCTTCCAGATCGATAATATCGCGCAGAAGCACCTGGGCTTCGTTCAGTTCGTCACGCCAGATGATGATAGCCTGGAATGTTAGCGGGCTTTCACACAGCCCCGCGATCATGGCTTCCCGACCCGCCTCGATACGCTTGGCAATTGCGATCTCGCCTTCGCGTGACAGAAGCTCGACCGAGCCCATTTCGCGCAAATACATGCGCACGGGGTCATCGGTCCGGTCGGCCGGTTCCTTTGCCGTGGTGGTCTTGGCTACGGCGGTGGTATTCGCTGCGACCAGCTCACCCCCGTCCACTTCCTCCGGTCCCTCTTCCGCCTCTTCGGAATCGATCACATTGATGCCCATGTCCGACAGCATGGACATGGTGTCTTCAATCTTCTCCGAAGAAACCTGCTCTGACGGCAGAACCTCGTTCAATTCATCATAAGTGACATAGCCGCGTTTTTTGGCGGCCTTTATCATCTTCTTGACGGCTGCATCCGAGAGGTCGAGCAGCGGGCCGTCCGGGCCGTCCGCACCTGATTCCTGCGTCTCGTCTGCTTGTGTCGCTTTCGCTACCATATCGTGCTCCAGTTCGTGGCCCAAAAGGCCACGCACGCCCCATTACCGGCTTAAAATCAGCTCAACTCCAGCGCGCCAGCATCTGTTGCGGCCGCGTCCGGAAGAATCAGTTTGAATAGATTTGTAAGCCGTGTCCCTTAAGTCCCAATTAACCGTGTCCGCATCACCATTGACAAAATTCTGAATCAATGACGCTCACAGCCTTCTTTTTCAGAGCTTCCAGACCGGGAAGCGCCGAGCGGTATTCAACGGGTTTGCAGCGTTGTTCAGACTATCTGCCGCCAGCTGGCTTTGAGCTGCGGCGCTTTGAGGGCTGCAAAACTTCTATTTAGCTCGGTGAGCGTGATTCGCAAGCCTGATTCGTCATTGGTCAATCAGAAAATGCACTTTTTCTCGGCTCACACACATGTTGCAGAGCCTTCCACTGCAAACGAAGCCTGTCCGGCGGGATCCCGTCTGGCAAGCCAGGCCCTACTGGGCCGCGGCCATCGGCGGGGCGGATCTGATTTTCTTTGCCCGTTCAGCAAGATCCGCTTCGTCGCGGGCGCACTCCTCCCGACGGCGGCTCAAATCCTGGGTGAGCGCCTGAATGCGCGACCAGGACTGCTCGTCCAGTTGCTCGTCCGCCTCGGCCAGTTCCCCCGACAATTCCTCTTCCAGCGCATTGAGCTCCAGAAGATCAAGGAAATGAACGAAAGCGGCTTCGACAAAATCCTCAGGCGGGTTGGATTTCAGAAGCGGGAAACGGTGGTTCAAGGCAAAGAACTCTGCCTGGCGTTGCTCCTGCAGGCCGATCGTCTCCAGCATCATCTCTTCCATAATGACGCGCAGCGGCTCCTCAAAACCCGAAATGAGCTCGGCCACGGGCGCGTCTTCCAGATCGTCGACAATGCGGCATAAAATGTCCCGCACCTGCCGGTGCAGTTCGTTGGTGAAAGGCAGGCGCGAAAAGCGCTCGAAATTCTTGTCGAGCAAATGTGGAAAGCGCAGGCCAAGGCCCAGAACCAGCCGCTCCGTTCCAAAGTCATTGCTGGCGGCCACCCGCTCCCGCCCCTCTTTCAGGGAGGGGGAGGTTTCCGCGCCCTTGCCCCCCTTGCCCCCTTTCCGGCTCTGGCGGGCCTGTTCGAAAAACAGGTTCGACAGCTTGAATTTCAGATCCAGCTGATAGCGACGACGCACCCGCTCATCGCGGATGGTCGCGATTAGATCATCGAAACGCTTTTCCAAGGCGGCCTTGCGCTCCGGCGTGTCCAGCCGCGACACGGATATCTCACGCTCCCAGACCGCATCAAACAGCGCCTGCGCCTTGGCAACTTCCTCCTGAAAGCCGGTCAGCCCCCGCTGCTTGATCAGATCATCCGGGTCCATGCCGTCCGGCAGAAAACAGAACTGGAACGAATACCCGCTCTTGAGCACGGGAAAAATCCGGTCAATCGCCCGGTGGGCAGCCGAGACCCCAGCCGCATCACCGTCAAAGCAAATCACCGGTTCAGGCGCAAATTTCCACAGGCGCACCACCTGGTCTTCAGTGAAGGCCGTGCCCAGGGAGGCCACCACATGGCGGATGCCTGCCTGCCACAGCGCTATGGCATCCATATAGCCTTCCACCACGACCGCCTCCCCGGCCTTGAAGGCTGGTTCGCGCGCCCGGTGGGCGTTGAACAGCATCACCCCTTTGTGAAAAAGCGGCGTTTCGGGGGAGTTCAGATATTTCGGCTGACCGTCGGGCAAAAGCGTACGCCCGCCAAAGGCCACCACCCGGCCACGCTCGTCATGGATGGGGATCATCAAGCGCCCCCGGAACCGGTCATAGGCCGGGCGCCCGTCCTCCGGCTTGATGGTCAGCCCGGCTTCCACCATGGCCGCTTCCGGCACGTCCCGCGCAGCAAGATAGGACTTCAGCGCATCCCGGCTGTCCGGCGCAAAGCCAAAGCGGAATTCCGACAGGATTTCCGGGGTCAGCCCCCTTTTTTGAACATAGGAGCGGGCTCCGGCCCCACGGCCACCGGCAAATTCGGCCTGGAAGAACTGGGCGGCCATTTCACAAATATCGGCCAGCCCGGCCCGTTTTTTCTCTCGCCGGGCGGCTTGGGGATCTGGCGCCGGCAGCGCAACGCCTGCCTGTTCGGCAAGCCGTTCAACGGATTCAGGAAAGCTCAGGCCTTCCGTCTCGCAAAGAAACGTGAAGTGGTCGCCGGAGGCCCCGCAGCCAAAACATTTGTAGCGGTTGCGCCGGTCATCGACATGGAAACTCGGGCTCTTCTCCTGATGGAACGGGCAGCAAGCCCAATAATCCCCTTTGCCCGGCTGGGTCTTGCGGCGGTCCCAGGTCACCCGGCGCGCGACAATATCCGACAGGGTCAGCCGGGCGCGGATTTCATCAAGGAGACGCGGTTCAAAACGCATGTTCGGATCGGTTTGCCAGGTTCATTGGGTTGAGCAGGCTCAAAGAAACATAGCCGACCGGCGGTGCCGCTTACCGCCGCCGGGGGTCTCCCAAAATAAACAGTCTTCCCCGCCCACGCCAGAGGGATGGGCCCTTAGGTGTCCCATTTTGGATGACCTGTTGATAGAGAGCCTTCCCACCCATTGGTGAAAAGGCATGTTTGGCGAAAAGGCTTGGGCCCCTGCCAAGCTCCACCAGATGTTCCAGGGAGCGGCCGGCGTCAGTCCGTGCCGGCTTCATCCCCCCCGGGTTTGGCCTGGCTGCCATTTCCGTTGGCCCGGAGCATGTCCTTGACGAAACAGGACGCCTGCACAAAATCCATCTTACCCGGATAGCGTGCCTTCAGCTCGCTCATGCAGCGCCCGATGTCACGCAGGCCATGGGCATCAATGTCCTTGAGCGTGCTCTCACACAGATCCCGGATCTCGTCATCGCTCAGCTGAACAGGCAGGAATTCCCGCAGGATTTCCTGTTCCTGCCGCTCCTGTTCGGCCAGGTCCAGCTGACCTCCGGTCTCGAATTCCTCCGCAGAGCTTTCCCGCTGGCGGACCATCTTTTGCAGGATCTCGACAATTTCCGCCTCACCGACCCCGTCCCTGCCATTCTCACGGGCAGCCGCTTCCCGGTCTTTGACGGCTGTCTGGATCAGCCGCAAGGTTGCGCACCTGCGCTTGTCGTCTCCAGCCTGCGCTTCTTTCAGCGCAGCATTGATTTTGTCGCGCAATTCATCGCGCATGGTTCACCCTACCCCTGCCGCACTGAGGCCGCGAGTGCACGGGCACTCTTTTCAAGCGGTCAGTCAAGCCTTTGAATTTTAATGATCTTTTTTCAACGGATCAATATTGACGATCCAAGCCGCTTCCCATAGAGTCCCGCGCTTAATGCAGGCGGCCAGATGCAGACTTTTCGGCCTGCCCCAGACGCCTTTCCTGCAGCGCATGATGTCACCAACAGACTCTGGATACAAGACATGACGACTGCAGACGCATGGTCTGAGACCCCGGCGACCGCCCTGCTTGTGCTTTCCGACGGGAGCATCATCAAGGGCCAGGGCCTTGGCGCCACCGGCCAAGCCGTTGGTGAGATTTGCTTTAACACTGCCATGACCGGCTATCAGGAGATCCTGACAGACCCGTCCTATTCCGGCCAGATCATCACCTTCACCTTTCCCCATATCGGCAATGTCGGCACCAATGACGAGGACATTGAAACCGTCAACATGGCGGCTGACAGCGGCATCCGGGGCGTTGTGCTTGCGGCCGGTATCACCGATCCGGCCAATTACCGGGCGGCGCGACATCTGGACACCTGGCTCAGGAGCCGGAACCTGATCGGCATTTGCGGCGTGGACACACGGGCCCTCACCGCCCTCATCCGCGAGAAAGGGGTCCCCAACGGGGTGATCGCCCATGCACCGGACGGAAGATTTGATGTGGACGCGCTGACGGCAACGGCCGCCGACTGGCCAGGGCTGGTGGGCATGGATCTGGCCAAGGACGCTTCCACCACCCAGTCCCATTCCTGGTCCCAGACCACCTGGGCCTGGGACAAAGGCTTCGGAGAAGCAAAAGGCGGCCAATTCAAGGTGGTTGCCATCGACTTTGGCATCAAGCGCAACATTCTGCGCCTTCTTGCCGATGCCGGCTGTGACGTGACCGTTCTTCCGGCAACCGCCACTGCGGAAGACGTTCTGGCCCACACCCCGGACGGGGTGTTCCTGTCAAACGGTCCCGGCGATCCGGCAGCGACCGGCACCTACTCCGTCAGCATGATCAAACAGGTGATCGATGCGGGCGTTCCGACATTCGGGATCTGCCTCGGCCACCAGATGCTGGCGCTGGCGCTGGGCGGGGAAACGATGAAAATGCATCAGGGGCACCACGGCGCCAATCACCCCGTGTTCGATCACACCACAGGCAAGGTGGAGATCACCTCGATGAACCATGGCTTCGCCGTGGATGCCAAGAGCCTGCCGGATAATGTCGAGCAGACCCATGTCTCCCTCTTCGACGGCTCGAATTGCGGTCTGGCAATGAAAGACAAGCCGGTCTTTTCTGTGCAGTACCACCCGGAAGCCTCCCCCGGCCCCCGGGACAGCCACTACCTTTTCCAGCGCTTCACCGACCTGATGCAATCGGCAAAATCAGCCTGACAAAACGGGCCGGGAGCAACGCGTCTTTGGAAGGCCAATTCAGCAGACGCGGGCACCGGTTCGTATCCGCCTTTGCAACTGTCTGCAGGGTGAAAGCAATTGCGCAGCTTTGCCTTCAATGCTCCCGCCAAAGCGCATGACGCGGCCGGTCATGTGGTACTGAAAACGGTCAGTGCCGCCGTGTCTTTGAAGAGAGCCGCATTCATCTGACGTCAAACCAGTTTGCCTTTTGCATTGACAAATCTGGTTTCAGGACGCGCAAGGCAAATCAGATTGAACGCGATTTGCTCTATGGCGAGGGAACGTGTTGTTTTTCTGAAGCATGCGCTAAAAGAGTGGATGAAGATGATCATAAACCCGATCAAGTCATTCCCAAACAAATTCAGAAAACCGACGCAACTCTTCTGAAACACAAAGATATCTTCCAGTGCAAGACGCTGAACTGAATCCTGATCCACGTTCATTTGATGGATCAACCACTCAACGCCGCGACAAACACTCCTGCAAAACCGGGCAAAATTAAGCAGCAGCGCGATACGAACGCAGGCTCAGGCAAGATCTCTCCCGGTTCAGAAAGGCCTCCAAACCGGTCAGATGGGTCCATCAGGTGAGAGTGGCAGAATAGAAAAAGGCACCGCAGCCCGCACCACCTCGGCGCAAACAAAAGACAAATCAGCCTGAAAGGAAAGAATATCTCAGCCCGCAAGGGTGAAAGCTTGCGAGGCTATCCCAAAGAGGCTCCCCCGCCCGTCACGAAGCCTGGAGAGGCGTCAGCAACCTGCAAAGGGAAAGCGCGAACATAGGTTCGCACAACCTGATTTAGACGTTAAAAGGCCTATAAAGCATTCGGCCCCGGCTCCCCTTAGGGACCGGGACGGAATGAAATTCGGAA
The DNA here is from genome assembly GCF_056160985.1 of Roseibium sp. AWQ4_290. Taxonomy (NCBI): domain Bacteria; kingdom Pseudomonadati; phylum Pseudomonadota; class Alphaproteobacteria; order Hyphomicrobiales; family Stappiaceae; genus Roseibium; species Roseibium sp. AWQ4_290. The sequence continues at coordinate 19,394 of NZ_JBSWYG010000010.1, forward strand.
CCTGACCTAAGCAATCAGCTCGTCAAAAGCCATCAGAATCTGCTCGACTTCTGCAACCTGCTCGTCGAGCATCTGCTTCTGTTCGATCAAGATCTCTTGCTGTGCTTTGCAGATTTCCTGAAGTTCCTTGAACTGGTCCTGCTTGTTGGTCTTTCCTTCGACCAACTTGATCACCCTACGGATTTCCGCAAGTGTCAAACCGATCTTCTTCGCCTGAAGAATGACCTGCATCCGCGACACGTCACGCGTTCCATAGAACCGGCGCGCCCCTTTGCGGACAGGGTTCAAAAGACCCTTTTCCTCATAGAAACGCAGCGTACGCAACGTAACATTAAACCGCTCTGACATCTCAGAGATCGCAAGAACGCGGTCTTCAAGCGTCAAGTCCAGTCCCACACCAGCAATGTCTGGGATTGCGACCATATTGGTTGCAGCATTGTTCATAGTTTATAGCCCGATCTTTTTCTTTTGATCCGAGTTCTGCTGTCTCCTCCAAAGCTCCTGATCAACCGGTCCCACTTCCGGTTTTTCAGGTCCCACTAGCCCTGCAAAAAACAGCGTCTCAGCTTTTGCTATCGCACATGACGAAAAGCCCCAATCAACATACTGGGACGTAGCATTCAGACCAATACACCCGTTTGATAGATAAAATCTAGGAAAAAATGAGATTTATTGACCATTTTTCGCAAAAATTTCAGAAGAACGAAAATTAAAATTATTCCAATAGAAACAAGAGCAGACAACCGCCCAAATTTAATTGATCACAAGGATGTCGAAAGGGTATAAATATTAATTATCGATAACGCCGCATCAATAAATCGCGCTTTCATTCTAGGGAAGTCAAAACTTCAGAACCCTACGGTACGCCGCTAAGCCGAAACGCAAAAAAAACAAATAAAACAGAATATTGTCAAAATTAACCTTTCGCGAAAGTTTCTTTCGCCGCCGACTCATTCCCCCCCAACGAAAACATGAAGTATAAGTCATGTTTCACAACTTATAGACGTTACATTTAATAAATACTCTTTTTTAGATATGCGCCCATCAGATGCTTCAGTTTTAGAATTATTCCACATTTTACCTCTAGGGGACTTTTGTCACCCCAACACATGCCTTCAAAACACGCCTGACATAGCCTGAGAGCTCGAACTTAGAACATAAGACTAGGTTCTTCTTTTGCTAGGGAACGCCTCAATTCATGCCATCAAAAAACTTTTTCCGGCAACTTGAAGGCAGATCCCCGCCTTAAAAAGAGCACATTGTGCACTTCCCGATTGACAAAGCCTGATCCAGGTTATTTGTGTCAATCAAATCAGCGCCAGAGACAAATCTGCGCGTGTGACATGAAGAGACTGTGGACTATTGTGAAAATGCCCGATTCAAAACCAAAAACCTCTGTGCCTGGAATGACACCTCAACAATTCCGCACCTGGCGCCGGACTCTCGGGCTCAAACAAAAAGATGCAGCTGACCGGCTGGGCCTGAAAAAGCGTATGATCCAATATTATGAAAAAGGCAATCGGGACGGCCGCCCGGTGGAGATCCCCAAATCCATCCGCCTGGCTTGTTACGCCCTGTCCAAAGGCATCGGCGACTTTGACGGTCAAGCGACAACGCCCCTGGTTCTCGAGCCGGTCGAAGCCGACTGACTCCGGACCATTTCCCCGGCATACGAAAAACATGCCGTTATCGGTCCGCCGGGGTTTCCTAGTGCAGCGCTTTTGCCTATAAGACGCGCTCAGCCAACATAGTCATTCACCACTTGATCGTGTCAGACCGAATATGCCCGAGTGCTTATCCGGACTGGCCGCTGCGAGCTGCGAGCCGAGATGCCAAAACGCACAGATATCTCTTCCATCCTGATCATTGGCGCGGGCCCGATTGTCATCGGCCAGGCCTGTGAATTCGACTACTCAGGAACCCAGGCCTGCAAGGCCCTGCGCGAAGAGGGCTACCGCATCATTCTGGTCAACTCCAACCCGGCCACGATCATGACCGACCCGGATCTGGCCAATGCCACTTATATCGAGCCGATCACCCCGGATCTTGTGGCCCGGATCATCGAAAAAGAGCGGCCTGACGCCCTGCTGCCCACCATGGGCGGGCAAACCGCCCTGAACTGCGCCCTGGACCTGGAGCAGATGGGCGTTCTGGAAAAATACGGCGTGGAAATGATCGGTGCCCGCGGCGACGTCATCGAAAAGGCGGAAGACCGGGAAAAATTCCGGGCCGCCATGGACAAGATCGGTCTGGAGAACCCGCGTGCGGCCATCGCTTCCTCCCCGGCCATCCGCGATGACAATGGCAAGATCACCGGATATGACCGCAATGCGGGCTATCTGGAAGCCATGCGCGCCCTTGACGAGATCGGCCTGCCAGCCATCATCCGTCCCGCCTTCACGCTTGGCGGCACGGGCGGCGGCGTTGCCTATAACCGGGAAGAATTCGAGACCATCGCGCGCTCCGGCATCGACGCCTCGCCGGTCGGCCAGGTTTTGATCGATGAAAGCCTGCTAGGCTGGAAAGAATATGAAATGGAAGTGGTCCGCGACAAGGCGGACAACTGCATCATCATCTGCTCCATCGAGAACGTGGACCCGATGGGGGTTCACACCGGCGATTCGATCACGGTTGCCCCGGCGCTGACCCTGACCGACAAGGAATACCAAATCATGCGGGACGCCTCGATTGCGGTCCTGCGGGAAATCGGCGTGGAGACAGGCGGTTCCAACGTTCAATTTGCAGTCGATCCCGACACTGGCCGCCTTGTGGTCATTGAAATGAATCCGCGTGTCTCCCGGTCTTCAGCCCTGGCCTCCAAGGCCACCGGCTTCCCGATCGCCAAGATCGCCGCCAAGCTGGCGGTTGGCTACACGCTGGACGAACTGGAAAACGACATTACCGGCGGCGCGACCCCGGCCTCCTTTGAGCCGACCATCGACTATGTCGTGACCAAGATCCCGCGCTTTGCCTTTGAAAAATTCCCCGGCTCCGAAGCCACCCTGACCACGGCCATGAAGTCGGTCGGTGAGGTCATGGCCATCGGCCGGACCTTCAATGAAAGCCTGCAAAAGGCCCTGCGCGGCCTGGAAACCGGCCTCAACGGCCTGGACGAGACCGACATTCCGGGCCTTGATCAGGGCGACGACCGGAACGCCTTGCGCGCAGCCGTCTCCACACCGACACCGACACGCCTTTTGAACGTGGCCCAGGCCATGCGCCTTGGCATGAGCGTTGAGGAGATCAATCAGGCCAGTGGCATCAATCCCTGGTTCCTGGAGCAGATTGCGGACATCCTGGCCATGGAAGCCAAGGTGCGGACCGTTGGCCTGCCCCGGGATGCGGCCAATATGCGCAAGCTCAAGTCCATGGGCTTTTCCGACGCCCGCCTGGCCAGCCTGGCCGGAACCGATGCCGAGGAGGTGGTGGCCCTTAGAACGGCGCTGGATGTTCATCCAGTCTATAAGCGCATTGACACCTGCGCGGCGGAATTCGCCTCCCCTACCGCCTATATGTACTCCACCTATGAAGCCCCCTTCATGGGCAGCCCCGCCTGCGAGGCCGCACCATCCGACAAGAAGAAGGTGGTCATTCTGGGCGGTGGCCCGAACCGGATCGGCCAGGGTATCGAATTTGACTATTGCTGCTGCCATGCGGCCTTCGCCCTGAACGATGCCGGTTATGAAACCATCATGGTCAACTGCAATCCGGAAACCGTGTCCACGGACTACGATACGTCCGACCGGCTCTATTTCGAACCGCTGACCCCGGAAGACGTTTTGGAAATCATCCGAACCGAGCAGAAGAACGGCACGCTGCACGGGGTGATCGTCCAGTTCGGCGGCCAGACCCCGCTCAAGCTGGCACAATCTCTTGTGAAAGCGGATGTGCCGATCCTGGGCACCGCGCCGGACATGATCGACCTGGCGGAAGACCGGGACCGGTTCCAGAAGCTCCTGGTCAAGCTGGACCTGAAGCAGCCGGAAAACGGCATCGCCTATTCAGTGGAACAGGGACGGTTGATTGCCGGCCAGCTTGGCCTTCCTTTGGTCGTGCGCCCGTCTTATGTGCTCGGCGGCCGGGCCATGCAGATCATCCGCGACGACGAGGCCCTCAATTCCTACCTGCTCGGCACCCTGCCCGAGCTGGTGCCGGCGGAAGTGCGCGCCAAATACCCCAATGACAAGACCGGCCAGATCAACACGGTTCTGGGCACCAATCCGCTGCTGTTCGACCGCTATCTGGAAGGCGCTATCGAGGTGGATGTGGACGCCCTGTGCGACGGCAAGGACGTTTTTGTCTGCGGCATCATGGAGCATATCGAGGAGGCTGGCATCCATTCCGGCGACAGCGCCTGCTCCCTGCCGCCCTTCTCCCTGTCGCAGGATCTGATTGCGGAGCTGAAGCGGCAGACAAAGGCCATGGCCCTTGCCCTTGAGGTCGGCGGCCTGATGAATGTGCAATATGCCATCAAGGACGGTGAGATCTACGTTCTGGAAGTCAACCCGCGCGCGTCCCGAACCGTGCCCTTTGTCGCCAAGACCATCGGCGAGCCCGTTGCCAAGATCGCCAGCCGGGTGATGGCGGGCGAGAGCCTGGCCTCGTTCGGCCTCAGCGAGAAAACCCTCGACCATATCGCGGTCAAGGAAGCCGTCTTCCCGTTTGCCCGGTTCCCCGGTGTCGACACGATCCTCGGCCCGGAGATGCGCTCCACAGGGGAGGTCATGGGTCTCGATACGGCCTTCGGCACCGCATTTGCCAAGTCCCAGATCGGCTGCGGCACCGGGGTTCCCGAACAGGGCACCGTGTTCGTGTCCATACGGGATGCGGATAAGGAAGGCGTTGTAGAGGCGGTTCGCCGCCTTGAAACTGCTGGCTTTACAATCATTGCGACCGGCGGCACCCAGAAATATCTGGAGCAGCGGGGTATTGCGGTGAAGAAAATCAACAAGGTGCTTGAAGGCCGACCCCATATCGTTGATGCTGTGAAGAACGGGGAGGTTCAGCTCGTCTTCAATACGACAGAGGGCGCGCAAGCCATCGCCGACAGCCGGTCGATGCGCCGGGCGGCGCTCTTGAACAAGGTTCCGTATTACACGACCCTCGCAGGATCTGTCGCAGCAGCCAAAGGCATTGCCGCCCACAAGGCGGGGCGCCTTGAAGTAAGACCTTTACAATCCTACTTCGGCTAAGGCTATTATACTCGTTGACCGGCCGGGAAAGCGCGCCTTTCCCGGCTTGGTTTGTTTTTGTAAATGCGCGGTCCCTGCAACAGGCCGAACAGGCTGACAAGGGACCCAATAAGCTGAAGGTCTGAGACCCATGGAAAAAGTTCCGATGACCTCTGCCGGGTACAAAATGCTTCAGGATGAACTGAAGGAACGTACTGCGGTCGAGCGTCCGCGCATCGTGGAGGCCATTGCTGAAGCCCGTGCCCACGGCGATCTGTCGGAAAATGCCGAATACCATGCGGCTAAAGAAGCCCAGAGCCTGAATGAAGGCCGTATTTCGGAACTGGAGGACAAGCTGTCGCGCGCCGAAGTCATCGACGTTACCAAGCTGACCGGCGATGTTGTCAAATTCGGCGCGACCGTCTCCCTCATCGATGAGGATACGGAAGAGGAAAAACACTACATGATCGTCGGCGACGTGGAGTCCGACGTGAAGCAAAACAAAGTGTCGATTTCCTCTCCGATTGCCCGCGCTCTGATCGGCAAGTCCGTCGGCGACAGCGTCGAAGTGGCCGCCCCCGGCGGGGCCCGGTCCTACGAGATTGTCGAAGTCAAATTCGCCTGATTTCACTGACCTTTGCTGCCCTTTCGACGGATCAGAGCCGGACGAAAAACAACCCTGGGTAAGCTTTTCCTTTGACCGCCACCGGTCAGCCGCTAAACTGGTGGCTCAACGTGTCGGAGGGCAAGCAATGGTCTTTCATGCAATTGGCATGTGGCTGCTGGCGGCAGCCGTTCCGCTCTGGATCTACCGCTGGATTGTTTTTGCCCGGCTGGACCCGCGCGAGCGTCAGATCTTCCGGCGTCTTGTGCGGCAGCGGCACGAAAGCGCTCTGGCCTTTGTTGTGAAAATGTTCGGCTTTTTGGTGGTTCTGGCCGCGTCCGTGTTTGCGCTGATTTACGGCCTCAGCTACGTCAAACGCGGCAGCCTGGACATAGGTGCCTATAGCGATACGGTGCGCAGCCGCCTCTATTCAGGGCTGGAGCCTTTGGATCAGGCTCTGGATGCCTATCACTACGACCAGCTGCTGCCCGTGGCCATTATGACCACATGCGCCCTGTTGAGCGTCGCGTTCACACTGGCCGCCACCGCCCTCAGGGACATCACCCTAGCCACCCGGCTGCACCGCAAGGTCACAGGCCTGCGCCACCGGCAGGCCGTTGCCAGCTGACGCAAATTGCCTGTTGCGTTCAAATCGCTCAAACCGGTTTGTCTTTTGCGTTGGCATCTGTGACTTCAGGCAGCAGACAACCGGCCTTTACAAACCCGGCTGGCGTCAGCCTTCAATCGGGACGACCGGCTCATCCTTGGTGCGCCGGATTGTCAGTGCCGTGCGCACACTGTCCACATTGGGCGCGGCGGTCAGATCGCGGATGACAAAGTTCTGGAAGGTCTGCAGATCGGGTGAGACACATTTCAGCAGAAAATCCACCTCTCCTGACAGCATGTAGCTTTCACGCACCAGCGGCCAGTTCGTAACCACCTCTTCAAAGGCGATCAGATCCGCTTCCGTCTGGCTGTGCAGCCCCACCATGGCAAAAGCGGTCACATCATATCCGAGCTGCTTTTCGTCCAGCAGCGTCCTGTACCCCTGGATAAGGCCTGCCTCTTCCAGCGCCCGCACCCGGCGAAGACAGGGCGGCGCGGAAATGCCGACCCGGCGGGCCAGTTCCACATTGGTCATGCGTCCGTCGCCTTGCAATTCTTTCAGGATTTGCCAATCGATGGCATCGAGCCGCGCTTTCAATCCTGTCTCCTTCGGACTGTTTCCAAGGGGGCTGCCTGTGGGCAGAGCCGGATCAAGAGGAACGTCCCCTTGCCGCCGGCCAAGGCGCCACGATAACCTGTCTGTGCGTGCCGGATTATGATTTTTTACGCGATTGTGCAAGACTATAACAAAATCGCGCACGATTCAGAAAGTTCACGACAGGGAAACTTCTCCATAAATGCAAGCTGAGCCGGAGACCTTCCCCGCCTCCATCTGGGTCCTGACCGATGGCAAGGCCGGCGATCTCGCGCAATGCGCCGGTGTGGCCGAGGCCCTTGGAGCCCCTTACGAGACACGTACGGTTGCTCCACGCCCGCCCTTTTCCTGGTGGCTGCCTTTCGGACCAACCGACCCGCGCGAGTGGGAAGGCAGGACAAGCAGCCCGATTGCCCCCCCTTATCCGGACATTGTCATCGCATCGGGACGGCGGGCCGCTGGCTATCTGAGACGGATCAAGCGGCGGTCCGGTGGACGCACCTTCACGGTTTTCCTCAAGGACCCCAGAACCGGTCCGAAGGCCGCCGACCTCATCTGGGTTCCCGAACATGACGGCCTGCGCGGCCGCAATGTGCTGGTGACCCCGACCTCGCCTCACCGGTTTTCCGCAGAGCGTCTGGCGGATCTTCGCGCAGCCCCGGCCGTGGAGATCGACGCACTGAAGTCACCGCGGGTTGCGGTCCTGATTGGCGGCGACAGCCACCACCACACCTTTCTGGAGGCTGATCAGCAACGCCTGTTGACCGGCCTGCGGCAGGTGGCCGCTCAGGAGAACGCCCGCTTCATGATCACGGCCTCACGCCGCACGCCCGCCCCGCTGGCCTATGGATTGTCCAGCCTCGCCAAGTCGGGCGGCCATCTATACTGGACGGGACAAACGCCCAATCCGCTCGGCGCTTACCTCGCCAAGGCAGATGCCATCGTCGTGACCGCCGATTCGACCAATATGATCAGCGAAGCCACCGCAACCGGCAAACCCGTCCACGTGTTCCATCCCAGTGGCGGTCACAGGAAAATCACTCGTTTTTTGTCGGCTTTGGACCGGTTGGGCGTGACACACCCCTTCCCAGGACCGCTAAAAACAACTACCTACGAGCCGATAGACGCAACGCCGATCATTGCCGGGCGCATCCTTGACGAGTTCTCGGCCTTCCGGCAGCACCAGACGACCACGTGACCCTTCCCGGACCGAAGGGGCAGGCTGACACAAGAAGACGAGGAAAAAGGTGGCCTCATGAGCACGGAACACAGCAAGCTTTTGATCATCGGCTCCGGCCCGGCCGGTTATACCGCCGCCATCTATGCCGCCCGCGCCATGATCCAGCCGACACTTGTTGCTGGCATCCAGCCCGGTGGCCAGCTGACCATCACCACAGATGTGGAAAATTATCCGGGCTTTGCCGATCCGGTCATGGGCCCATGGCTGATGGAACAAATGCAGAAGCAGGCAGAAAATGTCGGCACGAATCTGGTCTATGACACCATCGTGAAAGCAGACCTCTCCCAACGCCCGTTCCGCCTGGAAGCCGACAGCGGCACCACCTACACCGCCGATACGCTGGTCATTGCCACAGGGGCCCAGGCCCGCTGGCTCGGCCTGCCGTCCGAACAGGACTATATGGGGGCCGGCGTGTCGGCCTGCGCCACCTGCGACGGCTTTTTCTACCGCAACAAGGATGTCGTTGTCGTCGGAGGTGGCAACACGGCGGTCGAAGAAGCTCTCTATCTCGCCAATCTGGCTTCAAAAGTTACCCTTGTGCACCGGCGCGACAGCCTGCGTGCGGAAAAGATCCTGCAGGACCGGCTGTTCCAGAACCCGAAAATCGAGGTGGTCTGGGACCATCAGATTGATGAGATCCTGGGCGGCGGCACACCCAAGGCCGTCACCGGCGTGCGGTTGAAACACACCAGCAGCGGCGAGACACGGGAGCTGGCGACGGACGGTGTCTTCATCGCCATCGGCCATGCCCCTTCTGTTGAGCTGTTCAAGGATCAGCTGACTTTGAAACCCAATGGCTATCTGGAAACGGCCCCGGATTCGACCAAAACCTCCATTCCGGGCGTGTTTGCCGCCGGGGACGTGACCGACGATATTTACCGCCAGGCGGTAACCGCCGCCGGCATGGGCTGCATGGCCGCACTTGAAGCGGAAAAGTTTCTGGCCGAACATGAAGCGGCATCCACACAACAGGCGGCCGAATAAGGCCGTCTGAGGTTGAACGGAGGGGCTCGCATGGACTGGGACAAACTACGCATCTTTCATGCGGCGGCGCAGGCCGGCAGTTTCACTCATGCGGGCGATACCCTGCATATGAGCCAGTCAGCCGTCAGCAGGCAGGTCAGCGCCCTGGAGCAGGACCTGGGCGTAGCCCTGTTCCATCGCCATGCCAGGGGGCTTTTGCTGACCGAACAGGGCGAACTGCTCTACCGGACCGCAAGCGACGTGCTGATGAAGCTGGAATCCGTCCAGTCCAGCCTGACGGACAGCAAGGAAAAACCATCCGGTGTCCTCAGGGTGACCACAACTGTTGGCCTTGGCTCCACCTGGCTCACCTCACGCATCAAAAATTTTATCGACCTTTATCCGGAGGTTGACCTGCGCCTCCTGTTTGACGATGACGAGCTGGATCTAGGCATGCGCCAGGCAGATGTGGCCATCCGCCTGCGCCAGCCGACCCAGCCGGACCTGATACAACGTAAACTCTTTACCGTGCATTTCCACGTCTTCGCCGCGCCGGAATATGTGCAGCGCTTCGGGGCGCCAACATCGATTGAAGACCTGGATGATCACCGCATCATCACCTTCGGGGAGCAGGCCCCTGCCTATCTGCGCTCCATGAACTGGCTGGAATCTGCCGGAAAACCCACCGGCGAGACCCGGCGCTCCGTGTTGAAGGTCAACAATATCGTTGCGATCCGCAGGGCTGTTCAATCCGGTGTCGGCATCGCCATGCTGCCGGATTACATTATTGACCACACTACGAATGCGGTGCCCGTCCTGACCGAGCAGGAGGATAAGGTGCCTTCGTTCGACACCTATTTTGTCTATCCGTCCGAACTCAAAAACACCGCCCGCGTGACGGCCTTCCGTGAATTTCTGCTGTCCAGCGCGGAAAAGTGGACCTATTGAGGTTGCCGCGGCGTCAGACCGCCAAACGGCCCAATTTCTAAGCAACGTGAAATCAGACGCTTTGTTAAGCAAACCCGCCTTCGAAGGCGGTATCCAAAATTTTTTTAGCCTGCTTGTCTATTAAGCTCAGGTGAAAATGTCGAAATTAAACTCCCTAATAGACTGTTTTTAAAGGATTTTAGACATTTCGCGCAGAACTGGCAGAGAGCTCTGCGTAAAACGCATATCAGAATTGCGCGCCTGCCACTTGTTTATGCAGCTTGTGCACCGCATATAAGCATCACTGTTGGTCACACGGACATCACGTCCTCCTCCCAGTGATGTTCTGACCAGCTGTTCCCCTCTGGAAGGTGATTCCACTGTTTTCAGTGAATCAAATCAAACTGCCGGGTCCTTGGGCCCGGCATTTTTTTTGCCTGAAAAGCAGATGCCGCGCAAAAAGCGCCTGTCCTAACAGGCGCTGAAACGCCTTTGCCCACCCCCCCTGCACTCAAGAGCAAAACGTTATGACGACGGTCACTTTTGCCTCCACTCACCCAGCACACCCTGGTCCTGATGCGGCAGCACCCCTTGCGTCCAGCCGGTCCCGGCGTACCGCCCCGATACATACCAAAAAACCAGACAGCCAAGCAGGCTTGGAACGGAGAAAAACAAAAGGTCAAAACTCAAAACGAAGTCTCTTTTATCACTTAAAATATAAACGACAAAACACATGATAAAAAACGCACAAATCAAATGAAAACAAAGGCTTCTTATGGATAAAACCTCAGAAATCACAACGAATAAGATGAAGGGGACAATTGTAAAAATTACAATCCAGAGACACAAAACAAAAACCATAAAAGAAACTAAAAATATTATATCTAATACTTCATGCTGATGAGTCGATTTAGATAAAAAAATCCAGGGAATCAAAAGGGAAAAGGCAGCAACAACGCAAGCCAAAAGATAACCTTTGAATATTCTCAACGTTGCCAAATAAGCCCCCTTAACTGAAACCGGCTGTTCGTTTTGCCGGATCGATACGCCTTCAAAGTATTGGCAACAAATGAAACAAACCTTTGCAGAACGGGCTTGAGGCAAGTCACGTTTCAGCGGATTTGACTTGCGCAGGCTGAAATCAGGGAGTGCAACGCAAAAGAGGGACCCAAAGAGCCCCTCTTTGCGTCACCGTCCAGGACAAACCACCTCAGGCGGCCTGTTTGCCGGAGCGCTGCAGCGCCAGTTCCGCCGCCTTTCCGGACAGCTCTGCCATATGATCAAACTCGGACGTATAGCTGGCAACCCCGGCGGTCGCTGATCTCAGCTCCACAATCAGGTCTCCGATTTCCGCTTCTGGCATCAGCGCCTGCACCTCGTCCCAGCCGGGCCAACCGGGCCTGGCATCAAAGCCCAGAAGCTGGCCCCGGCGGGCGGAGACAATGGCATTGACCCGCGCCGTGGTCTCGCTCGGGCAGACCACGGCCACCTTGTGGATCGGCTCCAGCAGGACCGGTTTGCAGTCGGGCAGGCCCTCGCGGATTGCCAGAATACCAGCCATCTTGAAAGCCTGATCGGAACTGTCCACCGAATGATAGGACCCATCCGTCAGGCAGACAGCCACATCCACGACCGGAAAGCCCAGCGCCCCCCGCTGGAGCGCTTCCAGTACCCCGTCCCGGACGGAGGGAATATATTGTTTGGGCACCACCCCACCGGTGATCGTGTCGGTAAACTGGACGCCTTCGCCCCTGGGCAAGGGCGTAATCTCAAGAACCGCATCCCCGAACTGGCCATGGCCGCCCGACTGTTTCTTGTGGCGTCCCCGCACCTTGGTTTTCCCGCGTATTGTCTCCGCATAGGGCACATGCGGCGTGCTTGCAGAAACCGTGAGGCCGTATTTTCCCGCAAGCCGCTCCTGGGCAACCCGCAAATGCATTTCCCCCTGCCCCTGGAGCAGGGTTTCAGCCGTGGTCTGGTTCTGGCTGACCGACAAGGACGGATCCTCTTCCTCCAGCTTGGCCAGGGCGGCCGACAGGCGCACCTCATCCTTGCGCTGGGCTGCCGCAACAGCGGCGGCCAGCACCGGCGGGCGGGGCACCAGCGGCTGGCTTGAGCGTATCGGCCCCTCTTCATGGCTCAAGACATCTCCGGTCATGACATCCTCCAGCCGCCCGAGGGCCACCAGATCCCCCTTCCGGGCGGCTGGGATCTTGCTGGCATGCTGCCCCAAAATAGAAAAGAGCCCGGACACCTTCACCTCTTGCCGCCCGTTGCGGAACAGACTGTCCCCATCCGACACCTCTCCTTCCAGAATGCGGGCAATGGAGAGTTTGCCGCCATGCTGGGTGTGCAGGGTCTTGACCACATGAAGCAGCGCACGCTGTCCGGCTTCTGCAAGACGGTGTTTGAGCACATCCACACCAGGCGCCTCATGGCGCAGCGCCTTCAGAAGACGGCCCACCCCGTTGCCATGCTCGGCAGAGCCGAAAAAGACCGGACAGATCAATCCGTCGCGCATGTCCCTGACCAGATCGGCAAACACCAGATCCCGATCGGGGGCGATATCCTCCAGCAGCGCCTCCATCAGATCATCATCGTGATCGGCCAGGTGCTCAAGCATGGTGAACCGCGCCTCGTGTTCGCGGGTCCGGTCTTCGCTGGACATGTCGATCCGCGTGCTCGGCTCCTTTTCGTGATAGACATGAGCCCGTTCCAGCGCCAGATCGATGAAGCCGGTCGCCTGCCCGTTCTCCCAGATCGGGATCTGCCGCAAGACCAGCGGCACAGCGGAAGCAGGCTGCAGCAAGCTCAAGACATCGCGCACCCGGCGGTTGCTCTTGTCGATCTTGTTCAAAAACAAAACCCGCGGAATGGCGCGGGCTTCAAGGGCTTTCAGGATCAGCTGCAAGGCTGGCACCTTGCGCTCATCATCCTCCGCCACCACGACGGCAAGATCAGCGCCGCCAAGCACACCGTCCATTTCGCTCAAAAATTCCACCGAACCGGGGCAATCGGCAAAAACAAACCGGTCTCCCAAATACTCCGCCCCGGCGATATTGACCTCAACACTCATGCCATGGGCCCGCGCCTCCGGCGAAGCGTCTCCAACCGTATTGCCATCTCCAACCGTCCCCTGCCGGGCCAGATTATCCGTTCGGGCCAGCAAGGCCTCCAGCAAGCTGGTTTTGCCGCTGCCAAAGGGTCCGACAAGGGCAATGCAGCGCGGCGTTGCGCCGGCAGCAGATCCCTTTTCTTTTGTAGTGTGTGCCATAATGAGCCTCCCGTTGTGAACGAGGAATCCCTCGGTACAACGCGGCAAGGCCGTTGGACGCGGGCTGCCGCGTCTCGCCCCGATTTCTTGCAGGCCCTGTACAGGCCAGACGCGCCAAGCCTGAAACGGGCCGGACGGCCGGGGGCGCCCAGGTATCGTCGCGCCGTTTCAGGGGCAAAAGCAAGGGAATCTTACGCCGCAGTGCAGCAATACCGGACTCCTTGCGCCTGCCCCATTTCCCGGGCAAGCTGGCCAAGCTATCCGTAACGGCAGATCTGTCATCACAAAGGACCTGAGACATGGCCAAGCTGCGTCGAAGAAAATTCCCTCAGAGCAGGAAGCTGTCGACCGTCAGTCAATCTGAAGCCGCCAGATGCATGGCCCTGCCGGCCATGCTTGTCTCCGCTGCCCTTGGCGCCCTGCCCGCACAGGCACAAAGCACCCAACTGCGCGGTTTGCCGGAGAGCGGCTCCTCCCTGCTGCCTTCGGCCCAGCAGCAGCTCAACCAGAATTTGACCCGCCAGAAAACCGACTTCACCATTCAAAGGCGGATCGACCAGATCAACCGGCTCAACCGGACCGAAAACCTCAACCGGCAGAGTGTGGAGCGGGCCAGACGAGCCGCCCAGGACGCGGCCTGTGAAACCCCGCCCTGCACCGGGAAACGATGACAAACCCCGCTGCCCGCCGGGCAGAAGCTCCAGCGGGCAGACGGTCCTCCCGTGTGAAAAAAGGGCTTGCTGTTACTTGGAGGCTTCCAGCGTCAGCTTGCTGACACCGAGGGTCAGATTGGTGCCCGTCTGGCTTTCCAGACTGAACGGATTGAGGGCAATCGACCGGTCCAGCCCCCCCAACAGGGCATTGGCCTTGAGGCCCGCGCCAAGGCTCACCCCCGCCGTCACACCGCCATAGGTTCCCGTCAAGAGGCCTGGTTTGTGGTTCGCCGAGGGAGCCAGAACGCCCCAGACAAGCTCGGCATTGCTGGTCTTGCCGATATCAAGACCATAGTCGCGGATCTTGCCGTGATACGGCTCGGCCACCCCGCCATCGGCCGGGGCAAAGCTGCAGCTGAGCTCCGCAGAAGACCCGACCAGGAAGCTGTGCTCTCCTTCCACCTGGCAGCTGAGTTTCCCGATTTCAATCTTTGGATTGACCGCGGCCGCCTGGGACGGGACTGCCAGAAGACACAGGGACACCGCAAGCACCAGACATTTCAAACGCATTGACTTCACTCCATTCTGCTGGGGCTCCTCAAACCTTGGCGCACTGGAGAGACGCCCTGGTGCAATGGATCAACCGGGACCGGAGCGTATGTGAAGGGTCAGGCGTTTCAAGGCCGGAGCAGACAGCATGTGGGAAGCCATCACGTCAAAATCTGGGCGGACCTGAATTCGCCCCTCCGGCGCGGGCCTGCCCTGTGTCAGCCAACAAAAAAGGCGGCCGAAAGCCGCCCTTTTCCAGCTCAGCTGCCAACGCAGCTTATTTCAGATTGCCACAGAACCGCTGAATGCGGGTGCAGGCTTCTTCCAGCGCTTCCGTCGAGGTTGCATAGGAGATCCGGAAATTCGGGCCCAGCCCAAAGGCGGAGCCGTGGACAACAGCAACACCTTCGGTCTCCAGAAGCTCGGTGACAAAATCCTCGTCGCTTTCGATCACCTTGCCGGACGGCGCGGTCTTGCCGATGGTGCCAGCGCAGGACGGGAACACATAAAACGCCCCTTCCGGCACTGGGCAGCTGAGGCCTGTGGCCTGGTTCAGCATGGACACCACAAGATCCCGGCGCCCCTTGAAGATCTCGTTGTTTGCAGGGATGAAGTCCTGCGGACCGGACAGGGCTTCCAGCGCCGCCCACTGGGCAATCGAACACGGGTTGGAGGTCGACTGGGACTGTACCTTTGCCATGGCCTTGATCAGATCGGCCGGTCCACCGGCATAGCCGATCCGCCAGCCGGTCATGGCATAGGCCTTGGACACACCATTCACCGTCAGGGTGCGCTCATACAAGGACGGCTCGATCTGGGCCGGCGTCGTGAATTTGAAATCGTCATAGACGAGATGCTCATACATATCATCCGTCATGACCCACACATGCGGATGCTTCACGAGCACCTCGGTCAAGCCCTTCAGTTCCGCTTCCGTATAAGCGGCTCCGGACGGGTTGGACGGGGAGTTGAAGATCAGCCATTTGGTGCGCGGCGTGATTGCCGCCTCCAGCGCCTCCGGCGTTATTTTAAATGTGGACTTGTCCGCTTCCACGATCACCGGCTCGCCACCTGCCAGCAGCACCATGTCCGGATAGCTCACCCAGTAAGGTGTCGGCACGATCACCTCGTCGCCCGGATTCAAGGTGGCGATCAGAGCATTGTAAAGCACCTGCTTGCCACCCGTCCCGACGGTGATCTGGCTGGTGGTGTAGGTGAGGCCATTTTCCCGCTTGAATTTCTCGACAATTGCCGCTTTCAGCTCCGGAATACCATCGACGGCAGTGTATTTGGTCTTGCCGCCATTAATGGCGGCAATGGCAGCGGCCTTGATGTTTTCCGGGGTGTCGAAATCCGGCTCGCCAGCGCCGAGGCCGATCACGTCGCGGCCTGCGGCTTTCAGCTCGCGCGCCTTGTTGGTGACGGCGATGGTCGCAGAAGGTTGAACACGCGCCAATGCGTCAGCAAGAAAGCCCATAAGATCCTCCAGAGGGAAACGGAATTAACAGCGCGCGGACCGTAGAACCGCGCGCCCTGGAAGACAAGACTTGTTTGTAAAATGACGCCGGGACGGACAGGCCCCTTGCAGGCCCCTTGACGCTTCGATCCCCCGCGCCCGGACTTACTACCAAGCCCAGTTGCTGCTGGCTGCAGACCATCCAAGCGCGGTCACATGGGGCATGATCAGTTGTGCTGGGTATTACTTGCGCTCGAGCGTTTCCAGCATCGTCTTGCACTCTTTCAGAAACGCGCTGTCCTGGAGCCGGTCCAGCAGGTCTTGAATGGTGACCGCTGCGTCGGAAACGGAATTTCCGTGATTTTCCAACCGCTGAAACTGATCTGCAAGTCCAGACGATGTCTTTTCCTTGAAGAACCCACCCGAAACGCCTTCGTTGAATTCCTGAAACATATCAAACTCCGAGCTGTTTGGCTGCAAGATGGGCGAATTCTCTTAAGAATGCGTTTATTTTTGCCGCTTAAATTTTATGAGGTGCAGGAAAGGCCGATCTAAGCCACGCAAGCAGGTTAACAGATGGTTTATTTTCAAAAGGGCTACGATATTGGAGACATTCCCAATCTCGATCTGATCGTGAGAATGGCAGAAGGCCTGAAAACCGCAGTCGTCATCACCGGCCCGCAGATTGACCGGCCCGGGCCCTATATTGCCTATGTGAACCCGGCCTTTTCCCACATGACCGGCTTCGACAGGACCAGCGTGATCGGCAAGTCGCCGCGTATTCTGCAAAAAGGCGTCAAGCGCACCTCCTTCTTCCGAGGCATCACTCAGGCGCTGAAACTCCGGAAACGCTTTCACGGCGTGCTGGAAAATGCGCGCTCAAACGGCGATCTTTATTATTGCGAGGTCGACATCACCGCGCTTTTCGCTGCAGATGGAACCGCTGGCGGGTTTCTGGCTTTTGAGCGGGAAGCCATCCGGCGCAAGGGGCGCCCGTCTGCCGGCAACGCCAACCGGTTCACCCCCTTGCTGCCGGAAACGCAAAACGAGATCCCCGGAGCCTTCGGGGACGCATGACACGCTTCATGCCCACCCCAACGGAGTGACATCGGCCTGATGGGGCCGGTCTGCAAGCACCGGCGCGCGCCCCCAAGGCCTTCCTGTCCACCCTTGACAAGATTATCAACCCAAATAAAAACATGTATAAAATTTGAAAAACCACAATTTCTACTTGGTGTAAGAAAATTTTTTAATGGTTTTAATTTTTCTTATTCTCATTAGGGATCGATTAAATTTTTAAGGGGATCGTCAAGAAACATAAATTGGGAGAGAATTGCATGACAAGCGTGTTTTCGACTGAAAAACTATTCGGAAGGAGCGCATTCGACGCCACGTCGATAATTGATAATCTTCCCATTGCTATTATGACGTGCGAGCTCGACGGGTTTTGCATTGACTATGCGAATGAAGCCTCGCACAAGATGCTGTCGAGCCTCACCCATGTTCTGGATCTTGATCCGGACAAGATTGTCGGCACCTGTATTGACCGGTTCCACAAGGCGCCGTCCCATCAGCGCAAGCTGCTCTCCAACCCGTCAAATCTGCCTTTTGAAACGCAAATCACACTCGGGGAAGAGTATCTGGACCTGAATATCTTCCCGCTCTTCAACTCCAAGGGAAAATACTACAAAGCCGCTCTTGTCTGGGCGGTCGTGACGGAGCGCGTTCGCGCGGAAAAGGAGCAAAAGCGGCTGTTGCAGATGATCGACAAAATGCCGATCAACGTGATGACCTGCGACCCGCAGACCTTTGAAATCAACTACGTCAACCAGACCAGCATCAACACGCTTGCGCCCCTGGAGCAACACCTGCCTGTCAAGGCCTCTGAACTTTTGGGCCAGTCGATCGACATCTTCCACAAGAAGCCCGAGCATCAGCGCAAGCTTCTGTCCGATCCGGCCAACCTGCCCTGGCGCGCCAACATCCGGGTCGGACCGGAAGTACTCCGGCTCGACATTTCCAGCATTCAGGACGAGCACGGCACCTATCTCGGCCCGATGCTGTCCTGGTCGGTGATCTCCGATCAGATCGCTGTCGCAGAACAGGTGACAGAGGTTGTCGGCTCCATGAACGGGATCGCCGACGGGCTCGTCTCGACCTCGACAGAACTGATTTCCATCGCGGAATCGGCCAAGTCGCAGAGCACATCCGTAACCTCTGCCGCCGAAGAAATGACCGCATCGATCGCGGAAATTTCCGACCGCATGAACCAGGCTGCCGAAATCTCCAAGGCGGCAATCTCCCGTGCAGACGATGCATCAAAGCAGATCGAAACCCTGAAATTGGCGTCAGAGCAGATTGGCTCTGTCATGGGCACAATCCAGTCCATTGCGGACCAGACCAAACTGCTTGCCCTCAACGCAACCATTGAAGCGGCCCGGGCAGGAGACGCCGGACGGGGCTTTGCGGTCGTTGCCGCTGAAGTCAAGGAACTGTCCGAGCAGACCACGTCGGAAACAGACCAGATCCGCAGCCAGATCGAGACCATGCAGCATGAGACGAATGAAGCGCTAACTGTGATTGAAACGATTGCGAAGGTGATCGCCGAACTGGATGAACATGCGGTTGCTGTGGCGGGCGCCATGACCGAGCAGCAGGCCGCAGCCCAGGAAGTGGCGCGCGCCATTTCAGGGGTCACGGAGGCCAGCACCTCAACGGAGACCTCCGCCCGCTCGATTGAGTCCATTACCCGCGAGATGGAAGGTCTGAAATCCGCCAACGAGGACATTCAAAGGTTCTTGAACGACCGCTGAGCCCAGCAAGGCAAGCACACAACAAGAGAAAAGGGCGGTGCAGGTGCACAGCCCTTCAGCCCCTCAGCCCATGTTCCCAGCCACACCTGACAGGGCCCCGGCGGCCCCGCCCCGGACGGCTACCGCCGTAGCGCTTCCGTGGAGACCCTGCACCAGAGTGTCCGCCCCCAATTCCTGCGAGAAAGCTGCGCCGTCAAAAGCCTGGGACCAAACACCTTGAAACACGGCACTCACGTGGAGCGCCGCCAGCGCCTGTCAGCTGCGCGTTTCCAGGATCAGCTTGGGTTCCGCCTTGTCCTCGTCGATCAGGCTGCACTTGAACCGCTTTTTCTTGGTCTGGCCATTGAGGATATTGACCGGAACCGACAGGGGCACATCCGAGGCCTGTTTGGCCGCGCCCAGAAGCGACTGAAAGCTGTCCGCATGCAGCAGCACCTCCGTCACAGGCTGGACGTCCAGGCTTTCCGGGGTCAGGTGATAGGTCTTCATAGCCGCCTTGTTGGCTGCGATGATCATGCGCGACTGGACATTGATGACCAGAATGGGCGCACTGCAGATTTCAAACACCTTGGCGAAATCAACATCACCGCCCACATGACCTGCGGAAAACAAGACCCCGCCGACAGATCCGCCGACGCGGAAATACATGGCGTCGTAGTTAAGTTCGAGACTGTCACTGGTGGCCAGAAGAAACTTGCCCCGCCCAGTCGCGCTGGCCCGGCGGGTCAGAGCGGCCAGAGCCAGGGAGACGATGGTCCGGCCTACCCGGTTCTGGATATGGGCAATGTTCCGCCCCAGGATCAGCCGGGCATCCTCGATCTGGAAACTCTTCAAAAAGCCGTCGCTGGCAAAGCGCACATAGCCGAAATTGTCGATCAGAAGCACAACCCGGGTGGAGGAGGCGACGAAGTGTTGCAGGATCGGCGCCAGCCCGAGCACAACCTTGCCCGGATTGTCATCACTCTCGCCAATGGAGGGAAAGCAGATGGCCAGAATGCGCCCGTCCGGCAGCTCATAGCGGTAGGCCACAATCGGAATGCCGGGGATACGGTGATCCGGCCCGCCGCCCACGTCGAACGGCCCCGACTGACCGTCCCGTATGGCCCCTTGCACAAGCCGCAGAATGGTCTTCCGGTCTTCCGGCGACAAATGCCGGAGGGCTTCATTGGAAGGGGCTTCCTGAAGGTCTTTGACTTCGCTGCTGAAGCTCTGGCTGCCGACCTCATGCCACAAGATGGCCTTGCGGCTGATATCAGCGATAAAAAACTGCAGCCCGGCCAGAGAGAGGGCCGGACCTTCCTTGTCCCCCTTATAGGGTTCCAGAACCTTTTGTGCTGGCTCCGGAGCGTCACCGGTGTCTGCTGGCTTTTGGGCTAAGGCGCGCTGCGCCGTGTTGACTGTCATTCCCTGCCCGACCTGTTTGAAACGTGATCTCCCGGAGATAAATCATGCCGCGAAAAAGCAAATAAAGATTAAAACCTGAGGCGAAAATCAGCACGACCGGTAGCCTGTCACCGCCCAAAAACGCTGATGTCTTGAGTATTGCAGCACTGTCCGGCCTGGCGAAAATGCCTCAAAATTGTCACGAAATTTCGCAGCTATGCCCGAATGCAGTCGGCCTGGAGGCTCAATTTTCCATCAGTCTGGATTTTGGAAAGACGATGGAGGTCCCCATGCGCCATTGGACATCGACGGCCAATCATGTTGGCGAAACTCAGCCAGGCTTCGGCCCGGCGCTGCTGTTCCTGGCGGCAGCGGCTCTTTTGACCCTGATGTCTTTGGCCGAAGCGTCGGCCGCCGCCCTTCCCCTTGTCGCCTTTCTGGCCATGGCCGGAGCGACCCGTAGTTTGGGCCTGCGTCTTTGTAACGACCTGGTCCACGCCGGCAGCACCGGCGCATCAAGACCTCAAGACGGTCGCGCAACTTCAGCCAACCGGTCCACGGTCTGGCCTGCAGAAGTGCCTGGAACAAAGAACTAAGAGCCCTTCCTGGGCGCTGCACCCCAGGAACCGGCTCCAGATCCCAGAGAGAGAGACGGCTGACGAATGACAATGGCAGACCTGAAATCCACGCCCCACCGCAAGGACAACGACCGCAGCACCATAATGCGGGACGCCAAACCCCTCTTGCAGGCCATCTTCCTGGGCATTGTATTGGCCAGCGGGCTCGTCGCCGCCGCCGCGCTCGCCAATTCCGACACAGGCAAGGAAATCAGCCGGCACAACCCGTTCCAGAACCGTCTGACCTATGACACCGGGCATTCGGCCACGCCAAATGGCGTCTTTTGAAGCACACACATCCGCAGGATTGCAGCGCACTCCAAGACACAAAACCCCGGCAGAGAGACACCGGGGTTTTGTTTTTTATTGTTGTTCCAGACCGCTGGGGCCAGACGTGCGGTTGCCCTTCAGGCGGCCAGGTGGACCGAGGTCCTGAAAAGGGCGCTGTTGGCAGCGACAATGGCAACGGCATTCATGCGGTTTTTCGCGCCGAGACGTGTAATCGCATTGCGGATATGAACCTTTACGGTGGCCGTTGAGACACCAAGGTCATAGGCAATCTGCTTGTTCACCTTGCCCTCACACAAAAGCAGCAGGATTTCCAGCTGCCGCTGAGTGAGACGGTCACAGACACTTAGCGGCCGCTGACCGCTGGTGGCAGAAGCGGCATGCGCAAGGGAACCAGCCTTGGTGTCGAGGGCAACATGAACAGTCATCTCGGGGTCCAACTTGTAGCGTTTCCAATTTTTATGGACCGACTTTCCCTCAATCGCATCATGTTGTAAAATGTTAAAAAGCGTACTAAATATTGCTAAATTTTAGCAATTTACCAATGGACCGCCATGAACAGGAAGCTCTATTCCGGCCACACCTTGCGCCAGATCCGAACCGATCTCGGCCTGTCCCAGACCGACTTCGCCAAGAAAATCGGCCTGTCCACCGCCTATGTGAACCAGATCGAAAACAACAACCGTCCTGTCACCGCCTCGGTGCTGATCACGCTCAACCGGACCTTCGGCATTGATCTGGCCGCCTTTGAGAAGAACGATCTCGACCGGCTGGTGCAGGATCTGGAAGAGGTGTTCGCCGACACGCAGTTTCACAATGCAGATGTCAGCCGGCAGGAAATCCAGGAGCTGGTCACCCGCGCCCCTTCCGTCACGCGGGCGATCATGGATCTTTATGGCGCCTTACGCGGCTATCACGACCGGGACGTGCTGGAAGATGACCTGGTTCAGATGAGTGGCGCCGAGGACCAGGGCACAGGCGTCCAGAAGTCCGCCTATGACGAGGTCCGTGACTATTTCCACTATACGGACAACTATATCGACAGCCTTGACCGGGCCGCCGAGAAGCTCTCCTATGAGATCAGCCTGCACACTTGCCAGAGCAAGTTTGACCGGCTGACCGCCTGGCTGCGCAAACGGTTTGACATCACCGTAGACCAGACCCTCGACGATCCGGACACCTTGATCCGGCACCAGGATTATACGCGGACCATCTCGATCTTCCGGGCCATTCCTCAATCCACCAAGAACTTCCTGCTCGGCTCCGTCATCGCCGAATTGTGCGTGAGGGACCTGATCGGCGAAGAAGTCAAACGCGCCAATTTCCGGAGCGGGTCCGCGCGCAGCATCGCCACGCTCGCCCTGCGCAACTATTTTTCCGGCGCCCTGCTGCTGCCCTATGACGACTTCCTGCGCACAGCCACAAAATGCCGACACGACATCCAGTTTCTCGCCAACCACATGGATGCCAGCATCGAGACCGTCTGCCACCGGCTATCGACCCTGCAGCGCCCCGGTGCAAAGGGACTGCCGTTCTATTTCGTCAAGATTGACCGGGCCGGAAATGTCGTCAAACGGCACAGCGCCACACGCTTTCAATTCGCGCGGTTCGGCGGCTCCTGCCCGCGCTGGAACGTGCATCAGGCCTTTGAGCAGAATTCAGGAAAATTCACAGCCCAAGTCGCCCAGATGCCCGACGGGGTCGAATATCTCTCGATTGCCACCAGCATCACCAAACACCAGGCCGATTACCATACGGGCGAGCGCCGCTATGCCCTCGGGCTCGGCTGCGAGGTGAAATATGCCGATGCGATTGTCTATGCCGACGGGCTGGCGGTGACAGAAACGGCCTCACCGGAGCCCATCGGCGTCAACTGCCGGATCTGCCCCAGAGATGACTGCGACCAACGCGCCTTTCCCGCGATCGGCAAGGAGCCCTTCATCGATCCCGCGCAGCGCGGTATCCTTCCTTACCGGGTGAAGGAAGCTGAGCAAAAAACACTCGGGAAAATGGATGGCTGAACGTCCTTGACCCGAACGGAGGCTCTAGCGCGCGGCTGCCGGAAGCATCACCTCTGCCAGACGGACCGCCGCCGAAACCCCATCGACAACCGGCACCCGAAATTCCCGGGACAGAGTGCCGGCCAGACCAGCCATGCCCGCACAGCCAAGGGCAATCGCCCCGGCGCCATCCTTTTCAACGGCTGCGGCGATTTCACCGCGCAATTTGCCTAAGGTTGCCTCGCTGGCCTCTTCCAGTTCCAGGACCGGAATTTCGGAGGCCCGCACGCTTGCGCAGCGCGGGGCAAGGCCCTGGACCTGCAGATTGTGCGTCAGAACAGGCACGGAGACCGAGAGGGTCGTCACAACGGAAAACCGCTCCGCCTGCAGCGCAGCCAGGTGATAGGCCGCCTCCCCGATCCCCAGAACCGGAATGGACAGCGACGCCTTGAGATCCCAGAGCCCGGTGTCATCGAAACAGGCAATCACTAGTGCATCATAGCGCTGGCCGGAGGCGAGCGCTTCCCCCACCAGCGCAAACAGTCCGGGCAATGCCGCAGCCCCATCTTCCGGCCCCTGAATGGCGGCGGGTCCCGACGGCGGATTGATGGCCGTAATCCGCGTGCCTGGCCCCGCCGCCGCTCGGGCGGCCTCCCCGATCTTGCCGGTCATGGAAACCGTTGTGTTCGGGTTGATGATCAGGATGTGCCGGCTGCCAGGCGCCCCAACCATCTCAGACCAGCCCTTTGCCCGCATCCGATCCCTGGCGTGCCTGCCGCCGGCGCAACAGCGCAAAGCCGGTCAGGAACGACCCGATGATCAGAAGCGAAAACACGGTGGTCAGCGTGCCGAGCGCATAGAGAACAGGCGACGTGACATTGGTGGTCATGCCGTAGATCTCAAGCGGCAGCGTGTTGTAGGACCCGCTGGTCAGAAGCGTTCTGGCAAATTCATCATAGGACAGCGTGAAGCCGAACAGGGCGACCCCGATCAGCATGGGCGCGATGATCGGCAGCACCACATGCCGCACGGTCTGCCAGGAGCTGGCCCCAAGGTCGCGCGCGGCTTCCTCATAGGATTTGTCAAACCGGTTGAAGACGGCAAACATGATCAGCAAGCCAAAGGGCAGCGTCCAGGTCAGCTGCGCTCCGAAGCCGGAGGTCGCCCAGTGCACTTCCCAGTCCAAAATGTTGAAGATCAGGCCCACCCCGAGCGAGACCAGAATGGAGGGAATGATCAGGCTGGCCACGATAATGTAAAACAGCAGGCTGGATCCGCGGAACCGGTTGCGGAACGCCATGCCGCCCATCACCGAGACCACAACAGTGACCAGCATAACCATAAGCCCCAGTGCAAGGGAGCGCCGGAACGACCCCCAGATGTCGCCAACCGCCTGCTCCTGAAACAGGTCATAGAACCAGTGCAGCGACACCCCGTTCATGGGGAAGGTCAGCCCGCCATTCGGCCCCTGGAAGGACAGAATGCCGATGGTGACCACGGGTCCATAGAGAAACAGCAGGAACAAGGCAAAAAAGGCAGCGAGCACATAAAAGGAGCGGCTTCGTTTCTCCATTCTCACAGCTCCTTTCGAATGTCGACAAAGCGCATCATGATGCCGATCATCAGGAGCACGGTGCACAGGAGCACGACGGAAGACGCCGCTGCAGCCGGGTACTGCAGCAGAGAAATCTCGTTGGAAATGATCCGCCCTACCGACGCGCTCTGGCCGCCCGACATGTGCCGGACGGTGATGAAGTCGCCCATAACCAGCGTGACCACAAAAATCGAACCGATCATGATGCCCGGTTTTGCCAGCGGCAGGACCACATTCACAAGGATCTGAAATCCGCTTGCGCCCGCATCCCGCGCAGCTTCGATCAGGGATTTGTCGATGCGCATCATGGTGTTGAAGATCGGCACGACCATGAACAGCGCATAAAGATGCACAAAGGCCAGAACCACGGCAAAGTCGGAATAGAGCAGCCACTCCAGCGGCGCGTCGATCACTCCGAGTTCAAGCAAGGTGGAATTGGCAATGCCGTTGCGCCCCAGAAACGGGATCCAGGAAATCATCCGGATGATGTTGGAGGTCCAGAACGGTATCGTGCACAGCAAGAACAGCGCGATCTGCATGGGCAGGGTGCGCACATGAAAGGCCAGGAAATAGGCCACCGTGAAGCCGATGGCGGTGCAGAACACCCAGGTCAAAGCCATGAATTTCATGGTCTTCAGATAGGTTTTCCAGGTGACCGGGGATGTCAGGTGGAAGACATAGTTCTCGAAGATGAAATCGGGAAAAAACGACCACTCGTTGTAATTCCAGAAGCTGACCACAACGATGATCGCGATTGGCAGCAGCAGAAACAGCCCCAGAATGCCGACCAGCGGTGTGACCAGCAGCCAGCTCACACGCTCCGCCCGTTGTGCCGGATCAAGGCGGCGGCGGGCCGGTTTGGCCGGACCGGACGAGGGGGCCCCTGCCCGGCTGTCCGCCGGGCAGGTTTCGACATGCGCTTTTGTCATGCTGCGATGAACTCGTTCCATTTGCGGACCATGTATCGGTTTTCGTCCATGACCGCGTTCCAGCAGGCCACAGCACCCATGCGGTCGTAGAAGGAGCCGCCATCGCGCACGGCACCGGCTTTTTCCATGACATCTCCAAACGGGTTGACGATGTCCTCGGTCGCCGCCTTGCCCTCGAACCAAAAGCCCCATTCATTGTCGGACATGTAGTTCTTGGAGGTTTCCGGCACGGCGGAATAGTAGCCCTGACGCATCAGGAAGCCGCCGACCCAGCCGTCGAGATACCAGTTGATATATTCGTAGGCCGCCTCCAGCTCCAGGCCGGACAGGTTCTTGGACAGGCCCAGACCGCCGCCCCAGGACCGGTAGCCTTCCTTCAGGGGCTGATAGACACAGGGGATACCCTTGGAACGCACAGCGGTGATCGCCGGGGACCACATGGACTGGATAACCACTTCGCCGGACGCCATCAGGTTGACGCTTTCGTCAAACGACTTCCAGAACGCGCGGAACTGGCCATTCTTCTTGGCTTCGGTGAAGATCGCCATGGTCTTGTCGATCTCTTCGCGGGTCATGTTGCCCTTGTCGCCATATTTGATTTCACCCATGGCCTCACAGACCATAGCCGCATCCATGATACCGATGGAGGAAATGTCGAGAATGGACGCCTTGCCTTTGAATTCCGGGTTTAGAAGTTCCGTCCAGCTTTCAATCGGGCGGCCGATCAGGTCCGGCCGTATGCCAAGCGTATCGGCGTTGTAGATGGTCGGGATCAGGGTCATCCAGCCGGTTTCTTCCGAGGCAAAGGTCTTGCCGTCCGGCCCATCGACGAAGCCGACCGTGTGCGGGGCCGTGCCCTGGGCGATGGTGGACTCAGGCGTCAGCTTGCCGTTTTTGAAAATGCCGACGATCTTGTCGTAATTCTTGATCTTGGACGTATCCATCGGCTGCAGGTTGCCCGCACCCCAGACCTTTTTGCAGATCCAGTATTCAATGTCGGCAATGTCGAAGCTTTTCGGCTGGGTGGCCGCCCGCTGGGTGACGCTGTCACTGTCGAGCGCGGTCATTTCCAGTGTGAAGCCGAGATCTTCCTTCACCTTCGTGGCGACTTCATTCAGGTTCGACACCCCGGTTCCGAACTGGCGCAGCGTGACGTCCTTGATATTCTGCGCCCAGATGGTCGGAAATCCTGTCATGGCTCCGGAGCCAAGCGCGGCGCCGGCAGCCGCCGCACCGCCCTTCAGGATGCTGCGGCGGCTGACGCCCTTCCCGTTTTTCATATCTGTCATGACTGTTACTCCTCGTCCCTTTGAAGGTTGTGCCCTTGTCCCGGGCAGTACGGCAGCGCTCAAGCCGCCAGATTGTGCGCATCTTCCGGCTTCCAGGAGAGGAAGACGGTCGCGCCAATTTCGATCGGATCGTTGAAAAAGATCTGGTCCGGCAGGGCTGCGGTCAGATCTCCCAGAGCGGGTGAGCTGACGGCCACATTCACCGAAGAGCCGAGATATTCGACATCGCGGACACTCGCCTCATAACTGCCACTTGCGCCTCTCGACGTTTCGACACTCAGACGGTCGGCACGGACGGCGACAGCCCCCCCGTCCACCTGGAGCACATTGTGCCCCCCGATGAAGCGTGCGACGAATTCCGTTTCCGGCGTATTGAAAACGTCCTTGGGCGGTCCGGCCTGCTCGATATGGCCACCATTCATGACGATGATATCATCTGCCAGCGCCAGGGCCTCATCCTGGGAATGGGTAACATGAATGAAGGAAATGCCGAGATCCCGCTGCAAGCGCTTCAACTCCAGCCGCATCCGGATGCGCAAAAATGGATCAAGCGCCGACAGGGGCTCATCCAGCAGCAGGACGGAGGGTTCGGTGATCAAGGCCCGCGCCAAAGCCACCCTCTGCTGCTGGCCGCCCGACAGCTGGGACGGCAGCCGCCCCGCATAATCCACCATGTCGACCAGCTCCAGGCGCTCCAGCGCCCGCGAGCGCCGGGTGGCCTTGTCCACGCCGCGCATTTTCAAGGAAAACGCCACATTGTCGGCCACACTTAAATGGGGAAACAGGGCATAATTCTGGAACATCATCGCCGTACCGCGCTTGGCTGGCGGCAAATCGGTGATGTTCTGCGCTCCCAGCAGAATATCTCCGTCGCTGACATGTTCATGACCTGCAATCATGCGCAGGGTCGAGGACTTGCCGCAGCCGGACGGTCCAAGCAGGCAGGAATAGGTCGCCGCCTTGAACCGGTGATTGATCGCATCAACGGCAATGGTGCCGCCATAGCGCTTGGTTGTTGCAATAAGTTCGAGATTTTCAGTCTTGGCCATGAACACACTCTTGGAACCGCAGTATCCCGAGCGTGTTTGCACGTCGCGTGCCAATCTAAAAAAAACGCCGTTTCTTGCGATTTCGAACCTTTAGCGCCACCAAAGACCCCAATTTCGTGCGCAAAAAATAGTCAATTTACATACAACCTGACCAAAAATTGTATACGATCTGATTTGCGATCGAACACAGTGACCTGTATAAATTTCTAGAATACCTTTCACCTGATCCTGTTCCACCCAATGATATTCAAATGGTCAGATCACTGACAGATCCTTCCGGCTTTGGAGCCGCTGCGACGGACGAGACCTTTCAGCTCCCGCCGGGCCGCACACTCGATATTTGCCTGAAGCTGCATACGGCCATTCTGGAACACCGGCTTGCCCCGGGCATGAAACTGTCGGAGGATGAAGTCGGTGAGATTTACGGGGCCAGCCGGACCGTCGTGCGCGCAGCGCTGCAGGCGCTCGCCCATTCCGGCCTGGTGACGATTGCCCGTAACAGGGGCGCCTTTGTTTCCCGCCCCAGCATTCGCGAAGCCCAGGAAGTGTTCGAGGCCCGCGCCCTGATCGAGCCACGGATTGCCCGGCTTGCCGCCGAGGCGGTCAAGCCGCCGGATCTGAAAAAGCTGAAACAGCATATGGATGCGGAACATGCCGCACTGGCCTCCGGCGACAAGGGCAAGGCGCTTGCCCTTTCCGGCGCGTTTCATATTGCCATTGCCGAGATCGCGGACCAGCAGGTTCTGTCACATATGGTGCGCTCTCTCATCTCCCGCTCGTCGCTGATCATCGCTCTTTACTGGCGCCGGGCCGACACAACGTGCGAGAGCCACGCCCACCATGCCCTGCTGAAAGCCTTTGCCGACAAGGACGGCGCTGCGGCGGAAGAGATCCAGAAAAGCCACATCATCGACCTGCATTCCGGCCTGGACCTGCGCGAAGCAAAACAGCCCAACTCCTCGCTCGCCGATGCGCTGAAAGCCGACTGACATCCTGTGCCAGCACCCAAAGCGCCGGGCTCCGGTAAGGGGCCACGGCCAAGATTTATGGCCCAAAGTGTGTGGCCCCAGGGGCGAAGCCAAAAGGGCGCGGAGCGCAGCCCCCCGCGGGCTTAACGGCACGTCCAATCACGCAGCTTGAGTGGAAAAGAGGACCCGGGCCCACGCCTGTCGCGTGAGCACCGGGTCTGAAGTGCCCGGTCCGCCCCGGTAGCCGACATTCCTGTCTTTGCCCGCCCCAAAAAAAGCGCAAAACGCTTCCCCGTGAAACGTAAATACCTTAGGGGCCCGATAGGGTTTGATGCGGGTCAAGGACAGAAAAAATTTCGTCGGACAAGTAAAGCAAGAGCGGTATGCCCCTGCAAGAGACTTTGCCAGGGCGACGTTCACCTGTCCGTCAATTAACTCGATCCGAGTTTAAATATAAGAATTTCCGTTGATAACCTTGGGGAAAGTTTCGAGATGGCGAATGAAAAGGAAATCGCTTGATGACCATTGCCAACAGAGAAATCAGGACCGATAAAGAAATGGCAGGAATGTCGGAGGCGGCCATGGAACTGAACCTTTCTCTTTCGGCGGATACGATCCGCATGCTCGTACAGAAAACACGCGCGGCCGCATCTGTGATGCGCGACACATTCGAGGATGGCCATGAGGGCGAGGTTGAATTTGATACCGAAACGCTTGAGGAAGGCCACAATCACGACGGCCTGGCCGAAGAAGAAAATGACGACCTGTCCGATGAGGAAGTGCGCGAGCTGATCGAAGACCTCAACGTGGATGAAGCTGCCGAACTGGTGGCGGTTGCCTGGATCGGCCGCGGCGATTTTGAGGCCGAAGATTTTGCCCAGGCCACCAACGAAGCCCGCGAACGCGCTGTCGGCTCGACCGCCACCTACCTGCTTGGGATTCCCCTTCTTGCCGACTATCTGGAAGCCGGGCTCGACGCTCTGGATCTCTAGAGTCCAGCCCTTGGGCTGGCAGAAGCGTTCGTCCGGACTGCAGTGAGAGACCGGCACTGGAGACAGAAGAAAGGTCTTGTCTTCCGGTACCTGCGTTAAAATACGGTCCCCGGCATCACATAGGTTGAAGTCAAGATCCGTTCCGCCGGTCAGGAGCAGTCCCTTTTGTGGCGCTTCGAAAAGAAATGCCCCCCCATCACACTCAATGGCGCATTTCAGGTAGTCACCACCCGGTGCGCAAAACACATCGGTTTTCTGGGCCAGTCTCTTTCCTGGTGCAGGTCGTGACCTAGAAAAGCCACGGCATGAAAGCGTTCCGCGGTGTCGCGCGACCTGGACAATGCGCCACATCGCCCTGCGACACGCACCTTGCTGAACGCTCTCATGTCGCGGTCGAATAGGGCCTCATACCAACCTCAATAGATAGAAAGGGCTTGCGTCTGGCCCCTCCGTGGCTCGCCCTGTATCTGCCCCCATCCGTGATGGAAACCCCACACCCCGGAACAAACCGCCCTGGCACACAAGCCTGCGGCCCGCAGAGAAAGAAAGCGGCCTCGGGCTGCCCCCTCCGAGCAGTAGATAACGCTCCGCGTCCAATAGGTTGCAAAGGTCAACAGGCAAGACGTTGTTTTGTCGGATACTCCACACCTGAATGTTTTTCTTGGGAAAACAAAAGCGGAGACCATTTCTGATCTTTTCGAAGACCACAATTTGTCTCACTGTCGCCCCACTTCATGGTGGTAGGGAGTTGAGGGCAATGCTGCAAGATCCAGCGAACCGCGATGCGTTTACCGCACACCGTCCGTCTCCATGGCCCTATGTGGGCGCTATGATCGGGGCGACCGCTCTGATTACGGGCTTGGTCATGGCCTTTGGCAGCTGATACCGGGCACAGCATTTCAAGCGCCTGTTCCTGTAGCGCTCAAGCGCGGGGCAGCCCCGGCCCGGAGAAATGGGGAATGCCCATTCAGGCACCTTTTTGCTGCCGCCCGGGTTACGTCCCCAATACCCATCGCAACTGATAGGGTCCGTTCAGATGGGTCTCTATCACTTGAGTTGGGTATGTCCCCTGCTTTCATGCGGCCTTCAGTGCATGCCGCCCCGCCCAGAAGATAGCCTTTTTTCGCTGTTCGGGACCGGAAACCTGCCAGGGTTCCCGCACTCTCACGCCATGAAAAGACCCATTTCGTCTGCGACCTGACAGCGTGTTATAAATCCGTCCCTGAGAGCAAGGCGCATCGTATCGGGTTTGCCTTTCGCTGCCTGAAATCACAGGTTTCAACGCGAAAGACAAAACGGTTTGAATCCATATGAACGCGGCATGCTTGAGCCCACAGATCAGGAAAACCTGAATATGCCAACAACACGTTTGGCCGTGCCGGATCTGGCCCGCGGTCTCGCCGTCGTTGCCATGGTGATCTATCACCTGTCCTGGGATCTTTACTGGTTCGCCTTTGTCGACTGGCCGGTCGCGCAAGGGCCGGGCTGGCGCGCCTTTGCGGCCATGATTGCAGGCAGCTTCCTGTTTCTAGCCGGGTTCAGCCTTGATCTTGCTCATCACCGGTCTCTCCGCTGGCACGCCTTCTGGCGCCGTTTTGCAGTGATTGCGGCGGCAGCCGCTGCCGTCTCGCTAGTCACCTCCTTTACATTCGGCAGTAGCTATGTCCGCTTCGGCATCCTGCATTGCATCGCCGCCAGCAGCCTCATCGCCTTGCCCTTTCTGCGCTGGCAGCTCCTGCCAGCCCTGGCAGGTGCCGTGTTCTTTCTGACCCTGCCTTTCTGGGCAAGCTCGTTTATATTCAATGGCCAGCTCTGGCTCTGGACCGGACTGGGCACTCCGGACTTTGGCAGTGTCGACTATGTGCCCCTTGCCCCCTGGACCGGTGTCTGCCTGTCCGGGCTGGCCGCCTCCAAAGCCTGCAGGCGCTTGGCTCTCTGGGACAAGATTTCAGCGCTCGCGTTTGAGGGCAAGGCGGGCCGCAGCATCCGCTTTCTCGGCCGGCATTCCCTGCCGATCTATCTGCTGCATCAGCCGCTGCTTTATGGCCTTGTCTGGAGCCTGTCCCTGCTCGCCCCGCACCATGACCGGGCCGCAGATGCTTTTGTGCAGAACTGCTCGGCCAGCTGCCAGGACACGCTGGGAGCGCCGGATATCTGCGAAGAGGCCTGCAGTTGCACCCTCTCCTTTCTGGAAGCCGACGGCACCTGGACCCTGCTGACATCAGACCCCGCCAATCAGAACCTCAGATCCCGCATGAACGAGCAGTACAAGGCCTGCCTGGCCGACCCCGCCATGCGGCCGCCCATTGTCGACTGATATCAACCTCAATAGATAGAAACCCATCTGATGGCGCTGGTCCGGATTGGCCGGCAAGGCGCGTTGCGCAGGACGGCCTGGTTGGCCGTTCAAGCGGCGCAACGCAGTCCGGCGGGCCGGAGCAGGCCACCGAGGCCGTGTTTGAGGACTGTTCAGCTGCGTCCCAGGTTTTGAACGATAAACCATATCGCCCTGCAACCGGCTCCTTGCCGAACAGTCCCCAAACACGGTCAGATCGGTTCCTATCTATTGAGGTTGGTATGAGCTGGGCTTTAAAAGGAGTCCAGATGCGACAGCGCCCGATCCCGCCGCAACCGCGCAAAGGTGCGGAAATCAGTCTTGGCACTGCCCTTCATGAGTTGCTCATAGGCCCAGAGCGCGGAGACCGTATCCGCCAGGGCCTTCATCAGGGTAAGTCCGAGTGGTGCCGGGACCTGCCCGCCGCCCGACCGGTACCCGGCCAGAAACCGTTGTTCCTCCGCTTCAGAAAAGCCATGCTCCAGAGCCGCATAGGCCAGGTCCCAGGCCGGGTCCGCCATTCCGGAGTACTCCCAGTCGATCAGCCACAGGGCCTTCCCGCTCGAAAGGCAGTTCCCCGGTGAAAGGTCTCCGTGACTAGGCACGAGGATCAGCCCACCGTCTTCTTCTCTTTTGTCTTCCGCTTTCAGGCGGACCTCCCGCAGCGCTCTGACAAGCGGAGCGATATCTGCCGATAAATCGGAGAATGGTGCAAGGCTCTCGATCTGCCGGTCTATGACGACATCGGGCGCCAGCCTGCCCTGGAACGGAACACCGGAGCCATGCAAACACGCCAGAACCGCCCCCAGCCGAACCGGCAGTTCAAGACCGGAAGCTTCCTGCGGCTCAATAGCGTGCGTCAGCAAAATTCCCGCTTCCGGACTGCAAAATAGCGGCGGCAAGGCAATCCCAAGAGCCACGGCCTGACAGATATTCTGCGCCTCAGCAAACCGGTCCACCATTCCGGCCGTTTCGGCCCGGGGCAAGCGCAAAAAGAACGCGCCCCTTTCCGACGTCAAACGGTAGACCCGGTTGCTCAATCCGGCCTGGGGCACTGCTGCTTCGACAAACCCGCATGTCTGCGCAAGCTCTGGATAGCTCTCAAACGCGGAAAGCAAAGCGGCAGACACACCGTCTGGTATTTTGGTATCGAAATATGGCACAAGCGCCGTGCTTCAATTCTTTACAAAAAGGTCAGACCCCGTGTCCGACAGTCTGAAACCCCATATCACCATCACCTATTGCCGCCAATGCAATTGGCTGCTGCGCTCCGCCTGGATGGCCCAGGAGATCCTGAGCACCTTCTCAGAGGAGGTGGGCGCCGTTTCACTTGTGCCGGGAACCGGTGGAATCTTTACAATCTCCTGCAACGGGGACCTCTTGTGGGAGCGCAAGGTGGATGGTGGCTTTCCCGAGGCCAAGGTCCTAAAGCAAAGGTTGCGGGACCGGCTCTGGCCCGACCGGGATCTGGGACACGCCGACCGGCCCTCAGACTGACAACTTGGAGGGCCGGATAGGCGCTGCCTCCCACGATCTGAGCAAAGGAACTCTCCACTCAGGGCTTCTCCTATCCGCAACCCGGAAGTGCAAAATTTTTCAGCGGCCCCTAGGTAATTTGCACAAAAACTCAACTCTTTAAGCAAAGATATTTGAGGTTTCTTCGGCTCTTGTTAAAGATTTAAGATAAGACTCCTTCGCGCCTCAGGAATTCGGAGCCGTTGAATGAAGTCCTCTCCAAACCTCTCTGCGACCACCGGACCGCAGAGGTTCTTTTTTGACTGGTCGATCAAGAAGCAACTGCAGATTGGCTTTGGCGCCCTGCTGATTTGTACCATCGGTGTTGGTACGAGCGGCCTCATTGCCGCGCTTAAGGTGCAGGACTCCGTAACCACCGCCAAGACCGCCAACGAGCTTCTTGGCCGGGTTCCCGAACTCTTGACCACCGCACAGTCCTTTGGCCGGTCTGGGGCCGGCGAAGACGCGGCTCAGGTCCGGTCCAAGATTGCGGACCTCTCCGGCGACGTGGACCGGTTGGCAGCCACCGGCCTTGGCGCGGCGGCCAATCTGGGGACAATTGTTGCTGAGCTGAAAGACAGTTTCCGGACCTTGGAGCAGAACCGGGACAGCCGGGACAAGGCCATCGACCAGCTCGGCTCGCTGACAGAGACACTCGTGGGGACCACGGGCGCTGCAATTGCCGACTACAAGGCACTGGCAACCTACCGGTCTTCAATTGCCATCACCAATGAGGGCAAAATCACCAAGTTGTCCCAGCTCTCACCCCGGCTGGCAAACATGCGCCTTGCGGCCAAAGTGCTGGAACAGGAAGCCGCGCTCTTTGCCAAAACGCCGAACAAACAGACCACAAAGCTTCTGACCGATCATGTCAAGGGGCTGGAAAAGGATGCCAAGGCCGTCCGGCGTGCTGTAAAGACCAAAGACATCAAGGCCAATGTCAAAAAGCTGACCAAGCAGGCAAAGGCTTTTGAAAAGCAGATCAAGGCCCAGCTCAAGAAGGGCGCTGTCAGCGATGAAGCCTGGACACAGAACCTCAAGCCCGCCGTTGACGGTCTGGCGGCCCTGGCGTCCACAATCGTGGCAGCGACTGAACAGCCGATCAAGGACCTAACCCAGGAACTGCGCCAGTTTGAGCGCGCCAGCGCGGATCTCCGGTTGATGTCGGATCAGACCCAGAGCATCGCCGCCAGCATCCTGGGCCTCAAAAGTTCCTATCTCGACTATCTGAGCAGCGGCTCGCAGACTGCGGCCGAGTCGTTTGACACCTATCTGTCCAGCGCCAGCAGCCAGTTGGAAACGCTGGCCAGGCTGATGAACACCAGCCTCAAGGACAGTCAGGACAAGCTTCAGGACGACCTTCTGAATGGCCCGCTGAAAACGCTGGTCAGTGCCGGGCAGGACAGCCTGCCGCTATTGCAGGAAAGCTTTGCCAACGTGGCTTTGGCAACCCAGGAGCTTCAGACCCGTCAGGACGCCTTTTCCAAAGCAGCCGGAAGCTTGACAAAGGAGGCAGAAACGATCAGTGCCTCGTCCGGTGGTACCGCGGTAAACGGCGCAAAGGCGGCCCAACTCCAGATCATCATCTCTCTGGCGCTGGCGCTTGTGCTCGGCATCGCCTTTGTTCTGCTCCTGTCCAGCGCCATCATCCGTCCGATCCGCTCTTTGACGTCAGCCATGCAGAAGCTGGAAAAGGGTGACACGGATCAGACCATTGCTGCCACCCACCGGAGCGACGATGTCGGCCACATGGCCCGGGCTGTTGCCACATTCTGTGAGCGGGAAAAGGAACGCATGCGCCTGGGGGCCGAGACCTCGGCGCGCCAGCAGGACGTTCAGAAGCGCCAGCAGCGGGTGGATGCTCTGGTCTCCGAATTCCGCCAGGATATCGAGGCCGCCCTGTCAACCGTATCCGGCAACATGGAGCAGCTTGACCAAAATGCGGAAATTCTGTCGGAAATCGCCCGCACCACCAGCGGCAAGAGCGAAGATGTCAGCTCCGCCGCCAGCCAGGCCAACGACAATGTCCAGACCATTGCTGCTGCAACAGAAGAACTGAGCACCTCGGTTCAGGAAGTCGGCCGCCAGGTGGAAGCCACCTTGAGCCAAGTTCAGAGCGTGACGGACGCCACCCGGACCTCCAACGAACAGGTCAAGGGCCTGACGGCGGCGGCCGAACGGATCGGCCATGTGGTTCAGCTGATCCAGGACATTGCCGAACAGACCAATCTTCTGGCCCTCAACGCCACCATCGAGGCTGCCCGGGCCGGAGAAGCAGGCAAGGGCTTTGCCGTGGTGGCCTCTGAAGTGAAGTCCCTCGCCGGTCAGACCGCCAAGGCCACCGATGAAATTTCCAGCCAGGTCTCCGAGATTCAGGGCTCGACCAGTGCGGCCGTCCAAGCCATCAGCTCCATCATGGGCATGATGGAAGACGTCAATGACACCGCTGCAGCCATGGCCGCTTCCGTCGAACAGCAGGCCTCAGCCACGGAGGAAATCTCAACGGGTGTCGGCCGCGCTGCCGCCCAGACCAGCAGCGTGACGCAGACAATTGGCGATCTGTCTCAGGGGTCCAGCGAAACCAGCCGCTCTGCGCGGGATGTGGAGGATATCAGCGGCTCGGCGACACGGCAGCTGTCAGACGTCACCCACCGGATTGAACAGTTCCTGCAGGACGTGGCCGCCGCCTAGCGCACGATGCTCTAAAACAGCAAACATTGGCACCAGGCGGCTCCGCGCCGCCTCCTCACCTGCCGTTAATACATAGCGTCATTCCGGCGGCCACTCTCCTGAGCCTATGCCGCAGAAACCGAGCCTATACACCTAGGGCAGCTCGGCACTCCCAAGAGAAAGTCAACCAGGCCTTCGAGGATATGGGCTGCTGCGGGCAGAGGCTGAGCGCCTTTACTGAAGCCGGGCCGTCGCGATTTTCAGGCCCGCTGCAGCGAAGCCGACAGCAAAGGCGCCTTCAAACGCACGGCGCAAGCGAATATAGAGCCGGGTCATCGGCGCGAAGGAAAACAGCAGCGCATAGCCGAAAAAGATGGCTGCACTCTGACAGCCGACGGCGGTAACAACGGTTGCCAGCATGGCGGGACTGGCATCCGCCGGAACACCGAGCGAATAAAGGGCGCCGAAAAACAAAATGGCCTTGGGGTTGGTAATGTGCAGCGCTGCACCGCGCAGGATCAGGGATCTGGCCTCCCCCGCAATGGCCTTGGCTTCGATGTCGCGGGAAGAAACCGCCGACCGAGCGGCCTTGAAGGCGAGATAGAACAGGTAAAGGACCCCTGCATAGCGGATCGTTTCCAGAACCCAGCCATGCGCCAGCATAAGAGCACTGAGGCCGAGAGCGGCGGCAATCGACCAGCTCAAGGATCCGAGCTGGATGCCCGAGGCCAGCAGAAGCCCTGCCTTGCGGCCGCGCCTCATGGACGTTCCTGCAATGGCAAGCGTGGCAGGCCCGGGGCTCGCCACAGCAACAAGCGCAGCAGCCATGATCAGTCCCAGGTTTAACGCGTCCGGCATGGCGCATCCCTCATTTTGCAAGAAATCGGATACCCGTCTCAACTGAGAAAAATCCATCAGATCGGTTTCGACCGGTTGAGCTTGGTTTGAGTAGACAGCCTTTTGCACCGCAATACAATGCCGCCTCAAATGTCGGTCCACGCCAGTAGGCAGCTGCCTTGCAGCGCGCTCGTGACGCGCCCCAAGGCACCGTTGCGGCTGAATTTGCTGAGGGTCTGAACAGACCCTTTGGCTTAGCCGCTCGCAGCCGCTGTGCGGTCAAACACCTCCTGGGCCACATTCAGGCCGTTGATGGCCGCTGGCAAGCCGCCATAGACCGCCATTTGCCAGATGACCTCGACAATTTCCTCCCGGCGCGCCCCGGCCGCAAGAGTATGCTCGATATTGACCGCAAGCTGGGGCCCGGTCTGGCCACCCAGGGCCGTCAAGGCCGCAAGAGTGCAGAGCTGCCGGGTCTTCAGATCGACGATGCCGCGGGCATAGTGCCGGCCATAACCCCATTCGATCAGGCTTTCCGTGAAGCCTGGAACGAGCTGGTCGTATCTGTCCGCCAGAACCGTTTCCAGCTCAGGATTCAGCTGACGCGCCACCTCCCGGCCTTTTTCCAGAACCAGGGAAGCAGAGGTCGCGGCTGCTGTGTCAAGTGTCATTGTCATGTCCTTTCCCGGACCTGGCGCGCGCCGTGTCCGGTCCGGGCACACTGTTCAAAGGAAGGATCAACGGGCTTTCCCGCCTCCATCTCTTTGTAAAGATCGATTTTTTCGTCCAGCACAGCCAGTGTTTCGGTGAGCTTGGCCAAGTCAAGACGCACCTTGTCCCGGTGCGCCTCCAGCATCTGCCGGCGCTCCCTCATGGACGCCGCTCCCATGGTCCTCAGGTCCGCATATTTCAGCCGATTCCTGATGCCCATGCCGGTTGACTTGAGCCGGTCCAGAAAGTCGATCCAGCGCAGGATCGTCTCGTCATAGACACGGCGCCCGCCCGAGTCGCGCAGCGCTTTGGGCAAGAGGCCGATTTTCTCGTAATACCTGAGAGTGTCCGTCGAAAGCCCGGACTTTCGGGCAAGATCACCAATTCGCATACCTGTCTCCGAACAGAACGATCTCAGTCAGATACAGGTTGGAGTGCGCTCCAGGTCAAGCCCGGAACGCACGATCTTTCAAAAAAGGCCTGACGGCGTGGTTCAGGCGAACCACCAGCGCTCGATCGCACGCAGCCCGTCCAAAGCCCAGTTGGCCCCGACCTGTTCAGGATGCTGAACCTTTTCGGAATGGGCCATCACATAGCTGGCGAACATCGGCACGATCACGCCGCCTTCCGTACGCACGAGGTTCTGCATGTCACCATACATCTGCCGGCGCTTGTCCTCGTCCAATTCGGAGCGGGCCGCCACAAGAAGCTCGTTGAACGGTTTGTTGTCCCAGTAGCTGTCATTCCAGGGAGCCCCGGCCGAATACCCTACCGTGAACATCCAGTCCTCGGTCGGGCGGCCGCCCCAATAAACGGCACAAAACGGCTTTTTCATCCACACATCGGACCAGTAGCCGTCATTGGGCTCGCGCACCGGCGTGATGGTGATCCCGGCCGCAGACGCGCTGTTGGCGTAAAGAACGGCCGCATCCACAGACCCCGCAAAAGCGGCTTCCGCAGCCGAAAGGCTGACATCGAGACTGTCCAGGCCAGCCTGTTTCAAATGGTATTTCGCCTTGTCCGGATCATAGGTGGTCTGCTCCAGATCCCCAGCATGGAACCGGTTCGACCGGCCGATCGGATGGTCGTTGCCGACCTCGCCATAGCCAAACAGGATCTTGTCGACCAGTTCCTGCCGGTTGATGCCGTATTTCAGGGCCAGACGGACATTGTTGTCGTTGAAAGGCGCAGCGCGCGTATCCATCGCAAAGGTGTAGTGCTGGGTGCCGGTGGTCGACAGAATCGAGACATTGGGCGCGCGCTGGAAAAGGGACACGGTTTTCAGGTCGACCTGATCGATCACATCCACATTGCCGGTCAACAGTGCCGATTGGCGGGCCGCCGGATCGAGGATCGTGAGCAGATGAACACCATCGAAATGCGCCCGGCCCTCTTTCCAGTAATTCGGATGGCGCGTCATTTCAGCGATCACGCCCGGTTCATAGGAGACCACCTTGTAGGGGCCGCAGCCATCGCTGCTGGTCGGGTCCAGTTTGCCGTCCTTGGCCTTCATGATGGGCATGTGATAGTCGGTCACCACAAACGGGAAATCCGCATTGCCCGCCTCCAGCGTCACGACAACGCTGTCGCCTTCCGCTTTAAGATCGGTAATCGGCGCCACAAACGGCTTGATGGCCGACGTACTGTCCTCGCCCCGGTGATAGTTGATCGAGGCAACCACGTCCTCCGGGGTGACCGTGCCACCACTGTGATATTCAACGCCCTTGCGGATCTTGAAGGTCCAGACCCTGGCATCCGGCGAGGCTTCCCAGCTTTCTGCCACCTCGCCGATCAGCGAGCCGTCAGCAGCAACTTCCACGAGATACCCGTGGCGTGCGGTGGCAAACACCTGCACATAGACATTGTCCCAGGTGCCCGGATCATAATTCTCGCTGGTGTTGCCCGCTGCAATGCCGACACGCAAGGTGCCGCCCTTCTTTGGCTGCGCGGCCGCGGGCACGGCGCCGAGGGATCCGGCAAGGGCCGCAGCCCCGAAAGCCGCCGTCCCTTTCAACACGCCCCTGCGCGAAAGTCCGGAAAGAAGAGGGGGAACCTGAGAATGGCTCATCGGGCAATCCTTTTTCTATTGTCGATCACCGCGTTGTTTTTGCACATTAAATTTTTCAGTTCAAACCGCTCTTCCGGAGACAGTTCCCAGAACGCATCCTTTGAGCATCCC
This sequence comes from Roseibium sp. AWQ4_290, assembly GCF_056160985.1. Taxonomy (NCBI): domain Bacteria; kingdom Pseudomonadati; phylum Pseudomonadota; class Alphaproteobacteria; order Hyphomicrobiales; family Stappiaceae; genus Roseibium; species Roseibium sp. AWQ4_290. The sequence continues at coordinate 59,601 of NZ_JBSWYG010000010.1, forward strand.
GAAAGCGGGTCCCTCATCTGCGGCGTTTTCTCAAAACCCGAAAAAACTCTTGCCCCCGGCACCCCGCTAGGCGCTATGGTTCCCGTTATGCGCCAGCCGAAGCTTTTCACCACGCTTAAAACCTATTCCAGACGCTAGTTCATTGCAGACCTCACCGCCGGGGTGACGGTCGCCATGGTCGCCCTGCCGCTGAGCCTTGCCATCGCCATTGCCTCTGGCGCACCGCCAGAAAAAGGACTGGTCACAGCCGTTGTGGCCGGGTTCCTGATTTCCGCGCTGGGGGGCAGCCGGGTGCAGATCGGCGGGCCCACAGGGGCATTCATCGTTGTGGTCTTCGGAGTGATTGCCGGGCACGGCTATGACGGGCTGGTGCTGGCCACATTCATGGCCGGCCTCATGCTGCTGGTGGCCGGTTATTTTCGCGCGGGCAACCTGATCGCTCACATTCCGGAGGCGGTGATCAACGGCTTCACCATTGGCATAGCCCTCATCATAGCCACCAGTCAGATCAAGGATTTTCTGGGTTTGGATGTTGCGGCTGTTCCTGCCGCCTTTCTGGAAAAGATCCCGGTGCTATGGGATGCCCGTGCCAGCCTCAACATTTTTGCCATAGCGCTGGCCCTGTTCTCCGTTGCGGGGATTGTGATCCTGCGCCGGGCCGCCCCGCGTTTTCCGGGACTGATCGTTGCGGTCGGGCTTGCATCCGCTATTGCGGCCGCGTTTCATCTGCCCGTCGACACGATTGCCTCCCGCTTCGGTGACCTGCCGGGCAGCCTGCCCTGGCCCGCCCTGCCGGACTGGTCTCTGGAGCGATGTGTGGAGTTGTTTCCGTCCGCCCTGATCATAGCCTTTCTCGCGGGGGTGGAATCGCTGCTCTCAGCCATGGTCGCTGACCGGATGATTTCAGGCAATCACCGGCCGAATGCGGAACTGACGGCCCAGGGGGCCGCCAATATCGGCTCGGCCCTGTTTGCCGGTCTGCCCGCCACAGGTGCAATTGCGCGCACCGCGACGAACGTAAAAGCTGGCGGCAAGACCCCGGTTGCCGGAATTGTGCATGCAATGGTGGTGCTTTTGGTGGTCCTTGTTGCCGCGCCCCTGGCGGGCTATCTCGCCATGCCCGCCCTGTCTGCCCTTTTGCTGGTCACCGCCTGGACCATGAGCGAGCCCCATAAATGGGCCACCTATGCTCAACAGCCGCCCAGCGAACGGCTGCTGCTGGTCCTGACGCTCAGCCTGACAGTTCTCGTGGACCTGACCGTGGCAATCGGCGCCGGGGTCGCCCTCGGACTAGCCCTTCGGCTGAGCCGCAAAACGCCAAATGAAAGCGACTGGACCCCACCGGACAGGTGATTTCTCTTTCAGGCCAACCCCTTACCGCCGCTGCGGGAAATCCGGGCACCCAACAACCGATAACGCTGCGTTAACTTCATTTCCCGAAAGCCTGGCAAATCGTCCTCCTGCCAACAGGATGTTTAGAGCCCGGGTCCAAAGTCGCCAAAACAGCAGACGCGGGAAAACGGACAAAGGCATGGCGGCAGCCGCTCAGGACACCAGCTTCAACAAGATTGACACCACCGGCAGCGGAACCGGCAGGAAGACGCCTCCCGGGCGCCGGGCGGGCCTGCGCCACCTGGCCTATGGATCCATTGCCCTTCTGATCGCTGGCGGCCTTGCCGCGATGGTCTATCTGTTCCTCAGCACCACCAAAGCGGCCGACACGCTGGCACTCCGCCATGAGCGCGCCCTGGTCTCCGAGGCCCTGACCCATCGGCTTGATCTGGAAGCCCGCAACCAGACCTTCGTGGCGGTGAACGACAAGAGCGCCCGGGAAGTCCAGGTGAACGACGCCATCGACCCACGATTTGCCCGGGAGATTGCCCGGCAGATGTGGCTGGACTTCAACCACGACTGGACCCTGATTGTCGACGGCCGCAACCGGCCGGTCCTCGTTGCCGCCGAGGAGGAGGTGGTACCACTGGACGCGGGCCTGCCAATCCTTGAAACCACACGGGATCTCATTGCCAAGGCCAGGATCGGCTATCAGACAGCCCGCCGCCCGTCTGCCGGGGGCTACAAGATCAGATATGTCGAAAAGGGCCAGCTTGCGCCGATCTATGCCACTGATATCCGCGAGATCAAGGGCCAGCCCGCCCTGGTCAGCGCCATGGCCATCGTGCCGGAGAGCCCGCACGTGTCCCTGCCTGACGGCCCACCGGGAGTGATCCTGTCCATTTCCCTGATCGGCCCGGCGCTACTGGCGGATATCGGCACCACGCTGCTCCTGCAGAATTTTGCCTATCAGGCTGAGGCCAGCAGTTCCCCTGCGAGCGTGCCCGTCACAGCCCATGATCAGACCCCGCTCGGTGCCTTTACCTGGACCAGCGAAGCCCCGGGCAGCCGCATCCGTGCAGCCATTGGTCCGATTGCCCTCTGCCTGATGCTCGGATTTGCAGGGATCGGCATCCTGTTTGCCCGCCATCTGGCCCGGAAGTCCCATGCGCTGGAAGTGAGTGAAGAGCACAACAGGCGCTTGGCCACCCAGGACATTCTGACCGGCCTTGCCAATCGCTCATCCTTCCAGGAAACACTGGCCTCGGCGCTCCGGAACTGCGCCACCACGCCCTGCACGGTATTGGCCATTGACCTGGACCATTTCAAGCCGGTGAACGACACTTTCGGCCATGAGGCCGGGGACATGGTGATCCGGCAAGTGGCCCAGCGCATGCGCAAGGTTCTGTCCGGCAAGGCGGTGCTGGCGCGCACGGGCGGCGATGAGTTCATGGCTCTTATGGCGGGTCCCATGGATTCCCAAACCCTGCGCTGGCTGTGCGATGCCCTTGTGGAGGAAATCGCCCAGCCCATTCCTGTCTCCGGCGGCCTAGCCCGGATCGGGGTCAGTATCGGCTGGGCCTGTGCACCGGCCCATGCGGACACTCCGGCCCATCTGCTCGCCCTGGCTGATCAAGCCCTCTACCGGGCCAAGGAAACCGGCCGTAACCGGGCTGTGAGCATTGAGGATCTTTACCGCTCTGCCAGCGGCGAAGTTCCCGATCAGCCGCAGCCGCACCGCCGGCTAATCCGGACGTAGGGCAGAAAGAAATCAGCGTTCTGGGTTTGACTGGCACAAGCAAACGGATAAACTGAAGCCAGCAGTCCAAAAAATCAAAAGATTGAATGTCTTACGCCGTTTTCTACTACAAAACAGACAGTCCCTATGACGATATCAAGGGTGTCAAACATCACTTCCCCAAGCAATATCTCAAGACGGTCGAGAGCGCTCTTAACGGATGGATCGTTTACTATGGCCCTTTATCAGGCAAGAAGAGCCGCTACTACACAGCGATTGCACGACCGAGAAATCTCGTTCAGGACCCTGACAAGGCAGGCCACTATTATGTCTACTTCGATCAATATTTAGACTTTGACCGGCCACTCAACTATTCGGAAGAGGGTGGATATGAGACAGGTCTTTTCAAACAAGATGGCAAACCGAATGGCGGCAAAATCATAAATGCCATTCGCCGTATCAGCGAAAGTGATTTCGAAAAGCTCATTCAAGCCGGATTGTCTGAGGAGGAGAACTGGCCAGCCCGGACGGATGAGACGGACACTGACGATCCTCTCAGTGGCTTTGGAGAAGATGAACAAGCCCCTCTTGAGGGGCCATTTGGTGATCGGCCAATCAAAACATTGCTCGTGAATAAACCTTTTCGAAAAGCCAAATTCCGGCAGAACATTCGAAAAGCGTATGATAGAACATGCGCCTTTACTGGGCTTCGGCTCATAAATGGCAAAGGCCGCCCGGAAGTGGAGGCGGCACATATTATTCCTGTTGAAGATGGGGGAAATGATTCCATTCAAAACGGCATTGCTCTTTCAGGCACCGTTCATTGGATGTTCGACCGAGGTCTTCTAACGTTATCAAATAGCTACGAAATCGTCGCCTCGCGGCATCTCAACTATGACGTTTCGCATCTTTTGCACAAAGACATGAAGGCAAGGGTACCAGATGCTCCAGCCGACAGACCTCACCCGCATTACCTTGAATGGCATAGGCAAAATAAGTTCAAAACTTAAAACCTCCTGACACCTTCCTGTCAGGAGACGGACAGAGAGTTCGGGAAACCCGGCGGAAGCCCGCTCTGCCCCCTTTTCTCGCGCGCGCAACCGGACCATATTGCCGCCATGAGCAAGCGCCCGACCAAATCCCGATCCGATGACAACATGGCCAGCCCTGACGGGTTTGGCGAAGCCCCGCAACAGCCACTCTCCGGTAAGCCCCTGTCCGGTTCCATCAGCGACTGGGCAGCGGAGATTGCCGAGGAAGCGGACGCAGCTGCGCCCAGGACAAAAACAAAAATCAAGGCCCCGGCTGCACCAGCGGATCCCGTCCCCGGAGCGCCGGGAACAGTCAGCCGCACGGCGCGGACCTCCTCACGCGAACGCGAGCGCGCAGGCGGTGACGGAGCGGTTGCCAAAGACGTTCAGGAAGGCCGCAAGGCAAAATTGTCCCCCAAGGGCGCGAAGGCTGCGGGCAAGATCGAAAAACCAGCCAAATCCGCGCGGGGAACGTCCATCGGAAAAGCCGACAGCGCGCGCGAACGGGCGGCGGGCGGGCTCAATCCGGTGGCCGGGCTCGACATGTCGCTGGAAGAGGCGGAACAGCTTGAGGCCAAGCTGAAGCAGCACAAGAAGGACAACAAGAAGAAATCGGCGGCGGATGGCCGCTATGGCGATCTCGGCGGCAATCAGGGCGCCACCGCCACCGTGGAGGCTTTGTCGGCCCTGATCGAATCCGGCAATCCCCTGCATAAAAATGGCGAATTGTGGGTGCCGCACCGGCCCGAACGCCCGGCCAAGTCGGAAGGGGGCGTCGAAATTGTCCTGAAATCCGACTATGAGCCCCGGGGCGACCAGCCTACTGCCATAGCCGATCTGGTGGAAGGGATAGGCAGCGGCGAACAGACCCAGGTGCTGCTCGGCGTCACCGGGTCCGGCAAGACCTACACCATGGCCCAGGTGATTTCGCGCACCCAGCGCCCGGCCCTGATCCTGGCCCCGAACAAGACGCTTGCCGCCCAGCTATATGGCGAGTTCAAAGCTTTCTTTCCGGACAATGCAGTCGAATATTTCGTCTCCTATTACGACTATTACCAGCCGGAAGCCTATGTGCCACGCACAGACACCTATATCGAGAAAGAAAGCTCGATCAACGAGCAGATCGACCGCATGCGCCACTCGGCCACCCGCGCCTTGCTGGAACGGGATGATGTGATCATCGTTGCTTCGGTGTCCTGCATTTACGGTATTGGCTCGGTGGAAACCTATACGGCCATGACCTTCGCCATTGAAGTGGGCGAGCGCATCGACCAGCGCCAGCTGATCGCCGATCTGGTGGCCCTGCAATATAAACGCAACGATGCCGCCTTCCAGCGCGGCGCCTTCCGGGTGCGCGGCGACACGATCGAATTGTTCCCGGCCCACTATGAGGACCGGGCCTGGCGCATTTCCCTGTTTGGCGACGAGATCGAGGCCATCACCGAATTCGATCCGCTCACGGGCCAGAAATCCGGCGAGCTGAAAAGCGTCAAGATCTACGCCAATTCCCACTATGTGACGCCCAAGCCGACCCTGAACCAGGCGGTGAAGTCGATCAAGGAAGAGCTGAAGCAACGCCTGGAGGAACTCAATGCCCATGGCCGCCTGCTGGAGGCCCAGCGGCTGGAACAGCGGACCATGTTCGACCTGGAAATGCTGGAGGCAACCGGCTCCTGCGCAGGCATCGAAAACTATTCCCGCTACCTGACCGGCCGCAATCCGGGCGAACCGCCCCCCACATTGTTTGAATATCTTCCGGACAATGCCCTCGTCTTTGCCGATGAGAGCCATGTCACCATTCCCCAGATCGGCGCCATGTACCGGGGCGACTTCCGGCGCAAGGCGACACTGGCCGAATATGGCTTCCGCCTGCCCTCCTGCATGGACAACCGGCCCCTGCGCTTTGAGGAATGGAACGCCATGCGGCCGCAATCGGTTGCAGTCTCCGCCACCCCCGGCTCCTGGGAAATGGACCAGTCCGGCGGCGTGTTCGCCGAACAGGTGATCCGCCCGACCGGCCTGGTCGACCCGGTGATCGACATCCGCCCGGCCAGCTCCCAGGTGGATGATCTTCTGGGCGAGGTGCGCGAGATGGCCCAGAAGGGCTACCGCACCCTGGTCACCACCTTGACCAAGCGCATGGCGGAGGACCTCACTGAATATCTGCATGAAAACGGGGTGCGCGTGCGCTACATGCATTCCGACATCGACACGCTGGAAAGGATCGAGATCATCCGTGATCTTCGCCTGGGAGCGTTTGACGTTCTGGTGGGCATCAACCTGCTGCGTGAGGGCCTCGACATTCCCGAATGCGCTCTGGTGGCCATTTTGGATGCGGACAAGGAAGGCTTCCTGCGCTCCGAAACCTCGCTGATCCAGACCATCGGCCGCGCAGCCCGCAACGTGGATGGCAAGGTGATCCTCTATGCGGACAATATGACCGGCTCCATGGAGCGGGCCATTGCCGAGACCACCCGGCGCCGGGAAAAACAGCTCGCCTATAATACCGAACACGGCATCACCCCGGAAAGCGTCAAACGCAACATCGCTGACATTCTCGACAGCGTCTATGAGCAGGACCATGTCACTGTGGATGCGGGTTTTGCCGAGGAAGGTTCGCTGGTCGGGCACAATCTGGCGGCCCATATCGAGGACCTGGAAAAGCAGATGCGCGATGCGGCTGCCGATCTCGACTTCGAGACCGCCGCCCGCCTGCGCGACGAAATCAAGCGCCTGCAGGAAACGGAACTGGCCGTCGCCGACGACGCCATGGCCCGCCAGTCCGATGTCGACGGCAAGACCGGCGGCTTCAAGGGCGACCGCAAATTCGGCGCCGGAGGCACCAAGGCGGGCGCTTCTGGCAAGAAAAAAGAAACCGCCCGCGACCGGGCCCGCGCCGCCAGGGACAAAAGCGCCCTGCCCGCACCGAGCGCGAAGGTCCGCAAGAATTCCCTCGATGAGATGACCGTGGGCCGCACGGAAGTTCCACTCGGCTCAGACGATCCGGTCAAACCCGTGATGCGGGGGAAAATCGGTGCAGGATCTTATGAAGACCCCTCCGAGGAAAAACGACGCCGCGGGCGGCCGAAAAAAAGCGGACGACCGGGGCAGTAAGACCATCGCACACGCTCTGGAAACGCGTGGTTCCCCGGTCACACCTGTAGGCCAATCCACCTCTCCAGGCGCAGCGGCATTCTTTGTCCTCCATATCCGCCAAACGGCTGCACGCCCCCCCCTTTTCCACCGGCATCCCCGATTATCTGGCTTGGCAGGGGCATTCGCTTCCTGAAACACCGGACAGCGCACGGGGACAGCAGGCGCGTGGCCCGGTGGCTGGCTTTCGGATCACGGCGCTTCTGTGCGGCAAGGTCCAATTGACTTGCCCGCCCGCGCCATCATGCTGGCCGGGCGGCCCGGAGCACGGGATCACCGGCCCACCGGAGACCTGGCCGGTCTCCGGTCGCCTCAACAAGATGGGGACCTGACGAAACAGGAGACGGAACACAGTTCCTCACCACCCGCCCGGCTTATATTTCCGTATCGGCAAGTCTTGTCAGAAATTCCAGTGGCCCTGCAACCGCCAGCGCCCAATTCGTTAACCATAGGTTTAAAGGTGGCTTTCAACCGTGGATATTTCGCTTTTTGGGCTCACATATCCAGATATATTCTGGGTGGCAGCCCTGCTGAGTCGTTGAATCAGCCCCCTAAAATGGGTTAATAAAGGGTTAAAGTTGCGTAATCCCGCCGGTGCGGCGCCAGCGGGACAATCAGGAGATGATCATGGGCATTTTCTCGAAATCCACGCGTCCCGGCGAAGAGGCGGAGCCAAGGATCGAGACCGGCGAAGAGGCTGCCGGCGGCCTGGAGGACATACAGGCATCCGATCAGGGCGGAAATGTGGAGAAGCTGTCCCCTTTCGCGCTGAAAATGCAGGAAAAGATGAACCATCTGGACGGGCTGAAGTCCCGGGTTGGCGGACTGAACCAGATGTTTGATCAAATGGCGGCTTTCGCCTCCGAAAGCCAGACCAGCATCCGCATGATGGCCGAATATATCGAGACCTCGCGCCACAGCGTGGAGACCGAGGTCCGGCTCAAATCCGAAAATGCCAAAATCTCCACAGATCTCCTGGACGCGGAACACAAGGTCAAGTCGCTCACCACCCAGCTGGAAGACGCTCAGGCGGAAGTCCATTCCCTGCGCAAGCGCTCCACGGAAACCCGGACCGCTCTTGAGACGGCGCGTAACGACATCGTGTCGATCCGCGACAACAACAAGAAGGTCAATGATGAATACCGGCTGCAAAGTGCCAAACTGGTGGAAGCCAACGCGCAGGTTGCCGAACTGACCGGAAAGACCAACGATCTGACCGCCAAGCATGAAACCCTGGAAAAGCATGCCGAGAGCCTGAACGAGGATCTTGAGGCCCTGCGGCACCGGGAGAAGGAACTCCAGCAGAACCTGTCCGAAAGCGCCAAGCTGCTGGAAGATGAGGTCCGCAAGAACAACCAGGCGACGAGCGAACTGGAATCCGCCAAGCGCGAGCTGATTGAATTTCGAAACGACAATATCGATCTCAAATCCCATCTGGACGTGGCCAATCAGGAACTGGTCTACGCCAAATCCCGGCTGGAGGAAGAACAGCGCAAACATGACAACGAAGTCTATGCGCTGAATGCGGAAATCGAGAACTTGTCGTCCCAGCGCCGCATCGGCGCCCAGTCGCTGCAGGAAATGGCTCGCGAAAATTCCACGCTAAAAGAGCGTGGCCGCGATCTTCTCAAACGCATGCAGGAGATCGAGCATCTTCTGGACAGCGCCCAGAAGAACCACGAAAAGGACCGCAACGAGCTGATGGCGACCACCGCCAAGCTGAGGGAGGTCAACCTGCGCTACAATTCGGCCCTGACAGACCTGAACCACCAGCGCAACCAGAACCAGAAATTCGCCGACAATCTGGAAGATCTGGTGGAAGAGAACAAGCGCCTGCAGCGCTACAAGATCCAGGTGGACACGGCCAACGAACAGATCGTGCAGCTGAAGGCGGTGATCGCCAATTACCAGATGGCCATGGAAGGCCGTGGACCGGCGGAAGAGCTCGGCCTGACCGGCGCATACGATCCGGCCGCAGACCTTGGCATCACCGAACCACTGAAAAGCGATCCGGCACCGGTCAAAGTGGACACGGATGTGCTGGAAAGCGATGACAACGGACCGGACGACGACGCCCCCCGCGGCGGTGACGACAAGATCGTCAAACTGCACGACTGATCCAGGGCCGCGCCCGCGCTCCTGTGTGAAAGTCACAAAAAGACGGCTTGCACCCGCATTTTGCGGTGGTTTGGCTGTTGGAAGCGGGATCTGCGGAGGCTGACGGATCCCGTCGGCCTTCTTCGGGCACTTCATCCTCTTGTCAATCCCGCAAAAGCAGGCCCCGGTGCGCACGGACTGCCCCGGCCTCTCACACGCTGCCGCAAACTGGTTCCCGGCACCCGGCTGCGCTGCAGCCGCAATGGTAAGGAAGAGAGAGGCTGTTGCCGGAGGACGGGACCGCCTGCCAAAGGCTCACAAGATGCCTGCTGAGGCTCTATTCCGGTTCGACGGTGAATTGCAGCGGGTAGCCGAGCTGGCCTGCTGCATCAATCGCCCGGGTGGCCTTGGTCTCGGCGACGTCCTTGGGATAGACGGAGACGACACAGGCACCTTTCTGGTGCGCGGTCAGCATCACGACTTCGGCCTGGGCCATATCCAGCCGGAACTCCGCCTTCAGGATCAGAACGACGAACTCCCGCGGCGTATAATCATCATTCACCAGAATGACCTTATAGAGCTTCGGCTTCTGAACCTTGGTCTTTCGCTGCAGTTTCGGTTTCAGATCACTGTCGCCCATCGCACTTGTCCAAACTCGCCGCCCGCCCGGTTGCGCGGGATTTTTTTGAAAACACCGTGTCCTGCGGGATCCGGCACGGTCCGGACCCTCAAACACCCCACTCACGCAGTCTCTTGCGTCCATCGGAAATCAGTTGGCGGGCCGCTGCCTTCTCAAAAGAGCAGCACGTCCCCAGGCGCACCTCTTCCGGGTGATGCCCGCATCCAGGTCTAAACACACCGGCGGTGATGGCTGGTCTCTCCTCCGTCCGCCGGGTCAAGGGCAGTATAATGCATCGCAAAATCGAAGAAAACATGACGGTGCCAGATCGGCGGATGACAGGCGCGCCCAAAACCGCTTCCCGGCAAGAAAGACGGCGGTGAGGCGATCCGGCATCGCCGCGCTTGCGTAAGGGTTGGAAAGCTCCACTCAGCCCCAGCCGGAGGGACACGTCATGGGACCGCAGAGCAGACCGATCCAAACACACTGGCCGTTTCTTGCCTTTTTCTGGAGCTTGCTGACCGCAGCCAGCCTGGCGCCCTTGCCTGCCAGCGCGGACCTCGGACCGGCCGCGCGTGTGGTGCCCGCGGCTGAGCTCGTTGGTCAGGGACGGATGACCTATCTGGGCTTCAAGGTGTTTGACGCAGAGCTTTATGCCCCCAACGGCGTCTACCGCGCCTCCGGCCCGTTCGCGCTGAAACTCACCTATCTGCGCAATTTCAAGGGCAAGGACATCACCCAAAGCTCGCTGAAGGAAATAAGGCGGCAGGGCGGTGCATCCAAGGCCCAGCTTGCTGACTGGGACAAAAAGATGCGAACGATCTTTCCAGATGTGCGTGCCGGCCAGTCCATTACCGGGGTCCGCGGGCCCAAAGGCAGCACGGTGTTTTATCTCGGCAGCCGCAAGCTCGGCACGATCAGCGATCCGGCCTTCAGCAAACGGTTCTTTTCCATCTGGCTGGGACCAAACACCCGCAATCCGGCCCTGCGGGCCCGGCTGGTCGGGACCGGTTCGTGACAGCAGCGCCCGCAAAGACGGTGCGGGCACATGCCCCGGACCTGCAGGTGGAAACGGCGTCACACGCCAAAATTGGTGGCGTGTCCCTGGCAGCCTACAGCGCCATGGCCTTTCCCCTCGCCTTTGCCGGGCTGCCGATCTACCTGCATGCGCCTGACTTTTATGCTGTGATGCTGCAGGTGCCGCTGACCACCCTTGGCGCGGTTCTCCTTGCACTGCGCCTCGTGGATGCGGTTCAGGACCCACTGATCGGGCGGCTCAGCGACCAGTTCCATCACCAGCGCGGCGGCATCCTTGTCCTTGGGGCTGTACTGCTTGGAGTCGGGTTCTGGATGCTGTTTCACCCGCCCGGCTCTCTCCCGGTTTTGTGGTTCGCGGTCTCCGTCTTGATCTGCACCACCGGGTTTTCCATTGTATCGATCAACTTTCAGGCCCTGGGCGGGCTCTGGAAAACCACTTCTGAGTCCCGCACGAGGATCACGGCCGCACGGGAAGCGGCGGGCCTGATCGGCCTTCTGGTTGCCGCTGCCGCCCCGCCGCTGCTGGCCCGGGCCACCGCCCCCGCTACAGCCTTTCACTGGCTCACCCTCGCTTATCTGCCCCTGCTGGCGCTTTCATTGTGGCTGCTGATCCGGTGGATGCGCTCAGCCTCCCTCGAAACACCGGCCCAGAATGCCAAACCGGTTTCCTGGCGCGGTCTCTTCCGCAACCGGTGGCGGGCCTGTTTCTTCGCGCTGGTGTTCCTCAACACCTTTGCCAGCGCCATCCCCGCCGTGCTGGTGCTGTTCTTCATCCGCGACCGGCTGGGTGCCGAAGCCTATACCGGGCTCTTTCTGCTGATCTACTTTCTGGCAGGTGCCTTTTCCATGCCGATCTGGACCTTTCTGGCAAAGCGCGTTGGAAAGGTCCGTGCCTGGCAGCTGTCGCTGGCCGCCGCCATTGCCACTTTCTGCTGGGCCGCTTTGCTGCAGCAGGGGGATCTTGCCGCCTACGGGCTTGTCTGCGTCCTCTCCGGCCTGGCCCTTGGGGCCGATCTCGCTCTGCCCCCGGCAATGCTGGCCGACCATATTGACGCCGACGGCCGCCAGCAGGATGCATCCAGCCTGTTTTCGGTCATGGCGCTCCTGTCCAAATCTGCCCTCGCCGTCGCCACCGGTCTTGCCCTGCCGCTGCTCGGCCTGTTCGGCTACCATCCGGCGGTCCCGATGACAGCCCAGCTGAATCTTGTCTTGAGCATCAGCTATGCGGGACTGCCCTGCCTGTTCAAACTGATTGCCCTGATCGGCCTTTTGCACTTTGGGCACAGCCTTGAGCTCCAAAAGTCCGCACCGATGATTGACAGATGACGGGCGGACGCTTTCAATCGCTGCGCCAGACCAGATTTTGACCAGACCCATGAGCGCAAGATCCGTCCTATGAGCGTAAGACCACCCCAATTCACCAGACCAGAGGACAAGGACCCTCTGGCTGCCGCCCTAGAACAGGAGATTTTCAGCGAAAAGGCCAGCACCCTGAACCGGCTGACCAAAAGGCTGGAACAAGCGCTGGAGCAGCTGCGCGCAGCCGAAGACGATCCGGACAGCCCGCCGGACCTGCGCCGGGATCGTCTCGCCCAGGCCGGTGAGGCCCTGTGGAACGTGACGATCCAGCGGGAGCTGTGCGGTCTGCGCCGCCACCGGGAGTTCAATGACCATATGGGCGTTCCGGCAGCAGTCAGAGCCTCGATGGGCCCGGCAAACGTTATGAACAAGACCTCAAACAAGAAAATGTGAACCCGGCTTGAGTGTCGGGACACAGCCATCCTGTGACACAGGTCACTTCCTTGTTGATGGAGACTGCCGTAAGGAACAGAAGCAGTTGCATCTTGATTGCGACGGTGCTTTTACAAGGTCTTATCAATTCATGTGTTATTTACTGTTGTGTTCAGTGGACTATCTAAAATCGCCTAGATTGGCGGGCATGAAGGGCACCGCCCGGCTTCCCGCCAAACGATAATGCCAGGCGATGACCAAATAGTATGTGCAGGAAAGCGCCCCCGTGAGACTTTTGCCGATTTTGATGTCCGTCTGTCTTCTTTTGGGGCTGATACTGGCTCCCGCCGGGCTGGACCTTGGCGTGACCCAGCCGGCATTTGCCCAGAAAATCCGCGTGGTTCCGGAAGGCAACCGCTACAAGTCCCAGCCGAAAATTCCCTATGCCTCGGCCCGCCGCACGTCCTCGTCCAAATCGACTTATGATGCAAAGTTCAACAAGGTTCTGGCCGTCCTGAAACGGGACCGGCGGCTGATGGGCTCCATCAAACGGGTAGCCGCCCAATACAGCATTGATCCGATCCATATCGTCGGCGCAATTGTGGGCGAACACACCTATAATTACGACACGCTGGACAGCGCCCAATCCTATTATGTAAAGGCGCTCGCCTATGCCGGGATCAACATTCAGTTCGAACTTAACGGCGAGCATGTGGACGCATTCGTTCAACGGCCACAATTCGACAGCTGCCGCAAGGACCATATCCAGAAAAGCAGCGACCGGCGCTGGACCTGCTATGAAAACGTCTGGAACAGCAAGTTCCGAGGCCGGCGTGTTGACGGTGTCCGCTATCCGAAAAAGAACTTCAACGAGGCCTTTTTCCAGCCGCTCTATGCGGGCCAGAGCTTTGGGCTCGGCCAGTTGAGCCCGCTCACCGTCCTCAAGATGACGGACCGGGTCGCACGCCAGAGCCGGAACCGCAAACTGAGTGCAGCCAACGCCGAGGCGGTCTACAAGGCCACAATGGACCCGAATATTTCACTGCACTACATGGCTGCGATCATTCAGGACGCTATTGCCGCCTACAAGTCCGTCGGCAAGGTGGATATTTCCAGGAACCCGGGACTGACGGCAACGCTTTACAATCTGGGCAATCCCTGGAGCCGCGCTGCCAAGTTCCGCCGCACCGGCAGAGCCTGGCCCCGGGAGAACTACTATGGCTGGCTGGTCAACGACCGGATCGATCAGCTGCGCGCCCTGCTCTGAGCAAAGGGCGCGCCTCGCAGAACCGCCATCCCGCACACCATCATATCCTCAGGTCAGAAACGGGTTTGTCTCCCGCTCGTGACCAAGGCTGGACGCCTGGCCATGGCCCGGCAGGAAGGACACATCATCTCCCAGCGGAAGAAGTTTCTCCTTGATGGAGCGGATCAAGGTTTCATGATCGCCACCGGGCAAGTCGGTACGCCCGATCGATCCGGCAAACAGCACATCCCCCGAAATCGCAAAGCGCAGCTCCTTGGAGAAGTACACCAGATGCCCCGGAGAATGGCCCGGACAATGCAGAACGTCGAAACTGTGCCCGGCGATGTCCAGCACGTCCCCGTCCGCCATCCAGCAGTCCGGGCTCACCGGCTTCACATTGGCAACGCCAAACTGAGCCGCCTGATCCGCCACCCGTTCAATCAGGGGCTTGTCCGCCTCATGGGGGCCTTCCACGGGAACCTTCAGCGCGGCCGCCAGATCAGCCGCCCCGCCCACATGGTCCAAATGGCCATGGGTCAGCACGATCTTTTCAACCGTCACACCGTGTTTTTGGATGGCGTCCTGAATGCGCTCAATGTCGCCGCCCGGATCAACCACAGCCCCGCGCAGGGTCTTCGGGTCCCAGATCAGGGAACAGTTTTGCTGGAAAGGCGTGACGACAACGACCATCACTTGAACGGGCGGCAAGTCTTCCCTGCCAGATTGTGTGGTTTCTTCAGTCACAATCCTCTCCTTCCACACCAACACACCTATTTTGATAACAATTTCGGCACAAAAAAGGGTCGGTATCGTGTTTCTGTATCTTAGCGGCTTCACCTTGCCGCCTGCTTTTCGTACAAGAAGTGTACGCCTCTGAGAAGATGGCACTCGAAATCGGGTCACCGGAGATAATGAAGCTAAAACTGCTTTCCTTTCTGAGTATCGCTGCCGCAGCGCTGTTGCAGATGAGCACGGCCCAGGCGCAACCGGGCCGCAGTTCTCCGGTGTTCCGGGACTGGAGCGTTGACTGCGTCAACACCGGCGCCTGTTACACCTCCTCCTTCACCCGCAGCCAGTCTGTCTGGGTCGATGTCAGGATCGTGCGCGACTGGCAGGCCGAAGCCCAGCCGCTGATCCGCCTGACCACCAACACCGAATTGCCGCAGGACGGCACGCTGCGCTTTGATGTGGACGGCACACCGGTGGAAGAATTGCCAATCGAGCAGCTGCGCGAGATGCAGCCCGGCGTTACGGCCCCGGCCGGATTCCGTCCACTCGGCGGGGAAGGCTTCTGGTACCCCTCCGGTCCGGCCTCCGCCACCTTGCTGAAAGCCATGCAGGAAGGCAATGTTCTGACCATCACCCTGCCGGCCGTCGGCGGGTCGAAGCCGATTGCCGTTCCCATTCCGCTGCTCGGCCTGACCGCAAGCCTGCGCTGGCTCGACAACCGGCAAGAGCGCGCCGGCACGGTGGCCGCCATCATCTCCCCCGGCACGGACCCTGCCAAAGATGCGCCCCATGCCCTGCCCATCGTGAGTTCCGACCAGCTGCCGCCGGAAGTCGCCGCCATCTGGTCCGCCAACCGGCTGTGCTCGGAAATCGACCCGGCCATTTTCGCCAGTCTGAATGCGGTCCGGGTCCCCGTGGCCGACAACGCGTCGCTCTATATCATCCCCTGCGGGGCCCCAACCGCCTATAACAGCCCTTACGTCGCCATCCTGTCCGGACAGGATGGAGCTGCCCGTCAGATCCATGTGGCCCGCATGTCCGACAAGGGGCCCATCGCCTCAGACCTGATCTACAACGCCAGATGGTATCCAGCCGACCAGCATCTGGTCAGCTACTTCAAGGGCTCTGGTGTCGGCGAGTGCGGGCTGTGGAACCGCTGGATCTGGAATGGCAACGGTCTGGTGCTTCTGGAAGAGGCCACACGCAAGACCTGCGACGCTACGGAACCTGACTTGTCCAATTGGTCAAACACCTGGCCTTTAAAAAACGCCGTCGATTAGGCCGCCGCCCAAGGAATTTCTTGCGATTTTGTGCATCCCGCCCTTATGATAGAGCCGCAGCGGCTGGTGCGGGATGCGGCAATTCTGTTTCAACCCGGCCCCAGAATGTTGAGCAGGCGTACAGGGTGCGCCTGGCTGGAAGAGCTCGGCTGTTAAGACGGGTGAGATTGGCGGAGATGTGCCGGAGGGGCACAGAAATTTAGGGTGATTCAGTAATGCACGATGGCGATTCGGACCGGAGGTCGCGTGGTCGGCGCGGCGGCAAGCGCGAGTTTGGCGGTCCGCAAGACTTCGGCAGTGACTTTGGCGGAAGCGATTTCGGTGGTGATTTTGGCGGTGGCCGTGATGGTGGCTACCGGGGCGGACGCGACAACGATTTTGGTGGTGGCTACGGCCGCGACGACAGAGATGGCGGACGTGGCGGCTATGGCGGCGGCGGACGCGGCGGCTATGGTGACCGCGACGGCGGCGGCCGGGATGGTGGACGCGGCGGCTATGGCGGCGGTGGCGGCCGGGACGGCGGGTATGGCGGCGGCGGTGGCCGTGGCGGCTATGGCGGCGGCGGCCGGGACGGCGGTTATGGCGGCGGCGGCGGCCGTGGTGGCTATGGCGGCGGCGGACGGGACGGCGGTTATGGCGGCGGCGGTGGCCGGGACGGCGGTTATGGCGGCGGCGGCGGCGGAGATGGCGACGGGTTCCGGCAGAGTCGGCCGCGCCGCGACGGCCCGCCTGTGGAACGCGGCCCGCGCCAGAACGGCACCGTGAAATTCTTCAAGACGGACAAGGGCTTCGGCTTCATCACCCCGGATGAGGGAGATGCGGATGTGTTTGTGCATATCTCTGCGGTGGAACGCTCCGGCATGGCCTCTCTCGACAGTGGCCAGCGGATCTCGTTCGAGACCGAACCGGACCGCCGGGGCAAAGGTCCCAAGGCGGTCAACCTGCAGGTGATCGAGGATGACGGCAGCGCCCCTGCCGAAGACAGCGCTCCGGCCCCCGAAGACGATTGATCCCTTGCGGAAGAGACCGGCCCGTGCCGGACCGGCAAGATTACAATCCGGACGCGGCGTGGCCGCGCCCGGGCCCCTCCTGAAGCCCGCTTGTGTTTCCCTCCCTTTTCAAGCGCGGTTCCTCTAACTATAAGGTGGGCCTTCCTTCCAATCAGGTGCCTGCCATGTCCTCTGCCTCCGTCCATATCCGCCCCTTTGAACCCGGCGATCTCGGAGACCTTGTGCATTTAAACAATGCAGCTGTTCCCGCCGTGAGCGGCTTGAGCGCCGAAACCATGCTGGACCTGATCAACCAGGCGCTGATCGCCCTTGTGGCCGAGGTTAACGGGTCTCCCGCCGGGTTGCTGCTGTGCCTTGGCGAGGGCGCCGACTATGACAGCCCCAACTATGCTTGGCTGAGCGCGCGCGTCCCGCATTTCGCCTATACTGACCGGATCTTTGTCAGCGAAACGCAGCGCGGGCTGAAAGTCGGTGAGGCCCTTTATGCGGCTCTCTTCCGCCACTTTGCAGGATCGGACCGCAGCTTCCTGTGCGAAGTGAATGAACGCCCGGCCAATCCGGGCTCTCTGCGCTTTCACAAGCGCCTGGGCTTTGAAGAGATCGGACGGGCCGACAATGGCGACAAGGCCGTCGTCTACCTGCAACGCGCCGCCGAACCTGCCGCCGCCTCATGAACTACAGGCACGCCTATCATGTCGGCAATATCGGAGACGTGCTCAAACACGCGGTCCTCTCCCGGCTGATCGTCTATTTCCAGAAGAAGAACAAGGCATTCCGCCTTCTGGACACCCATGCGGGAATCGGCCGCTACGACCTGACCTCCGAAGCTGCCCTGAAGACCGGCGAATGGCAGAATGGCATCGCCAAGATCCTGGACGCGGCAATGCCGGACGAGGTGGCCGGGCTGCTCTCGCCCTGGCTCTCTGTTTTGCGGGATCTCAACCCGGACGGGAAGCTGTCCGTCTATCCGGGGTCGCCCTGGCTGGCCCGCAAGCTCCTGCGCCCGAATGACCGCCTGACATTGACCGAACTGCATCCGGAGGACGTCAGGACGCTCTCGGATCTGTTTGCCGGTGACCATCAGGTCAAGACCATTCACCTGGACGGCTGGCTGGCTCTGGGCAGTTTTCTGCCCCCCAAGGAAAAGCGCGGCCTTGTCCTGATCGATCCGGCCTTTGAGGCACTGGACGATTTTGAGCGCATGACTGCTGCCGTTCTGACCGGCTGGAAGAAATGGCCCAGCGGCACCTATGCGCTTTGGTATCCCCTTAAGGACATGAAAGCCGTCACGCGCATGCATGGCGCTTTCAAGGAGGCAGGCCTGCGCGATCTTCTGTCTTTGGAACTGCGTGCCGGCAAAAGCGGCCCCGATACAAAAATGTTCGGTTCTGGCATGACCTTGATCAATCCTCCCTACACGCTCGCGGCGGAGATGCGCTGCCTGCTTCCTTGGTTCAGCGCCGTGTTGCACCAGGGCCCTGGTTCCGGATGGGCGGTGACGCAGGTGATTGAGGAATAACTGCCCGCCATAGTCATTTTTGACGGAGAGAGTTCTTGACCTTCCGGCCTCGCTCCCCCATCGTCTGTCCCAAAGTTTGCCTCTCGGAGACCATACCGTGCTGATTGCCCGTTTTGCCCGCCTGACCCTGTCCGCATTCGCCGTTGCGGCAGTTCTTGCCACTCCGGCTGCGTCGGAAGAATTCAAGCCGTATTTTTCGTTCAGCGGCAAAAAACGCCTGCCTGATTGCACCGCCTCTTCCGTGACCGGGGCCGTGACCGGGACCGTTTCCCGCGCCCAGAAGTCCTACAATGATGGTATCCGGATTGTCGGAATCGACAATATTCAGGAAGTTGCCTATCAGGCCAACGGCGTGAGCCCGATTGCCCGCCGCTACTGCAACGGCAAGGCCAGCCTCTCAGATGGCAGCTTGCAGCAGGTGCACTACATGCTGGAAGAAAATGCCGGATTTGCCGGTGTCAGCTGGCGCGTGGAAGCCTGCCTGTCGCCGCTCGACAAATGGCATGTCTATGGCGGCGATTGCAGCACCACCCGTCCACATTAAGGCCAGGGCACCATGGCGGTCTCCCGCCGGCAGACTGGTATGAGGGGGCTGCGGCGTTTTGCAAGAAATATCCAGCCCGGAGCCATCCGGGCCGCCATGGTCCTTTTTGCGGGGCTGGCGTGTCCGGGCCTGACCGCCGCAGCAGAGCCCGGCGACTTCGACTTCTATGTCCTCTCCCTGTCCTGGTCCCCAACCTATTGCAAGCAGGAAGGACAACATGCCAACCCGCATCAATGTGATGTGAGCGCACCCCATCGGTTCGTGGTCCATGGTCTTTGGCCGCAATATGAAAAGGGCTATCCGGACAGCTGCCGTGGCCCTCAGCGGATCGGCAAACAGATTGCGATTGGCATGGAAGACATCATGCCCAGCCACGGCCTGGTGTTTCACCAATGGCGCAAACACGGCACCTGCTCGGGGCTCAGCCCGCAGGCCTATTTCGACCTGACCCGGAAGGCCTTTGACAAGATCAGAATCCCCGGTGCCTTCACCTCGCTCACCAAACGGGCCAAGGCCGCGCCCGAGACGGTGGAAAAAGCCTTCCGACTTGCCAATCCGGGCCTGACAAACGCGGCCATGGCTGTCACCTGCTCAAAGGGCGAGCTGGACGAAGTCCGGATCTGCCTGACCAAGGACCTCGGCTTCCGGTCCTGCAAAACCGTGGACCGGTCCGGCTGCCGCGCCACCAGCCTCTCCGTTCCCCCGCCGTTCTAGGGCAAATTACAATTGAGCGGATTTGACTTTGGCTGCCTGACGACAAAGATCTCAAACGCAAGTGACAAAACGATTTGAAACCGGATCAACGCGGCACGCGCTCATTCCCACCCGCCATCCAGTCAGGGGCCTTGCAAACCGGCCCTGAAAGATCCGCTTCACCATCTGCCGCCAGACGCAGCCTTTAAGAACACACTGCTTCGCGAAACGATACAAATAGGAGGAAAGTCCATGCTCACTCTTCGCTCATCCCTCGCCTCACCTTTCGGTCGGAAGGTGAAGCTCGCCGCTTCCATTCTTGGGCTGAAAGACCGGATCGACATTCAGGACACAGACACCACCGATCCATCAGACAGCATCCGCTCCCAGAACCCGCTCGGGAAAATTCCGGCCCTGGTCCTGGAAAACGCCGAGGTGCTTTATGACAGCGCCGTGATTCTGAGCTACCTGGATTTTCTGGCCGGTGGCAGCAAGATTTTCCCGGCTGGGGAAGCCCGGTTTCCGGTTCTGAGGGACCAAGCGCTGGCCGATGGCATCATGGATGCGGCCCTCCTGCGCGTTTATGAAAAACGCTTTCGGGAGCCATCCTACCGGCACCCGGGCTGGGACAGCTATCAGGCCGAAAAGGTCAAACGGGGCCTTGACCATTTTGAAGCCAATCTTCCGGCAGCCGCCGCAGACATCGACGCGGCGGCGATCAGCCTTGCCTGCGCTCTTGGCTATCTGGACCTGCGTTTTGAAGGCAGCTGGCGGACCAGCCACCCGAAGCTTGTGGCGTGGCTGGAGGTCTTTGAAAAGGCCGTCCCGGCCTACGCGGCTTCCAGACAGGAGCCGGCTCCGGTTTCGGACACCGCGCCCGTTATGGAGCTGAAATAGGCCGTCAGGAGCCACCTCCCGGCAAGGAGGCGCGCCCCCGCGCCTTCAACAAGCGCCGCCCGCTGGACACTGCCTGCCCGACATCCCTCTGGACAGCCAAAAGCGCAGGTACCAGCAGGATCACCAGAAACAGGCCCACCCCGAGCCCATAGGACAGGGTGATCACGGTAGGTTTCAAAAACTGGGCCTGGCGGCTGGTTTCAAACAGAAGCGGCGCCAGGCCGAACACAGTCGTCGCCGTTGTCAGGACCACCGCCCGCAACCGGTCGCACACGCCGTTGACCAGCGCTTGCCGGAACGGTTGTTTGCGGGCGTATTCATCGATGGTCGTGACCAGAACGATGCTGTCATTGATGATGATGCCCGCCATGCCGATAAAGCCAACCACGGAGAACATGGACAGCGGCACGCCGTGCAGATAATGCCCCCACAACATGCCGATCGAACCGAACGGGATGATGAGCATGATCATCAGGGGCCGGGTCCAGGATTCAAAGATCCAGCACAAGGTCAGGTAAATGCCGGCGAGACAAAGCGCAAACCCGAGCGTCGCATCTGACAGGAACGACCGCTCCTGTTCCGCCAGCCCGCTCAATTCGCTTTCCACGTCAAACTCGGCCGCAAGCTGCGGCAACAGCTCGTTTTCCAGAAGCGCCGTTACCCGGGCGGCGGCTTCCGGGTCGTCCTCCGAGACATCGCCGCTCACCTGGAGCGTCCGCAGGCCGTCACTGCGCCGCACGGAGGCAAAGCCGTAGCTGCTGTCCACCTTGACGATCTCGCTCAAAGAAACGTAGGCCCCATCCTTGGTGCGGATCCGGGTCGTGGTCAGAAAAGCGGCGTCCGTTTCTTCATCCGGCATCAGCACCTTGACCTTTGCCGTTCTCCGGCCGACCGGGAACTCGGCCACCTCAATGCCTTCCAGCCGGTTGCGCAGGATCCGGGCGACATCATCGGTCGTGAAGCCGAGCGCCTCGCCGCGCGGGGTCAGGGTCAGGTTCAACTCTGGCTTGTCATAGGCAAGTGTATCCTCCAGCGCGCTCACCCCTTCCAGCGGTGCCAGCGCCTGTTTCAGACTTTCCGCAGCCGCTTTCAGGTTCTCCGTCGACGTGCCGTAGAGCCGCACATCAATCGCGTCTCCGCCCGGGCCGGAGCGCTCACCCCGCACCGCCAGCGTTTCCAGAAGCGGCGGGCGGCGGACTTCCTTGCGCCAGTCACCGATGAATTTGAACGCCGAATAGGGCCTGAGATCCGGGTCGATGAGTTCGATGGAAATACCGCCGAGCTGGTCGACATCCTTGGTGTCCGCTCCGGCCAGCCCCCGGCCCGCCGTGCCGCCGACCGTCGACAGGGCAAAGGATACCGGCGCCGTGCCATAGGCCTTTTCATAGCGCTGATTGACCACATCCAGGGCCCGCTCCAGCTCTGCGATCATCGCCTTGGTGTCGCCGCGCTGCGCGCCCGGCATCATGGCAATGCTTGCCGATACGACCGAGCGTTCCGGCGCATTGAAGAACCGCCAGCGCACGCTCCCATCGGCGAAAAGCGACAGGGACAACAACAGAACCATGACCCCAAAACCCAGAACCGGGTATCTCACGGTCAGAATCCAGTTGATGAAACGGCGGAACACGGTTTCCCGGAACCGGACAAAACCCCGGTTGAACAACCGGTTCGGCAGATCGTACCAGCGCGGTTTCCGGCTTGCTGAAAGGGCATGGTTCATATGGGCCGGCAGGATCAGGAAAGATTCCACCAGGCTCGCGATCAGCACCACGGCCACGGTAAAGGGAATATCGGCGATCAGTGTGCCGAAGCGGCCGCCAATGGCCGTCAGTCCGACAAAGGCGATCAGTGTGGTGATCGAGGCGCTGAAGACCGGGGCGGTCATCCGGCGCGCCGCCAGACTGGCCGCCTCGGCTGGCGGATAGCCGCGCCGGTGCAGGAAATCCGCGTGCTCGCCCACAACGATGGCATCATCCACCACGATCCCGAGACAGATGATCAGGGCAAAGACCGAAACCATGTTGAGGGTCAGCCCGAATGCATACATGAGGCCGATGGTTGCGGCCATGGCCACCGGGATGCCCGCCGCCACCCAGAAGGCCGTGCGCGAGGACAGGAACAGGAACAGGAAGGCCAGCACAAGACCGAGGCCGAACAGGCCGTTCTCGATCAGGATGTTCATCCGGTCTATGATGTTCTGCGACCGTGTTCTGGTCAGTTTCACCACCACACCGTCGGGAAGGGTCTTTTGAAACGCCGCCGTCAGCCGCTCAACCTCGCGCTGGATCGAAATCGTATCCCCTTGCGCGCTGCGGTCCACCCGCAAGAGCACTGCAGGCATGCCCTTGTGAGAATAGGCCCGGCCGCTTTCCACACCTTCAGTCACAATATCGGCCACGGAGCGCAGCTGCAGTTTTTCCCCCTGGCTCGGCGCTTTCAGCACAATCGCGCCAAGTTCCTGTTCGCTTCTGCGGGTCTGGCCCGTGCGCAGCCGGGCTCCGCTGCCGCTTACATCCCCGGCCGGGGTCGTTTCCATTTCCGCCGACACCACATCGGCAATCTCGCGCAAGGTCAGATCATGCTTCACCAGCATGGTCTCGCCCACATTGACGCGGATGATCGGATTGGACAGGCCCCGGATCGAGACCCGCGTCACCCCCTCCCGGAACAGGATCGTCTGCAAGTCCTCGGCAAACCGGGCCAGCTGATCGATATCAACTGGACCAAAAAGGACGATATCCGTTACCCTGTCCCGGTAGACACTGCGGCTGACCACCGGCTCCTCAATACCGTCCGGCAGGCTTGAGCGGGCCTGATCGACGGCGGCTTTCACCTCGTCGGTGGCCTGGCCCATGTCCCAGCCGTCCTCAAATTCCAGATTGATGGTGGCGCTGCCCTCCCGGGAAACGGACGTGGCCTCATCCACACCATTGATCGCCAGCATCTGCGGCCCGAGGATTTCCACCACCGAGCGGTCCAGATCCTCCGGTCCCGCCCCCGGCCAGGAGACTTTGACATCCACCTCTTCGCGCACAAAATCCGGAAAGAACTGTGTTCTGATCTGCGTGCCTGCAGCGGCACCCGCCAGCAGCATGAGCACAAGCAGCAGATTCGCGGCCGTCCGGTGCCGCACCATGTAATCCAGAAAAGAGGCAAATCGCGGCCCGCCGGGCGAACGCATTCCACTTCACTCCTCTTGCAAGCTCCCGCAACCGGCCCAACTGCCGGGCAGTGCGGGCACGGGCTGGCCCCGCTCAGCCCTTGCTGCCGGACCGCTGTTCCAGCCGCTCAACCAGCTCCTTCGGCACGCGCGGCGCACTCAACAGTGCCAGCAGGCGTGCCTTGCGGGCCTCCGGCAGGGCTGACTGGTTCAGCTGCGCGATGAGCGCCGCCCGCCGCTGCGGGTCCAGTGTCACCAGCTCTCCAGTCTCCTGATCCCCGGCCTCTTGTTCAGCGGTCCGTTTGCCTTCAGGCCTGTCTATGCCGGGCTGTCGCCCTGTGGCTTCGGCACTCTTGGAAGAACCGGCCGGATTTTGGGACTGGCCGCTGCGGCGCGGCGTCACCTTCAGCCCCTTGCCAAGCTGGGGAAGGCGCTCGCGCACATAATCCGAGCCAAAGGGCACATCCGCCAGCACCACATCATTGCCGGTGCGGCGCAGAACCGTGGCGCGGATTTCCTCAATCCGCTCCCCTTCCCCAATGATCAGCAGCCGCCCGTCCTCGGTGACCGCCGCCGCCGGGACAATGGCAACCCCGGACAATTCCGGTTCTTCAACCGCCACTTTCACAAAGTCGCCCGGGCGCAGAACCGTTCCGGTTTGCAGATCCAGTGCCGCAAAAAGAGTCCGTCCCGCTTCCCCATCCGTTACGATGGCCGCAGCCCGGTCGACCTGACCGGATACGTCCACGGACCGGTTGCCCAATTGGAGGGTCACGGTCACCGGCGCCTTGATCAAAGCCCCGTTTGCATCCAGAAGCCGTGAGAACTCCGACGTGGACAAAGAGAATTTCACTTCCAGCGCGGACGGATCAATCAGCAGCGCTAGGGTTTCGGAGGGGCTCACACGCCGTCCCAGGGTCGCATTCACCTCCGAGAGATAGCCGTAAAACGGCGCTGTCAGCGTGGTCTCGTCCAGCACCCGGCGGGAATCATCCAGGGCGAGCCTTGCCCGCCGGACACTCAAATCCATACGCTCAATGCGTTTGCGCGCGGAAATGACCGATTGCAGCCGGTTGTTCAAGGCCTGCTCCAGGGAGGCCACCGCCAGTTCTTCGGTTTCCACCTGAACGGCGGTCGAATACCCTTTGTCGCGCAACTGCTGCTGCCGGTCGAGGGCCTGTCGCCGCAGGCCAAGCTGGCGCCGGGCCGCCTCAAGTTCCTGTTCAGCCACACCAATGGCTTCTTCGGCTTCCGCCTTTTGCGCTTCGGCATCCGAAAGCGCCGCTTCGGCGTCAAGCACCTGGAACTCCGCATTGGCCGGGTCAATGCGCAGCAGCAATTCCCCTTCAGCCACCGCCGCCCCGTCCCGGAACTTGGCTGCCACATCCACAAGGCGCCCTTCGGAACTGGCACGCAGCTGCAAGGTCCGCCAGCTTTCCACCTGGCCATAGGCTGTGGTGACGGGAGCAATGGACACAGGGGTCAGCTCGGCCACATTGACGGTGTAGCTGCGTTCGCGCGCGGGGCGCTGGCGTACGGTTTCTTCCGCAGTGAGCGCGTCATAGAACCGATAGGCGCCAAAACCGGCAAAGCCGATCATCACCGCCATCAATGCCAGACCGGCCAGTCCGCGCATCAAAAACCGCATACACCTCTCCCACTCAACCATACCCCGGCCGACCCCGGACGGGCTGACAGGTCATCTAGGGCACCGGGCGCTCATGTGAACGCACCAAGATGCCGGATGCCGTGACGCTGCTCCTTCGGTCAAGAACCGCCTGCGGCGGCCTGAGCACCGGCTGATCTAGCACCAGAGCAATGATTTATCATGGAACTGGAGCAATTATCAGAAAAGGTTGTAAGCAGTTGTAACAAAAAACCGGCCCCAGAGGGGGCCGGTCTTTTTGAGATCAGATGGGGCGCTGATCAGAATTTGTAGCCGACACCAAAGCGGACTTGCTGGTTGCTGAAGTCGGACGTGACGCCCGTTCCATTCAGATTGAAGTCCTGATCGCCGAAATCCTGATAGGCATAGTCCAGACGGGCTGTGACATTGTTCGTGACCGCAGCTTCGCCGCCGACCCCCAGTGTCCAGCCAACGGCTGTCTTGCTGTCCTTGTCGCCATTGCCGGACACTTCCAGATCCGCAAGCGCCAGACCACCGGCACCATAGACCAGGTAACGGTTGAAGTTGTAACCGACACGGGCGCGGATATTTGAGTTCCAGTCCGACTTGGACTGCAGCGTCACACCGCCTCCGGATTTGGTTTCTTCCAGATCGGTGAGCGTAAAGTCGGCTTCCGCACCCAGAACCACATTCGGAGTGACCTGGAAATTATAGCCCGTGTAGAGACCACCGGAGACACCATTTGCATCCGTGTCCAGAGACGCACCGGCTGTGCGGTTGTCGAATTTGCCGAAGGCCCAGCCGAGATTGCCACCAACATAAAGGCCGGTCCAGTCAATGCTCTGTTGAGCAGCCGGAACCGCCTCATATGCGGGAGCCGGGGCCGGCGCCTGTGGAAGATCCGCCGCCCACACCGACTCCGTTCCAACTGTCGCGGCAGTTGCCGCCAGGCCTGCAAGTGCAAGACGTTTCATCAAAGATACTCCAGATCCTCATTGTTCCTACTGAGCTGGCCAAACGGATTGGCCTGAAGAGAAGGACGGTTAAGCCGCGCCCTCACTCTCCCCCGTTCGCAGATATGGAAGCTCTTTGTGGCGGATCGGAAATGAGAATTAGGAGTTTTGGTGACAAAAGCGGGCAACTTTCTGTCCTGGTAAATTGGCTCTTAAGGCTTTTGCAATTTGCAACCCGACACATGCAAAGATGCTTGTCGCCGGGTTTCCCCAACCCAATCTATTGCGTATAAGGCGCGCAACTGACGTGCGCGCCCCCGCCAAACGTTGTACGAGCCGTCGCGAACCCCGAACCGGAACTCTTAGATGCTGTTTGACTATATTAGCCTCGCAGGCGGACTGGTTGTGCTTATTATTGCCGGCGACGTCCTGGTCAGGGGCTCCGTCGGCGTGGCCCAGCGTCTCGGGATTCCCAATCTGGTCATCGGCCTTACCATTGTTGCCTTCGGCACCTCGGCACCCGAACTGGTCATTTCCCTGAAAGCCGCCATGGACAATGCCGCCGGGATCGCAATCGGCAATGTGATCGGATCCAACATTGCCAATGTACTACTGGTGCTCGGCATGCCCGCCCTGATCGCCGCCACCCCGTGCGGGGAAGAGGGCGCAACTCGCAATGCTCTGTTCATGGTCGCGGTCACCGTGGTCTTCATTGCCATGTGTTTTTATCCCCCGATCGGCCTTGGCGACGGCCTCATGCTGCTGGCGCTGCTCGCGCTCTTTCTGGGGGCCTCCACTCTTGTCGCCCGGCGCCACCGGCGGGAACAGAAAAGCATCGCGGCGGCGGCAGCCGGTGCGGCCGTGGCCGACTTTGATTCGGACGACGATGAAGAGGACGCGCTGGACGATGTGGAAGACATTCCAGAATCCGTGTGGATCGCCCTGGTCTATATCGGCCTCGGGCTGGTCGGCCTGCCGCTCGGCGCCCATTTCACCATTTCAGGCGCCACTTCCATTGCAACGGACTGGGGTGTCAGCGACGCCGTGATTGGACTGACCATTATCGCGCTCGGCACGTCGTTGCCGGAACTGGCCACCACCGTTATGGCCGCCATCCGTCAGCAGGGCGCCGTTGCCATCGGCAATGTCATCGGATCAAACATCTTCAATCTTCTGGCCATTATCGGCATCACTGCGGTGGTGATCCCGATTGACGTAACGTCCGAGGTCTTGAAGCTGGATGTCTGGGTGATGCTGGCCTGCGCGGTTCTTCTCACCGTTCTCGCCGGTTGCCGCATCTGCCTCAACAGATTAGCAGGCCTTGCCATGACTGGCGCCTACGCGCTTTATATTGCCATTGTTTATCTGGTCGGCAATATCAGCTGACGGACTGGTGTCACCAGCCGGGATCAAACGCTTCAGAATAGCTGCCTGATGCACTAAATACCTGTCATGCAGGACACATCCGATTCTCCAGACGCGCCCAAAGCTGTTTCCCCTGAAAGCAACGGGGTTCCTGACAGCACCGGGACCCATGACAGCAAGGAAACGCCAAAGGCGAAGCTCAAGGGCGTTGAGGTGATTGCCAATGAGGTCAAGCGTCTGCCCAACGGGCCCGGCGTCTACCGGATGATGGACGAGGCCGGGGACGTGCTCTATGTGGGCAAGGCCCGGAGCCTGAAAAAACGGGTGACCAGCTACACCCGGCTTCAGGGTCAGTCCAACCGGATCATGCGCATGATCCTGTCGACTGCGGCCATGGAATTTGTCGTTACCCGCACAGAACCGGAAGCCCTGCTTCTGGAAGCCAACCTGATCAAACGGCTGCGCCCCCGGTTCAATGTACTGCTGCGCGACGACAAGTCGTTTCCCTATATTCTCGTCACCGGGGACCACGAGGCTGCTGCAATCGTCAAGCACCGGGGCGCCAGAAAGCGCAAGGGCGACTATTTCGGCCCGTTTGCTTCTGCCGGAGCGGTAGACCGGACCATCAACGCGCTGCAAAAGGCCTTCCTGATCCGGACCTGTTCGGACAGCTACTACGAGAACCGCTCCCGCCCTTGCCTGCAATACCAGATCAAACGCTGTGCAGGCCCCTGCACCGGAGAAATCGATCCGCAGGACTATGCCGGGCTTGTGTCGGAAGCCAAGGCGTTCCTGTCCGGACGCAGCCAGCTGATCAAGACCCAGCTGGCCGAACAGATGGAAAAGGCCTCTGCGGATCTGGAATTCGAACGCGCCGCAATCTACCGGGACAGGCTCGCCGCCCTGTCCCATGTTCAGTCCCACCAGGGCATCAACCCCCAGTCGGTCCAGGAGGCGGATGTCTTTGCGATCCACCAGGAGGGCGGCCAGACCTGCGTTCAGGTGTTCTTCTTCCGCACGGGCCAGAACTGGGGCAACCGGGCCTATTTTCCAAAGGCCGACAAATCACTTGAAGAAGCGGAGGTCCTGGAGAGCTTTCTGGCCCAGTTCTACGATGACAAGCCTGCCCCGAAACAGATCCTGCTGACCCATGCCCTTGCCGAACAGGACCTTCTGGCCGAAGCCTTGAGCGAACGCACCGGGCACAAGGTGGAGGTCGCCGTGCCCCGGCGCGGCGAAAAAAAGGATCTGGTGGCCCACGCCCTGACCAATGCCCGCGAGGCGCTTGGCCGCCGTCTTGCGGAGACTTCCAGCCAGGCCCGGCTGTTGAAAGGGGTTGCCGACGCCTTTGACCTGTCCTTCCCGCCCCGCCGGATCGAGGTCTACGACAACTCGCACATCATGGGCACCAATGCGGTTGGCGGCATGATCGTTGCCGGCCCGGAAGGCTTTACCAAAGGCCAGTACCGCAAGTTCAACATCAAGTCGGAAGATCTTGTGCCCGGCGATGACTACGGCATGATGCGCGAAGTGCTGACCCGGCGGTTTTCAAGGCTGCTGAAGGACCACGCACGGGAGGCCGCTCCCACCGCCAGCCCGGAGGCACCCGGAAGAGGGGAAGACACACCGGAGAACGCCTCCGCCCAGGACACGGCACCAGATCTTTCCACTGACATGCCCGCCTGGCCGGATCTGGTGCTGATCGATGGCGGCCTGGGCCAGTTGAGCGCGGCCAGGGAAACCCTTGAAGCCCTCGGCATCACCGACATACCACTGGTCGGCATTGCCAAGGGGCCGGACCGGGATGCGGGCCGGGAAAAATTCTTCATCCCCGGCAGGCAGTCCTTCATGCTGCCGGAGCGCGATCCGGTGCTCTATTTTGTCCAGCGCCTGCGTGATGAGGCCCACCGCTTTGCCATTGGCAGCCACCGGGCCCGGCGCAAGAAGGATATTGTCCGCAATCCTCTGGACGAGATCTCCGGAATTGGCCCCACACGCAAGAAAGCTCTCCTGCGCCATTTCGGCACCGCCAAAGCCGTGTCCAAGGCAGGCCTTGAGGATCTGGCCGCTGTTCCTGGTATTTCCGAAGCCATTGCCCGTCTGGTTTATGACCACTTCCATGAGTAAATTTTAGGCGTTAAGCGCCCCAAACCTGTTTGATGCCGACAGAATCCGGCATCTGTGTTAGGGACGGCTCCAACGTTTATGCCTTCCGGCGTCTCTTGAAAACGCCACAGTTCTCCTGATTGATCCCGCTATGTCTTCTTCCGCCCCTTCGCTCCGCCGGTCACTCCTTGCCCTTTTGGCCAGTCTTGTCTGCTGGGCAGCCCTGTTCGGCGCTGTTGTTTTCAGCGTTCTCGGCCTTGCCGCCTTTGTGGCGCCGGACAACTGGTTTGCGGACAATATGAGCTTCTTTCTGCGCCAGTTCCTCGGCCTTGGCCTTGCGGGCTGTGCCACAGGGCTTGCAGGGCTGTGGCTGCCACACCGCTTCCCAAGGCTTTACCGGGCCGCCTTTGCGCTCACCGTTCTGGTCTTTGCAGCTCTGGCCGGCCTGACAGGCCTGCGCACTCTTGACAACACAGCACGCCTGGAACCGGCCCGGGACGGCGGCAAGCCGATCAAGATCGTCTCGATGAATATTGAGCGCAAGTTCCTGGGCGACAAGGAAGTCACGTCCCTTCTGGAGCGGGAGAAGCCCGATATTGTCGTGATTCAGGAAGCCATGTGGTATCTGCAGAAACGGCGCTGGAACAAGCTTGATCTTGAGGTCGGCAGCGTCGGCAAGAACGGCTTTCCAGGTTACCTGAAGGTCGGAGCCTCGGAAGACCTGGTCATCTACTCCCGGTTTCCCATTCTCAAATCCGCATCACGCATCGTCAAAGGGAAACTGCATGCGGGCGCCAGCGTCATCCATGAGGCTGACCGGGAGCTGCTGCATGTGGTTCTCGACACGGGCTCCGACGCCCTGCATCTGATCGCAGTCCACCCGGACAGTCCGCGCAATCCGGTCCGCTGGGAAAACCGGCGGCTTTATCTGGAAGAAGCGGATATGCTGGTGCAGGACATTCAGGACCAGGGGGCCGATCCTCTGGTGATCATCGGCGACTGGAAC
Source organism: Roseibium sp. AWQ4_290 (assembly GCF_056160985.1). Lineage (NCBI taxonomy): Bacteria > Pseudomonadati > Pseudomonadota > Alphaproteobacteria > Hyphomicrobiales > Stappiaceae > Roseibium > Roseibium sp. AWQ4_290. The sequence continues at coordinate 90,478 of NZ_JBSWYG010000010.1, forward strand.
ACCGCCCCTTGGTCCAGCCGCTTTCAGGATCTTCTGGCCGGCAATAACCTGAAGACCGCCTATCCGGGCGGCTGGCCGCAGACTACCCGGTTCTTCTTCGACTACCGGCTGCACTGGATTCTGGGCGCCCCCGTCGACCAGTTTGCGGTCTCCCAAAACGTGACTGTGCAGAGTGTTGCCGTGGGCCCGGACATCGGGTCGGACCATGTGCCCCTGATTGTCGACCTGGACCTTCCCGCGCAAGGCAAGATTTAGAACATCGGGCGGCAAGCCCTGAAAAAACGGCCCCAGCTGTGGTTTACCGCGGAAAGTATTTGAGCATGGCGCGCGGATTGGGAAAACTGCCCCGGATGTGAAACCGATTCCCAAAGGCAGCGGGCGGCTCTTTGACCGCCGGCAAAAGCCCGACCACTTGAAAGGCACCTCAGCCGGGACCCATGCGAAAGCCGCCCCGGCTGACCCGGAACGCGCATATATGGCCAAACTCTATTTCAACTATTCCTCCATGAATGCCGGCAAGTCGACGGTGCTGCTGCAGGCCGCGTATAACTACAAGGAGCGGGGCATGACCACGCTCCTGCTCATTGCCGCCTTTGACGAGCGGGCCGGAAAGGGGCGGATCGCATCGCGGATCGGGCTGGCAGCGGATGCGGATATCTTTGCCAGCAGCGACGATATTCTGGAACATGTGAAGCGTGCCCATGCGGCCCGGAGTGTGGACGCTGTTTTCGTGGACGAAGCCCAGTTTCTGACCGAGCGCCAGGTCTGGCAGCTGGCGGATGTGTCTGATCAGCTGCGCATTCCGGTCATGTGTTTCGGCCTGCGCACGGATTTTCAGGGGAAGCTCTTTCCCGGCAGCGCCGCCCTTCTGGCCATTGCCGACAATCTGAAGGAAATCAAGACGATCTGCTGGTGCGGCCGCAAGGCGACCATGGTTGCCCGCCTCGACAGCGACGGCCGGATCGTTGAAGAAGGCGATCAGGTCGTGATCGGTGGCAACGAAACCTATGTGTCCCTGTGCCGTCATCATTGGCGGCAGCGGCAGCTCGGGTAACCGCCAGCCTCCTTGGGCGCCCCCGCGGCCCCATGCGGCTTTCTCTTCAGAGCAAATCACGGGTCAGTGGATTTGCGTGCCGCTGCCTGACATCAGGTATTTCAACGCAAACAACAAGACGGTTCGAATCCCCAGAAACGCGGTGCGCTCCTGCCAACCGCCCGGTTCCAAACATGTCTTTGCCCCTTGAAGCGGCCCGCACACGCCCGTAAAAGGGGGCAAATGCAATGGGAGTGGGCGGCAATGCTCGGCAAGATGTTCAAGACGCTGTTCGGGGCGTCCTCAGACAGCGCGGCCAAGGCCGCCTCAAAGACAACCACGGTTGAGCATGACGGCTTCCGGATCATCGCCGAGCCCATGTCCTCCGGCGGCCAGTGGCAAGTTGCCGGCCGGATCGAAAAGGATGTGGACGGGGAGACCAAGAGCCACCGTTTCATCCGCGCAGATGTGATGCCTGGAGAAACAGATGCGGCCAATGAAATGATCCGCAAAGCCAAAATGATGATTGACCAGCAGGGCGACACCCTGTTCGATTGAACGAGGGCCGGAACGTCCGGCAAGGCGGACGGCCCCGACCCCGTCTGCATATCCTACGGCAGCCTGCCCGGCCGGGCCCATTCCACGCTTGAAAGCCGACATGAAACGAAACGTTGCTCTGAGCCTGCCCAATCTCCTGACTTATGGGCGCATCCTGGCGGTTCCCGCCGTTGCCGCCTGTTTTTACTTCGAGGGCGCAACCCCGCGCTGGATCGCGCTCGGCCTGTTTGTGATCGCGGCCATTACAGACTTCTTTGACGGCTATCTGGCCCGGGCCTGGCAGCAGCAATCCGCCCTCGGGCGAATGCTGGACCCCATTGCAGACAAACTGCTCGTCTCCGTCTGCCTGCTCATGCTGGCTGCAGACGGCACCATCGGCAACTGGTCGCTGGTGGCCGCCATCATCATCCTGTGCCGGGAAATCCTCGTGTCGGGCCTGCGGGAGTTCCTGGCCGAACTACAGGTCAGCGTGCCTGTGACCAAGCTTGCCAAATGGAAGACCACCGTACAGCTGATCGCCATTGCCTTTCTGCTGGCTGGTCCCGCCGGAGACACAGTCTTTGCCTATACAACCCTTACCGGCCTGATCGCGCTCTGGCTCGCCGCAACTTTGACCCTATATACGGGCTACGACTATTTCCGGGCCGGGATCGGCCATCTTATCACCGAATAGGCCCGGTCTGCGGCACCGGCCCCCGGTGTCCAGCCACGGCCATGGCCTGAAGGACGCTTATGATTATCCGCTATTTCGCCTGGGTTCGTGAACGGGTTGGCCTTGAGGAAGAGCAGCTTGACCTTCCCGCCAACCTTCAGACCGTTGCCGACCTGATTGCCCATCTCAAAGGCCTGGATGCCTCCCATGAAGCCGCCTTTGAAGACGAAGAGGCCATCCGCGTGGCGCTGGACCAGGAACATGTGGAGCTGGATGCCCCGCTCGGCAGCGCCCGCGAGATCGCGTTCTTTCCGCCCATGACCGGCGGCTGAGCCATGACGGCTGGGGCTCCCGCACACGCCGGCTCGATCACGCCGCTCGTCCGTGTTCAGGCACAGGATTTCAGCGCTGAGGACGAAGCCCGGCGACTGACCGCAGGACGCAAGGATGTGGGCGCTCTGGTGACATTCACTGGGCTCTGCCGGGATGAGGCCGGAACGCTGGAAGCGCTGGAACTGGAACATTATCCGGGCATGGCCGAAGCGGAACTGGAGCGCATCGCGCAAGAGGCGGCGACCCGCTGGCCGCTGACCGGCCTGACCGTGCTGCACCGCTATGGCCGGATTCCGCCGGGCGAAAACATTGTGCTCGTGATAGCGGCCTCCGCCCACCGCCGGGCCGCCTTTGAGGCGGCCAATTTCCTGATGGATTTCCTGAAGACCCGCGCCCCGTTCTGGAAAAAGGAACATCTGGCCGACGGCAGCACAAGCAACTGGGTTGAGGCCAAGCAAAGCGATGACAAGGACGCCGCGCGCTGGACGTGAGCAGCACCACCAAGTATACTCCTGATCGTTGATTGCACCCAAGAAATTTGTGCATTCCTCCCAACAGTTGGCTTGCCCTTCCGCCACCCTGAACTGGTTCCGGCCCCGTGAAACACGAATTGAATTCTTCCGATGCTGCCGCTGACGGACAGCAGACGGTGTCCCCGTCCCAGGCTTCTGCAGAACCTGAAGTGCTGCGCGATCCGGGCATCCCCTTTGCCGAGTTTGTTACCATTATCGCCATGATCATGGCCCTGAATGCCATGGCCATCGATGTGATGCTGCCCGCGCTTCCGGCCATTGGCGAAGCTTTGAACATTGTTGAAGAGAACAATCGTCAGCTTGTGCTCCTGTCCTATCTTGCCGGATTCGGCGGTGCCCAATTCTTCTTTGGCCCGGTGACCGATGCCTTTGGCCGCCGCAGGGTTCTGGTTGGCGGTTTGGCCCTTTACAGCTTGGCCAGTGTGGCGGCGATCTTCGCCAATGACCTGGGCACCCTGCTTGCCTCCCGCACCCTGCAAGGGGTCGGCTGCGCGGCAGCCCGGGTCGCGGTTCTGTCCGTGGTCCGGGACTGTTACACCGGCCGGCGCATGGGCAAGGTGATGTCGCTGGTGATGATGGTATTCATGGCGGTGCCCGTGGTGGCCCCCTCCATCGGACAGGCTGTTCTGCTGGTGGCCGGCTGGCACTGGATCTTCGCCCTTCTCCTGGCTTCGGGTGTCATCATGATGGTCTGGTCTGCGGTCCGGATGCCGGAGACCCTGGCTTCGGAAAAGCGCCGCCCCATGGTTCTGCCGGCCATTCTCAGCGCCTATGCCACCGCCCTCACCCTGCGCGTCAGCCTGGGCTATACGGTCGGAATGGCCTTCATTTTTGGGGGCCTGTTCTCGTTTCTGGCCATGTCCCAGCAGATCTTTGTCGAGATCTACGGCCTTGGCACCTTGTTCCCGCTGGTCTTCGCGGCCATCGCGATAACCATGGCCGTCTCGTCTTTTACCAATGCGCAGCTTGTGGAGGCCCTCGGTATGCGCCGCCTGTCCCACGGCGCGACAGTCGTCTACACAGCCCTCGGGTTTCTCCTGTGGCTGTGTGCAGCCCTCGGACTGGACACGTTCTGGGTGTTTCTTGTGCTCGTGACCCTGACCATGACCAGCTTCGGCTTCATCGGCGCTAATTTCAACGCCATGGCCATGGAACCTCTCGGCGAGATTGCCGGCACCGCCTCTTCCGTGATCGGCACGGTCAGCACCCTGGGCGGTGCTATTCTCGGCTATATTATGGGCCAGTTCTTCAACGGCACAACCCAGCCTCTCAGCCTTGCCTTTTGCCTTTACGGCCTGTGCGCTATGGGCTGTATCCTGTTTGCCGAACGGGGACGGATGTTCCACGCGCTCCATGAGGACCCTGCCCGGCAAGCCTGAAAGACAAAAGGCGGCGCCCCTGATGGGAACACCGCCTTTGACTGCGCGTCTTGCTTTGCTCTTTCGGGAAAACCAGCTTGAAGCTCAGCCAGCAGCCGCCTTGAGTTCAGGCGCATTCGGGCGCACTGCAGCGTCATAATCTTCCATCAAGGTCTTGATGATGTCGCCCACCTGGAAAGAGGTCCCGGCAATCTCGGAGACCGGCGTGACTTCCGCAGCCGTTCCGGTGACGAAACACTGTTCAAAACCGGGCAATTCATCCGGCAGGATGGTCCGCTCGACCACCTCGATTCCCCGGTCGCGGGCCAGAGCGATCACCGTGCGCCGGGTGATGCCATCCAGAAAACAGTCCGGCACCGGCGTGTGGATCTTGCCCTCCTTGACGAAGAACACATTCGCCCCGGTGCATTCCGCCACCTGCCCCCGCCAGTCCAGCATCAGCGCATCCGCGTAGCCCTTGGCCTCGGCCGCATGTTTGGAAATGGTGCAGATCATGTAAAGACCCGCCGCCTTGGCTTTGTAGGGAGCGGTCTTGGGATCCGGACGGCGGTACTCCGCCATGTCCAGCCGGATGCCCTTCAGGCGCTCTTCCGGCTTGAAATAGCTCGGCCATTCCCAGGCGGCGATGGCCAGATGAATGGTGTTGCTCTGGGCGGAAATGCCCATCATCTCACTACCGCGCCAGGCCACCGGGCGGATATAGGCATCGCTGAGTTGCATGCGCTGAAGGGTGTCTTCCTTGGCCGCGTTGATCTCATCCGCGCTCCAGGGGATCTCGAAGCCCAAGGTCCGTGCAGATTCCAGCAGACGCTCTGTATGGTCCTCAGATTTGAAAATCTGGCCGCCATAGGCCCGTTCGCCTTCAAACACGCTGCTTCCGTAATGCAGTCCGTGGCTCAGCACATGAAGCTTCGCATCCGACCAGGGCACAAACACCCCGTCGTACCAGATATCACCACTGAGCTGATCAAAAGGCGTTCCTGCCATGTTTCATCTCCCGCCCGCTCACTGAGCGCTTATTGTTTTCTTGCAACAGACGCAAATAACGCCAAAGGCTTGCGTCAGTTTTGCTGCCGTATCTTTTGCACAGCACGCCAACTATCGGTATCCTGATGGCCGCCGAAACGGTGAACGGATTCGTTTAGCATCAGATGCTTAAAAAAGCATCTTTGAGACCGATCATTTCGTTCGCGGCTGCTGACAAGTAACAATCGACCAGAATTAAGTCAATATGGCTGACGTAAATTTCAAACCGGCCCCGCAGGACACTGACAGCCCGCCGGCCAGCCCGGACCGGACCGGTGACTGCACAGCCCTGCCCCATGACCTGATCGAGCTGCTGTTCTTCGCCTACAAGGATTTTACCGGCGATCCGGATGAAGTTCTGGCCGGGTTCGAATTCGGCCGGGCCCATCACCGCGTGCTGCATTTTGTCAGCCGCAATCCGGGCATCATGGTCACCGATCTTCTGGCCATCCTGCGCATTACCAAGCAGAGCCTTGGCCGGGTTCTCAAACAGCTCGTCGATGAAGGCATGATCGAGCAGCGCGCAGGTCTCAATGACCGCCGTCAACGGCTCCTCTACACCACGGACCGGGGTTTTGAACTGGCGGAAAGCCTGATCCGCCTGCAGCAAAAACGCCTTGAACGTGCCCTAATTGGGTTGCCAGATGGCAGCGAGGAAATCGTGCGGCAATTCCTGCTGCAGATGATTGATCCGGATGCGCGCGCGGACATTCTGAAGCTTGTCAGAAGCCCGTTCCCGCTCAAGGATTGAGCGCCACTCTCCTGCGCAACTGGCTCCGGACCAGTACGCAAAGGGGGCTGCGCAATAAAATGGGCGAGCTTCTTTGTGCGGTTAAAATGCCGCTTGAGGCTCAAGCAGATAAGGACGTACCGGCCACCATGAAAGACCCCGTGCCCGACGACAATGCCAACCATATTCTTCTGGTCGATGACGACAAGCGTATCCGGGACCTTCTGTCCCGTCTCCTGAAAGAAAACGGGTATCGGGTCTCCTCAGCGGCCAATGCCGCCGAAGCCCGGACCTGCCTCTCAGGCCTGGAATTCGACCTGATCATTCTGGATGTGATGATGCCTGGGGAAACCGGCCTGGAACTGGCTGCGGACCTGCGCCGGGACAATACGGTGCCGATCCTGATGCTCACTGCCCGGTCCGAGGCCAATGACAGGATCGCCGGGCTGGAGGCGGGCGTGGACGACTATCTACCCAAACCTTTCGAGCCGCGGGAGCTTCTCTTGCGGATTGCCGCGATCCTGCGGCGCGGAAATGCCCAGCCCTCGACGGCAACAGAGGAGATCCGCTTCGGCCCGTTTTCCTTCAATGCCTCCCGGGGAGAACTCAAGAACGGCGATGATCCGGTTCGCTTGACCGACCGGGAAAAGCAGATTCTGTCCATCTTTGCCGAACAGCCTGGAGCCACCGTACCGCGCCACAAGATTGTCGGCGGCGACAGTGGTCTTGGCGAGCGGACGGTGGATGTGCAGATCAACCGGCTGAGGCGCAAGATCGAGGCCGACCCCGGCAACCCCATCTATCTTCAGACCGTCCGGGGCATCGGCTACCGGCTGGCCTGCGACTGACCCGCAGGATATGCTCAAACCACCTCCTCTTTTGCGCAAACTTGTCCGGTCCACACCCATCCGGTTACTGCTGCGCGCCTATCGTGCCCTGTCCCGGTTCATGTACCGGATCATGCCCAAGGGGCTCTATACCCGGACCTTCCTGATCATCATTGCGCCCATCGTGATCCTGCAATCCGTGCTGGTCTTTGTCTTCATGGAGCGCCATTACCAGCTCGTCTCCCGGCGCATGTCGGAGGCGGTGGTGCGGGAGATTGCGGCCATCGTCTATGTTCTGGAGGCCTATCCCCAGGATCCGGACTACGCCAAGATCGAGCAGATGGCGTCCCGGGCCCTTGGCATGTCGACCACCATTCTGCCGCTGGAACCCCTGCCGCCACCTGCCCCGAAACCCTTTTTTGATGTCATCGACAAAGAACTCAGCCTCGCCATCAGCAAGAAGATCGGCAAACCCTTCTGGATCGACACGGTGGGACGCTCACGTTTTGTGGAGATCCGCATCCAGCTGAAGGATTCCATCCTAAGGGTGTTTACGCGGCGCAGTCAGACCTTTGCCTCCAACTCCCATATTTTCCTGGTCTGGATGTTTTCCACCTCCCTGGTCCTGCTGATCATTGCGCTTTTGTTCCTGCGCAACCAGATCCGGCCGATCATCCGCCTTGCCGATGCCGCAGAGGCCTTCGGCAAAGGCCGCACGGTGGACAATTTCCGGGCGACCGGCGCCCGGGAAGTGCGCCGCGCCAGCAGGGCCTTCATCGACATGCGCAGGCGCATCGAGCGCCAGATCGAACAGCGCACCACGATGCTGGCCGGGGTCAGCCATGATCTGCGCACCATCCTGACCCGCATGCGCCTGCAGCTTGCCTTCCTGTCAGACACACCGGAGCGGGACGCCATGCGCAAGGATGTGGACGAGATGAGCCACATGCTGGAGGACTATCTGGCCTTTGCCAGCGGCGATGCGGATGAAGACACACAAACCGCCGACATGGCCCTGCTTCTGGAAGAGCTGGAAGAGGAAGCGGAGATCTCGGGCCACAATGTCAGCACAAGGTTCGAAGGCACATCAGAGGCCGAGGTCAAGCGCCTGTCCATGAAACGCTGCCTGTCGAACCTTGTCACCAATGGCTGCAAATACGGCAACCGGGTCGAGGTTGACGGCCGGATTGAGCGCGGCTGGCTGACAGTCTGTGTGGATGATGACGGCCCCGGCATTCCGGAAGAGGAACGCGAGATTGCGTTCCGGGCATTTCACCGGCTGGATCTGGCCCGCAATCAGAACGAGACCGGCAGCGGTCTCGGCCTTGCAATTGCAAGGGACATTGCCCGGTCCCATGGCGGCGATCTTTATCTGGAAGAAAGCCCCCTGGGCGGCCTAAGGGCCCGGCTCCGGGTGCCGGCTTAGGCAAATCGCACTTCATCGGATTTGTCTTTCGCTGGCCGACACCGGCGATCACAGCGCAAAGTCAAACAGATTGACCCCACCGGAACGCGGTGCACTCCTGCAATCAGCCGCGTTCTGCATGCTCAGAAAAGCCGCCCGCCGATGGGCACATCCTTGTCTGGGGCCATCAGAACAACCTCCCCGTCCGCATCCGGCACCCCAAGGGTCAACACCTCGGACATGAGCGGCCCGATCTGGCGCGGCGGGAAGTTCACGACGGCCATCACAAGCTTGCCAACTAGCGTTTCCGGTGTGTAGTGCCTTGTGATCTGGGCGGAGGTTTTCTTGATGCCGAGATCCGGGCCGAAGTCGATCCGCATCTTGTAGGCGGGTTTCCGCGCTTCGGGAAAAACCTCTGCTTCCACAATGCGTCCAACCCGGACATCCACTTTCATAAAATCGTCAAAACTGATCTGCTCGCTCACGGTCTGTCCTCTTTCTTTGAGCCAAACCATGCCCGGACCGTCTTTGAGGTGCAAGGGAGAACCCGGACCAAACCGTTCCGTGGAGATTGCATAGGCCAGGATCAAGCGAGTTTGGCCCAGCCCATCATACCAAGCTCAGTTGATCATGCCCCATTTGACCGCGTTTGGTATTACGCAGGGGCTTCTTCGCCATAGTCGGTGTCGGACGTTTCCTCCTGCCTGTGCCTACGGCGGCGGCCTGAAGATGCCCGCTTCAGGAACGAGCGCACCCCGCCGGCCAGCCTGTCCAACCCATTCAGGCGCCGCATGAAGGCGGAGCCCTTGTCCAGCTCCTTGTCCAGCTTTGCCATGGTGCGCGGCATGCCTTCATCCACTTCGTCCAGCCAAACCTCGACGACCCTCGCAAAGGCAATGGCAAGCCCCTGGGAGGCCGCCGCCGCCTTCAGGCCGGACAGCTGCATACCAGCAGCCATCATCATCCATTTCTGGGAGCGCACTTCCAGGCGGTTGAACTCCAGCGCCAGGGCTGGGTCCCGGCGCGCCGCCCGGTGCAGGGCCCGCACGGCGTCTTTGTGGCCAGCCAGCGCATCTATACGGGTCATCAACACATCAAACAGCCGGTCCCGGGGCGGCTGGTCGTCCATATCCTGATCAAAGTCTTCCAGAACCTTGGTGTCGATCAGATCCGTGAAGGCCATCACAAGGTCGAGCTTGGAGGCAAAGGCAGCACGCATGTCGGCCAGCTTGACCTGAGCCGTGTCAGCCACCAGCGGCAGCGACACGTCCTCATAGGGGTGGTCTTTGAGAAGATCCAGAAAGGTTTGAAAAATCTTCTGTTTGGTCTTTGCGGTTACCATGGGCTGCCTTCCTATGACTTTGTCCCTGAACATAGGAGACAAGACGGCGCGCGGAAAGGGTGACGCTGCGCCGCAGCCCGGCAAAGACTGTGCACTCCGGCGGCATTTTCCGTGCACATCATAAAATAGGCCACTCCCAGACGGCCAGAGAGGCCAGCCGGGAGGAACGCCAGTCAAAGAAGGACCTACTCCTCCGCCAGTTCCCGCGCCCGTTTCACGGCAGCAGCAACGGCTTGGGTCATGACCGGTTGAAGTCCGTCCGGATGCATCAGAACATCGAGCGCTGCGGCCGTTGTGCCATTCGGGCTGGTGACGTTCTGCCTGAGGATGGCCGGATTTTCTCCGGACTGATACATCAGTTCGCCCGCCCCACAAATTGTGGCAACCGCCAGCTCATGGGCAATCTCGCCAGGAAGCCCGGCGGCCTTGCCCGCCTCGCTCAAGGCTTCAGTGAGATAAAACACATAGGCTGGCCCGGACCCGCTGACACCGGTGACAAGATCAATCTGGTCTTCGCTGTCGAGCCAGACCACCTTGCCAACGGCCGACAGCAGTTTGGTTACGTCCTGCTTCTGCGCCTCAGAGACATTTTCCGTCGGGTAAACCGCCGTGATGCCACGCTTGACCATGGCAGGCGTGTTGGGCATGCACCGGCACACCGGAACGTCCCCAAAGGCCGACACAAAGGTGGACACAGGCGTTCCGGCTGCCACCGACATGACCAGCGTGTCCTCCAGCACCGCACTGGCCAGGCTAGGCAGCACCGCCTCCATCATCTGCGGTTTGACTGCCAACAGCAGCGTTCCTGCTTTCAGATCATCCGGGAGGGACGTCACATGGCGGACACCATGGGCTTTCAACAGCGTGTCCATCTCATCGGACAGGCCAGGATCACAGATGACGACGGCGGCCGGGTCAATCCCATCCGCCATCCATCCCGACAGCATCGCTCCTCCCATTTTGCCGGCTCCGACAAGAACAAAAGGACGGTCTTTGGAAAAACTCATGCTTCCCCTGCGGTTTCAAACAAGGCCGAATTCATAGCCTCTGTGGCGGAGTGACCCGCCCAGACGACGAACTGGAAGGCTTGATAGAAACGCTCGCAGTTTTCAAGTGCATTTGTCAGCATGGCTTCAATCTGGGCTGAAGACGCTTCCGCCCCCCCGCTCAAAAGCAGAGACTGGCGGAACATGATGACGTTCTCTTTGTGCCAGAGATCAAAATGCCCCATCCAGAGCTGTTCATTGATCAGGGCAAGAAGGCGCACGATTTCGGTCTTGCGCGGCTCCGTCACTTTCAGATCAAAAGCACAGGCCAGATGCAGCGCCTCGACATCTTCCATCCAGGAGAAGGAGACATGATAGTCGCACCAGCTTCCTCCGAGGGAGATGGTGATCTCGTCCTCGTCCGAGCGTTCGAAAGCCCAGTCGTTCAAGGCAGCTACGGTCTCTATGGTGTCGACGGGATTGCCAGGTCGCTCGAATTCGATCTCGATGAGGCTCATGATGCCTTCTCCCCTTTCGAGCCGGGGCCGAATACCCGATCAGGATAACCGGGTGGGCCGCCGGGATAAGTCCCATGCCGGAGGAGCAAAACGTCCTATGCTGGCTCTTCAAGGTCGCGAACCGGTTCCGTCTTGCTCCGACGAATCCCTGTTAACTTCGAGTATAGGATCAGGAATGTTTTAAGGGATACACATCACTTCGAACAAAAAAGCCAAAACTTGTGGACGACTCGGCCTGTTTTTTCAGCATTCAGCTTAAAAACTTTGCGTTTCCGCCGCGTTTGCCCGTCTTATTTCTGTCATCAACAATCAACAGTTTCCTGTCACACCGCCGTCACAGAACCAGTTTCAAGCCTCTCCGTCCGCAGCAGGCGCCCCCGCTTCCAGCTTTTCAAGCCTTGATTCGAGCTCTTCAATCCGGTCCAGAGCCCGCACGGCCATCTCCTTTACGGCCTCATGCTCTTCCCGGGACACCATGTCCATATCGGACAGGAAGCGTTCGGCCTGCGCCCGGAAGGCGGTTTCCACTTCGCGCCGGGCGCCCTGTGCCACACCGGCGGCATCGGTCATCAGCTTGGCGAAATCATCAAGAAGGCGGTTCGGGCCCTGGGTCATGCAACCCTCCTGTGCGCAAAAGGTTTGTGTTGTGTCAGAGGTATGGGGGAATGGCCGCAACTTCAAGAGCCAATTCCGCCGCAGGCACCGAAGGTCCGCACGCCTGACCCGTGCCGCGCTTGACGGACGCAGCAAGATGGCGCAAGCGTTGCGCCGACCGTTTCCGGCCAGGCTGATCAAGCGGGCCGATTGCAAAGGACCTGCCGTGCCGACTGTTTTTGTTCTGCCCTATCCGGCCATTGACCCCGTCCTCATCGAATTCGGGCCTTTTGCGCTGCGTTGGTATGCGCTGGCCTATATCGCCGGCATCCTGTTGGCCTGGCGCTACATGCGCGCCCTGGTGCTGAACGACAGGCTTTGGGCCGGCGTCAAACGGCCGACACCGCTCGATCTCGACGACTTTGTTCTGTGGGGAACGCTTGGCATTATCCTGGGGGGGCGGATCGGCTATGTCTTGTTTTACAATCCCGCCTATTATCTGGCCAATCCGCTGGAAGCCTTCGCGGTCTGGAGCGGCGGCATGTCCTTCCATGGCGGTTTTACCGGAACAGTGATTGCCATGCTGCTGTTTGCCTGGCGGCGGGGCTTGTCGGTCTGGACCCTGTTTGACCTGGCCGGCTGCGCTGCCCCCATCGGGCTTTTTTTCGGCCGTATCGCCAACTTCATCAATGGTGAGCTATGGGGCCGCCCGGCCGATGTGCCCTGGGCCATGGTGTTTCCGGGCGCCGGACCGGATCCCCGCCACCCCAGCCAGCTCTATGAGGCCGCTCTCGAAGGGGTTTTTCTGTTTCTGGTGCTGCGCCTTTTGAGCGCCCGGTTTAAATTGCTGCAAAAGCCGGGGTTCATGGCCGGAGCCTTTGCCTGCGGCTATGGAATTGGCCGGTCGGTTGCCGAGCTCTACCGGGTCCCGGACGCCCAGATCGGCTATCTGGCCGGTTTTCTCACCATGGGCATGCTCCTGTCCCTGCCAATGATTCTGGCCGGTCTGGCCGCCATGATCTGGGCCGCCCGCAAGCCTTCCGGGGACCGCACCTCTTGACCGCCCTTGGCGACAGGATCAAGACCCAGATCCGGGCGGATGGACCCATGTCCGTTGCCCGGTTCATGGCGCTCTGCCTGGGAGATCCCAGGTCCGGCTATTACACGGCACGTGAGCCGTTCGGCCGGGCAGGCGATTTCATCACTGCCCCGGAGGTGAGCCAGATGTTTGGCGAGCTGGTCGGCGCAGCCTGCCTGTCCGCCTATGCCAGCATGGGAACCCCGGACACGGTGCGTCTGGTGGAACTGGGCCCGGGCCGGGGCACGCTGATGGCGGACCTCCTGCGGGTCGCAAAGCTCCGGCCGGGCTTTTTGAATGCCGCAACGCTTCACCTTGTGGAAACCAGCCCGCGCCTGCGCGCGCAGCAGCACACGGCACTGGCCAGCGCCCCCCTGCGCCCCGAATTTCATGACACTCTCGACACGCTTCCCGGCGGGCCGGTCCTGCTGGTGGCCAATGAATTTTTCGATGCCCTGCCGATCCATCAGTTCCTCAGGACACAAGACGGCTGGCACGAACGGGTGATCGGCCTCTCCGCCGATGGAGACCTGGCCTTTGGCACCGGCCCGGCCCGTCTTGCCGATGAGCAGATCCCGGCGGCGGCCGCAGACAGTCCGCAAGGCACCATCCTGGAAACCCAGCCGGCGGCCAACGCGATTGCCCAGTCCCTGGGCCAACGGCTGGCCGACCAGGGCGGCGCCGCGCTGATCATCGATTATGGCTATGTGAAAACCGCACCGGGCGACACATTGCAGGCCCTTTTCCGCCATGCTTTTGATGACATTCTTGCCCATCCTGGGGAGGCTGATCTGACGGCCCATGTGAATTTCGAAGCCTTGGCGCAAGCAGCTGAGTGCGGAGGCGCGACGGCGCACCCGCCGCTGACCCAAGCCGATTTTCTGCTGCGCTCCGGGCTTCTGGAACGGGCCGGGCAGCTTGGCGCCGGAAAGTCCCACCAGGAACAGGAGGCCATCCGCGATGCTGTGGAACGCCTTGCCGCCCCCGATCAGATGGGAGAGCTTTTCAAGGTGCTGGCCATCAGTGGCGGGCCTGAGGCTTTCCCTCCGTTTGACAGCACCCCATGATGCCTTCAAGGATCTCAGCCAAGAGACCCGATTCCCCCAAGCCCGCAGCCTGTCGGGGCTTCACTCAGGACCGGTTGACATGATCGAAGCAGAAGGATTGAAACTGGACGGCCTCCGGCACGGCTTCTTTACCCGGGAAGGCGGCGTGTCAGGCGGGATCTACAAAAGCCTGAACATCGGCCTGGGCTCGGGTGACCAGCGCACCAAGGTCCTTGAGAACCGGAGCCGGGTTGCCGGCGCCCTTGGCGTGACCGCCGACTGTCTCGTCTCCCCCCACCAGATCCACTCACCCGATGTCATCATTGTGGAACGGCCCTGGCAAGACGGGGATGACCGGCAGGCGGATGCCCTGGTCACGAACACGCCGGGGCTGGCCATCGGCGTTGCGACGGCTGATTGCGGCCCGGTCCTGTTCGCCGACCCGGAAGCCAGGGTCATCGGCGCCGCCCATTCGGGCTGGAAGGGTGCGATTTCAGGGGTTCTGCAAAATACGGTTGCTGCCATGACCAGCCTTGGCGCGACCCCGCAAAACATCATCGCGGTTCTGGGGCCGACCATCTCGCAATCCGCCTATGAAGTTGGCCCGGAGTTCCACATCCGCTTTCTGGAAGTGTTCGAGGGCCATGGGCGCTACTTCAAGCCGTCCGGGCGGGACGGCCATTTCCTGTTCGATCTGCCGGCTTTCATCACCGGCTGTCTGCACGACCTTGACCTTGCCGGCGTCGAGAACCTGAACCTGTGCACCTATGCTCACGAAACCAGGTTCTTTTCCTACCGGCGCACAACCCACCGCAAGGAACCGGACTATGGCCGCCAGATCAGCGCCATCAGCCTGGAAACCGCCCCTTAAACACTGCCCCTTTTCCCATCCGTGAGGACACCCATGGCCCTGCATTTTTCCGATGCCGAATTCGAGACCCGCTTTGACCGGCTGAAAGCCGCCATGGACGCGGAAAAACTGGATGCGATGCTGCTGTTCGCCCAGGAAAGCATGTACTGGCTGACCGGCTACGACACGTTCGGTTTCTGCTTTTTCCAATGCCTTGTGGTCACGCGGGACGGGCGCAAAGTGCTGCTGACCCGGTCCGCCGACCAGCGGCAGGCCCGGCACACCTCCAACATCTCCGACATCCGCATCTGGATCGACCGGGGCGCCGCCAGCCCCGTCGGCCAGCTCAAGGATATGCTGTTCGACATGGACCTGCTCGGCAGCCGGATTGGCATCGAATATGACACCCATGGCATGACGGGAAAAACGGCGCTCCAGCTCAATGCCGAACTCACCAGCTTTGCCGATATCGGCGATGCCTCGCAGCTGATCCCGGACCTGCGGGCCATCAAGAGCGCCGAGGAAATCACCTATGTGCGCAAGGCGGCAGACCTGGCGGATCAGGCCTACCACGCCGCCATGGGCGAAATCCGTCCTGGTGCAGATGAAGGCCGGATTCTGGCCGCCATGCAGGGCGCGATTTTCGAAGGCGGCGGCGATTATCCCGGCAATGAATTCATCATCGGCTCCGGCCATGACGCCCTGCTGTGCCGCTACAAGGCAGGACGGCGGATCCTGTCCGCGCAGGACCAGATCACCCTGGAATGGGCCGGCAGCTACCGGCACTATCACGCTGCGGTAATGCGCACCGTTGTCGTCGGCACCCCGACCGACCGGCACCAGGAAATGTATGTTGCGGCCCGCGAAGCCCTGGCGGCTGTTGAAACCCAGCTTGTACCGGGCAAGACCTTCGGCGACATTTTCGATGCCCATGCGGAGCGCGTGGATGCCCACGGCCTGATGCAGCACCGGCTGAATGCCTGCGGCTATTCGCTCGGAGCGCGGTTTACCCCGAGCTGGATGGACGCGCCGATGGCCTACCGCGCCAATCCGGCCGAGGTGAAACCCAATATGGTCATCTTCATGCATATGATCTTGATGGATTCGACCACTGACACCGCCATGACGCTCGGTCAGACCTACCTGACCGGTGATGGCGCCCCGGAATGCCTGTCAAAGCTGCCTCTCGACCTGCCGGTCAAGTCAGGCTAAACCAAGATCACTTCTGCGCTCCGGCGGCCTGATTTAGCAAGGCTGACGGGGACGCGGCCGACCAGATACCGACGAAGAGAGCCCGACCCTTTCATGCTCGCATACACCAGCAAGACATTTTTTCCGGTCCTGCGCCCTTTGGCAGGCCTTGTTCTTCTCGGGGCTCTTGCCGCCTGTCAGTCCTCCCCCCAGCCGCCCGCACCCGTGTCCGGGCAGGTGTCCACCCCGTCCATTGCCGCGCCCCAGACCGCGGAAGACGGAGTGACCTTTGCATTTGAACCCTTTACCGGGGCGCCCGGCAATATCGCCGACCAATTGTCCGAAATGATCGGACGTGAAGCCCGTTCCAGGAACATCCAGCTGGTCCGCCGGGTTGGTGCCACGGCCACCTACCGGGTCAACGGCTATCTGGCGGCCACCGGGCAGCCTTCAAACGGCACCCTTTTCTATGTCTTTGATGTTGTTGACGCCAATGGCCGCCGCGTGAAACGAATCTCCGGCACCGAAGAGACAGGCGGCGCGTCCGGCGATCCCTGGCAAGCGGTCGGCAACGGCACCTTGTCCCGCATTGCCGCACGCTCCTTGATTGAATTGGAGGCTTGGCTCAACCGTCAATGATATATTTGCCGGTTAAATACCTGCCCGCGTCATGAAAATTCAAAAAAACAGCCGCACAGAGCCTATCTCCTGTTGTGGTCCGGTTGCTTGATTGTTACAACGCCGCCGCCTGCTGGGGGTTGCACGCGACTCTCCGCTTCCGGCACTCGACACGACCTAGGCCTTTTCCGCGTGTTTGCAGCGCCTCTTGCCTGCACACCGGCGTCGCACCAGAAGGGACTTGCGGCTCATGAAGATCGTCGCGGGCAATTCCAACCGAGCCCTGGCTGAGGAAATTTCCAATTATCTGGATGTTCCACTGGCCAAATGCCAGGTCCGGCGGTTCGCCGACCAGGAAATCTTCGTAGAGATTCAGGAGAACGTGCGCGGCGAAGATGTTTTCGTTGTGCAGCCGACCAGCTATCCGGCAAACGACCACCTGATGGAACTGCTGATCATAATCGACGCGTTGCGGCGGTCTTCCGCCCGCCGCATCACGGCCGTCATCCCCTATTTCGGCTATGCCCGCCAAGACCGGCGCGCCTCCGGCCGGACCCCGATTTCCGCCAAACTGGTAGCCAATCTGATCACCGAGGCCGGAGCCGACCGAATCCTGACGCTCGACCTTCATGCCGGTCAGATTCAGGGTTTTTTCGACATTCCGACGGACAATCTGTTCGCCGCCCCGGTCATGACCCGCGACATCAAGGAACGCTATGCGACCGACAATGTGATGGTTGTCTCCCCGGATGTGGGCGGTGTGGTTCGGGCAAGGGCCCTGGCCAAGCGGATCGACGCCCCCCTCTCCATTGTCGACAAACGCCGTGACAAGCCTGGAGAATCGGAAGTCATGAACATCATCGGGGATGTGAACGGCTTCGACTGTATTCTGGTTGATGACATTGTCGACAGCGGCGGCACGCTCTGCAATGCCGCCGAGGCGCTGCTGGCTAAAGGCGCTGAATCGGTGACAGCCTATATCACCCACGGCGTTCTGTCCGGCGGGGCCGTGGCCCGGGTCACCTCTTCCAAGCTGAAGGAACTCGTGATCACGAATTCCATCGAGCCGACCGCAGCAATCACCGCCGCAACCAACATCCGCGCAATTTCCATCGCCCCGCTGATGGGCGAGGCGATCAACCGCACAGCTCTGGAAAAATCGGTTTCGAGCCTGTTCAACTGATCCTGGCACGGTCTCATGGAAACGCCGGAGCTTCCGGCGTTTCCAGATCCCTTGCAGCGCGGCGCACAGCTCTGGCCCGCCGGTTCCTGGACAACTCCTGTCCAGATTTTTCCCAATTGTTCAAAAAACCGCACCCGAGACCCCATGCCCATCTTGTGGGCATGCGTATTATGTGATCAAATTTTGATGCATAACTTGTTCCAGGGGACTCAGATGCTCAATTCAAAACCGTTTTCCGGGCTCCGCAGGGCCCTGCTGTCGGCCGCACTGGCTGTCACAGTCACCACAGGCCTGTCGCTGACACCGGCCACCGCAGAGCCGCTCAAGGTCGCAGCCATCTACACCGTTCCGGTCGAACAGCAATGGGTCAGCCGGATCGACAAGGCGCTCAAAACCGCCCAGGAGCGCGGCGACATCACCTACACCTTCTCTGAAAATGTCGCCAATACCGACTATGAACGGGTGATGCGCGAATATGCCGAACAGGGCATGGACCTGATTGTCGGCGAAGCCTTTGCCGTGGAGCGCGCGGCCCGCAAGGTGGCCGCCGAATATCCTGACACCGCTTTCCTGATGGGCTCATCATTCGGACCGGCCAAGCCGAATTTTTCCGTCTTTGACAACTGGATTCACGAGCCGAGCTATCTCTCCGGCATGATTGCCGGGGCCAGCACCAAGTCCAATGTGATCGGCATGGTCGGCGGCTACGCGATCCCGGAAGTCAACCGGCTGATGAATGCGTTCATGGACGGGGCCACCGCCGTCAATCCGGATGTGAAGTTCCTCGTGACCTTCATCAACTCCTGGTACGACCCGCCCAAGGCCAAGGAAGCCGCCTTTGCCATGATCGACAAGGGCGCCGACATTCTCTACGCGGAACGGTTCGGCGTCTCTGATGCGGCCAAGGAAAAAGGCATTCTGGCCATCGGCAACGTCATCGACACCTCCGCCGACTATCCAGGCACCATCCTGTCCTCCGCATTGTGGCATATGGAGCCGACCATTGACCGGGCCATTGCCGCCGTTCAGGACAAGTCCTTCGAACCGGCCGATTTCGGTCCTTTCAGCTTCATGTCCTATGGCGGCGGCAGCTTTGTTGTCGATGAGACCCTGGCTCCGGCAGACGCGGTGTCC
This sequence comes from Roseibium sp. AWQ4_290, assembly GCF_056160985.1. Lineage (NCBI taxonomy): Bacteria > Pseudomonadati > Pseudomonadota > Alphaproteobacteria > Hyphomicrobiales > Stappiaceae > Roseibium > Roseibium sp. AWQ4_290. Next base: position 109,494 of record NZ_JBSWYG010000010.1, read on the forward strand.
GCAGCGAAGACCAAGGAGCAGGAAATCCTGGATGGCCTTTTCCGCGTCAACGTGAATGACAGCGAACCGAAGTCGACCATGTAAATTCGGGCCCGGCCCGCCACTCCGGCGGCTGACCCTCTCAGCCGCCGGACCGTTTTTTTCCGCCGCCTCAAGCGGCGCTCCGAACCTTTCTGGAGGTCCGCATGACGGGACCCGACACAACCGGCGCCCAAGCGGATGCGGGTGCCCCTCACAAAACGTCCCACGCCCAAGCGAACTCCCGCGGCGATGCGGAGACCGTTCTGAAGCTGGACGGCATCACAAAACGTTTCGGCGCCCTAACGGCCAATGGCGATGTGACCCTAACCCTGAAGCGCGGAGAGATCCTGGCACTCCTGGGGGAAAACGGCGCCGGCAAAACCACCTTGATGAACATACTCTTCGGCCATTACGTGGCCGATGAAGGCCGGGTTCTGGTCGCCCCCGGTGCCGGTGGCCTGAGCGAACTTGAGCCGGGCTCGCCCCATGCTGCGCTGGCAGCCGGGATCGGAATGGTGCACCAGCATTTCACGCTTGCCGAAAACCTCAGCGCCCTCGACAATATTCTTCTGGGCACGGAGCGCCTGTCCGCCCTCACCTCCGCCCGATCCCCTGCCCGCCGCAAGCTGGAAAACCTGATGACCCGCTCGGGCCTCGCCGTGCCGCTGGACGCCCGGATCTCCGAGCTTTCCGTTGGCGAGAAACAGAGGGTGGAAATCCTCAAAGCCCTTTACCGGGAGGCCAAGGTGCTGGTTCTGGACGAACCCACAGCTGTCTTGACGCCTCAAGAATCGGACACCCTGTTCCAGACCCTGACCAAGCTGGCCGCAGATGGCCTTGGTATCATTTTCATCTCACACAAGCTCGCCGAGGTGATGGCCTCCTCCCACCGCGTCGCGGTTCTGCGCGGCGGCCGGAAAGTGGCCGACCTGCCCACCGCCGAGTGCGACCTCAGAAAACTGGCCGAACTCATGGTGGGCCACGCAATCGTGGAAACTGTGCGCGAGCCCGGCGCCCCCGGGGCGCCGCTGCTTGTGCTCGACAAGGTGTGTGCCGGGAGCGGCCGCGATGCGCTGCAAGCGATAGATCTGAACCTTCATGCTGGCGAAATTCTCGGTATTGCCGGGGTCTCCGGCAACGGCCAGACCACTTTGGCACGGGTGCTGTCAGGACTGGAACCGGTCACCTCCGGCACGATGACACTGGACGGCACCTCAAGGACCGGAGCCAATGCCCGTACGATGATCGACTGTGGCCTCGCCCGCATTCCCGAAGACCGCCACCATGACGGCATTGTCGGCGCCATGAGCGTGTCGGAGAACCTGGCGATTGAAGCCTTGCGCAAGCCGGAGACCCAGCGCTTTGGCCTGTTGCGCTTTGCCACCATGCGCGCCCGCGCCCGGCGCCTGATCGAGGCCTATGACATCCGCTGTCAGGGGGAAGACAGCCCCGCCCGGCTACTGTCCGGCGGCAATATCCAGAAAATCGTGCTGGCGCGGACCCTGGACCGGGACCCCCTGGTGGTTTTGGCCGCCCAGCCTTCCCGGGGCCTCGATGTCGGCGCGACCTCCGATGTCCACAAACGCCTTCTGGCCGCCCGCAAACGCGGCGCCGGGATCCTGCTGATTTCTGAAGATCTCGACGAACTCATGCGCCTGTCAGACCGTATCGCCGTCATTCACCGGGGCCGCCTCTCCCCGGCAGACACCACCGAAACCCTGGACCGCGGCACGCTCGGGCTGCGCATGGCCGGGCAGAATGGAAGGGACGCCGCATGATCCGGTTCGAACCCAGAGGCCCGGTTCCCGTCTCCCGCATGCTGCTGGTCTCGCTTGCCGCTGCTCTGGCCGCGCTGGTGCTGGCCGCCATTCCAATGGCCTTTGCGGGCCTCTCAGTGGTTAGTGCCTATGGCCTGATGGTCACTGGCGCCTTCGGCTCGCTCTTTGCTTTCACCGAGATGCTGACCCGGGCCACCCCGCTGATCCTGACCGGCCTTGCCGCAGCCGTCGCCTTCCGGGCCAGATTGTGGAATATCGGTGCTGAGGGCCAGCTCTATGCCGGGGCCCTGGCCGCTGTCGCAGTTGGCACTGGTCTGGTATCCGGCCCGTCCTATGTGCTGATCCCGCTCGTTGTTCTGGCCGGGGCTCTGGCGGGCGGGCTGGTGATGCTCGGCCCGACACTTTTGAAAACCCGGCTCGGCGTTGATGAGGTCGTCACGACGCTGCTGCTGAACTTTGTGATCCTTCTATTTGTGCAGATGATGCTGGAAGGTCCCATGAAAGACCCGATGGGCATGGGCTGGCCGCAATCGGAACCGATCCTGGATCAGGCGGCGCTGCCCAAACTCATGGACCGCATGCGCATTCATGCCGGACTGCTGATTGCGCTGGCCGCATCGCTCGGTGTCTATTTTCTACTCAAACGCACGGTTTGGGGCTTTGAAATCCGGGCCGTCGGCGAGAATGCACCTGCCGCACGCCATGCGGGCCTACCCGTCACGGCCACCTTCATCCGTGTGGGGCTCCTGTCCGGGGCGCTTGCCGGACTGGCCGGTGTCGGCGAGGTCGCAGGGCTCAAAGGGTATCTTACGGCAGATCTGTCCCCCGGCTTCGGCTATTCAGGCATTGTGGTCGCCATGCTGGCGGGTCTGTCCCCCATCGGAGTGGTGTTCGCCGCCCTCTTCATTGCCAGCATTTTTGTCGGCGCCGATTCCATGTCCCGCGCCACGGGCGTCTCCAACTATCTAGCAGACCTGATCGTCGCCATGGCGCTCCTGTGTGTGCTCGTCTCCGGCCTGTTCTTGAGGTTCAAGATCCGCATTGTCGGAGCGCCCGGAGCAAAAGGAGCTGCCCAATGACCGAGATCCTCGACATTCTCCTGTCCGCGAATTTCTGGGCGGCAGCCCTGCGCATTGCCACACCGCTGATCTTCGGCGTTATCGGCGCCCTGATCTGCGAACGTGCCGGGGTGCTTAATCTTGGCATTGAGGGCATTTTCACCGCCGGCGCCATGGCGGGCTGGATGGCAGTCTGGCTCGGCGCCGGGCTGTGGGGCGGCGTTCTGGTGGCCGCCTGCGCCGGTGGGCTGTTCGGTCTGATCCATGCGATCCTGACCGTACCGCTTGGCCTGTCCCAGCATGTGTCCGGCATCGGCGTAACGCTGCTTGCCACATCGGCGAGCTATTTCATCTACCGCACGGCCCTGCCGGATGTGTCCTCCCCGCCCCGGATCGAGGCTTTCCAGCCGCTGGACATTCCCGTTCTAAGCGATCTGCCCTTTCTCGGCCCGGCCCTGTTCCAGCAAACGCCCCTCACCTTTCTGGCCCTCGCCCTGGTGCTGGCCGCCGCCTATGTGCTCTACCGCACGCCCCTTGGCCTCGCCATTCAGGCGGTTGGCGACAATCCGGCTGCCGTGGCCTCCCAGGGCCTGTCCGTCTATGCCCTCCGCATGGGCGCGGTGGTGGCGGGATCCGCGATCATGGCTCTGGGTGGCGCATTCCTGACCATGTCCGCCTTTGACGCGTTCTTTTTCGGCATGGTCAATGGCCGGGGCTGGATCTGCATCGCCCTGACGGTGTTTGCCTCCTGGCGGCCGGGCAAGGCTCTGATTGGCGCGATCCTTTTCGGGGCCTTCGACGCCTTTCAGGTCCGTCTCCAGACCGAGATCGGCAGCGTTATCCCCGGGCAGGTGTTCCTGATGATGCCCTATCTTCTGTCCATCGCGGCCCTTATTGTCGTTGCCCGCCGGGCGGACTATCCGCGCGCGCTGCTGGTGCCCTATTTCAAGGGACAGCGCTAGAGGAATTCCACCCAAGGAGAACACCGGCCTTGCGCTGGAACTTGCATGAAAACAACCCGTTGCAACATGTCTCTGTCCAGGCTCGCACCGGACTTATCCAACCCTCCGGCTTTGGAGCTGTTTAGAAAGAGGGCTTTATGAGCTTTGATCTGATTGTCAAAAACGCAACTCTGCCCGATGGCCGGACCGGCATCGACATTGCCTGCCGGAACGGTCGGATCGAGGCCGCCGAGGCCGGAATTACGGCCGAAGCCGGGACACGGATCGACGCTGGCGGCCAACTGGTGTCACCGCCCTTTGTCGATAGCCATTTCCACATGGATGCAACGCTTTCCCTTGGCCTGCCGCGCATTAACACAAGCGGCACCCTGCTGGAGGGCATAGCCCTTTGGGGCGAGCTGAAGGACATCCTGACGGTCGAGGCGGTCGTGGAGCGGGCGCTGAGATATTGCGACCTGGCTGTTTCCCAGGGGCTTCTCGCCATCCGCAGCCATGTGGATGTCTGTGACGACCGGTTGACCGGCGTCAAGGGCCTTCTGGAAGTGCGTGACCAGGTCAAGGACTATATCGACCTGCAACTGGTCGCCTTCCCCCAGGATGGGCTCTACCGTTCGCCGAACGCGGAAAAGAACCTTCTGACCGCCCTCGATATGGGTGTCGATATTGTCGGCGGCATTCCCCATTTCGAGCGCACCATGGAAGACGGGGCCCGGTCGGTCGCCAGGCTGTGCGAAATTGCCGCCGAACGCGGCCTCAGGGTCGACATGCATTGCGACGAGACGGACGATCCTATGTCGCGCCACATCGAGACCCTTGCCTATCACACCCGGCGTCTCGGCCTGGAGGACCGCGTGGCCGGCTCGCACCTGACCTCCATGCATTCCATGGACAATTACTATGTGTCCAAACTGCTGCCGCTGATTGCCGAAGCCGGCATTCATGCCATTGCCAACCCCTTGATCAACATCACGCTGCAAGGGCGCCACGACACCTATCCCAAGCGCCGGGGCCAGACCCGGGTACCGGAACTGCGCGCCTATGGCATCAATGTCGCTTTTGGCCACGATTGCATGATGGACCCCTGGTATTCTATGGGCTCCGGCGACATGCTGGACGTCGCCTCCATGGGCCTTCACGTGGCGCAAATGACTAGCCGCGCCGAGATCCGCTACTGCTATGACTGCGTGACGGCCAACCCGGCAAAGGCCATGGGGCTGGAGGGCTATGGCCTCGCAAAAGGCTGCAAGGCCGACTTCGTTTTGCTGCAGGCCCGCAATACGATCGAAGCCATCCGCCTGAAAGCCACGCGGCTGAGCGTCGTCAAGGCGGGCAAGGTGATCGCAAAGGCGCCTCCCAGGCAGACCCGGCTGGCCCTGGAGGGAAGGCCTGCGAGCGTCGATCCCAGCAGCTACGCCCCCAACGAAGGCTGACACCTGCCATCAACCGGGCGCAAAAAAGGGCAGCGGCTGAACCGCTGCCCTTATATTCCGGTATCTTCTGATCCCTTGCCGTCAGGCGCTGGCCACAGCGTTCAGGAACCGGTCGACACGTTCCCGCAATTCCGTGGTCCGCTCATTCACATCCGTCGAAGCATCAAGGACCTGAGTGGCCGAGGAGCTGGTGACCCGCGCTTTTTCAGAGATTGAAACAATCGTCTGTGCCACGCTTTGCGTGCCCCTGGCCGCTTCCTGAACATTGCCGGAAATCTCGTTTGTTGCCGCGCCCTGCTGTTCGACCGCCGCGGCGATGGTTCCGGTATATTGATCCACTTGGCTCATGGTTTCGGTGATACCGGCAATCGCGTTCACCGCCTCTTTGGTGGCTGACTGAACCTCAGAGATCTGACTTTCGATCTCTTCGGTCGCCTTGGCGGTCTGTGTCGCCAGCTCCTTGACTTCCGAAGCCACAACCGCGAACCCGCGTCCGGCTTCTCCGGCCCTGGCCGCCTCAATGGTTGCGTTCAAGGCCAGCAGGTTGGTCTGCTCGGCAATGGCGGAAATCATGCTGACCACATCACCGATCTGCTGGGCCGCTTCCGCCAGCCCTTCGATCTTGGCATTGGTCTGCTGCGCCGCTTCGCTGCCGCTGCGCACGATCTCCGTGGTCGCATCCACCTGCCGCCGGATCTCATGGATCGAGGCAGACAGTTCTTCAGACGCCGACGCCACAGTCTGAACATTGGTGGAGGCGGTGCCGGAGGCATCGGATGCACTGGTCGCTTCGCCCGCCGTCTCATCCGCAACGCTGTTGAGATCCTGCGCAGCTTCCCGCATCTGTTCGCTGTTCGAATAGACCGCATCCAGCATCTGGGTGACTTCCTGCCGGAAGTCGGCAATCAACGCAGTGACGGCTTCGGCTTGCTGCTCCTGCGTCAAAGCGGCTTCCCGCTGCTCCTGTTCCAGCCGCTCCCGCTCCACCGCATTGTCGCGGAACACACTGACAGAGGCTGCCATTTCGGTGATCTCATCCTTGCCGGACTGCTCTTCAAGCTCGACACTGGTATCACCACTGGCAAGCACATTCATGACCTGGCTCAAGGTCGAAATCCGCCCGGACAGGTTCCGCGCCATCAGCAGGCCGAACAGGCAGGCGACAATGGCGCACACAATCGCAATGAAAAAGATCCAGAACCGCAAGGAGGCGAGCGGCGCCAGCACCTCTGCGGCATCCTGAACCACCACCATGACATATTGGTTGCCAAGCGCGGCGAGCGGCACGATGGCCGCGAACACATCACGGCCCTTGAAATCCGCAAGGCGCGTGAAGGTTTTGCTGCCTCCGAGGGCCGCCGTGACTTCCGGCCCTGTATATTGATCGCTCAGGAGCTCAGAGGTGTCCGCCGTGCGCAAACTGTCATTTTGAACCAGTCCTTTCTGGTTGATCAGAAAGCTGTCTCCGGTCTCTCCAAGGCCTGCAAACTTGCCAAGCAATGTCGTGATCTGGTCCGTAGGGGCTTCATAAACCACCATGCCGATGGTCTTTTTCCCGACCAGGATCGGCGCTGCGAGAAAGCCTGTCGGCTGGCCGTTCTTGGCCGCATAGGGCACCGGATCATAAGACAGGACTGTTGCGTCCTGACCGGCCACAATCTTGTCATAGGCCAGTCCGAGCGGCGTTTGCTGCCAGGTAGCTTCTTTCAGATTGACCCCGAAGTCCCCCATCTTCCGGGCCGTATAGATGACGTCCCCGTCCAGATTCACCAGGAGCAGGTCGGGAAGGCCATTGGCATCTGCAAAGTCGCGCAGAGGTGTGTGATGTTTCGCATGGGCCTTGTCATAAGGCTTGCGGCCCGCTTTCACGAGCTGATCCCGCTCCGCTTCGGGATGCGGGTTGTCGGTGACATAGATCTTCGTCAGCGTTGCTGACGCCTTGTCCTTGTATTTCTTCCAGGCTGAGTCGAACGCGCTGTAGGCTGCCCGCAGCGTCTTGCCCTGGCCATGTCCTTCAAGCGTTTTCAGTTTACCTTGATAAAAATCGATCAGGCTGTCCCTGCGGCTTTCCGCAAGCGCCATCAGCCGTTGTTCCGCCTGCCCGCGAACAGTGTTCGCCCCGGACACATAACTGGCAACCCCCACGCCAGCTGAACACAAAAGCGCTATGCCAAGCACAAGCGCAGGAAGTTTCGCCGCAACTTTCACAGCCGTCTCCTGATGAGACCAACGGATGTTCAACCGGATCCGGTTGACCACCATCTCGTTGATCAAGTTCAAAATGGTAGACAATTTTCGGTGCGCATGACCGCACCACGCGTCAGAGCGGGAAGGCGCGCCTCCTTCCCGCCCGGGCGCTCTCAGAGGTTTTCGACGTTTACACCGAACGTGACCGCCCCGATAGCTTCCCCGCTGTCCGGGTCAACAACCGGAACACTGACCTGGCTTTGCAAGGTCTGGCTGCTCTCATCTTCTTCCAGGTCGCTCACATGAACCGAGCCTTTGCCGACAGAATAGGTTTTCTGCCACTTGGCTTCATCGCCCTGCCAGTAGTCGGAAGTTACGTCACTCTGGCCCACATTCAGCCCCTTGCCATCCATGACAAAGATTTCCGTGAACAGACCGTCGCTGCCTTCCTGAATGTCAGCAAGGTAAACCGAAAGTGGCTTTTCCAGAATGGCATCGATCATCGGCTGATCGACCGCTTCTGCTTCCGCGCGCCACGCCTTGTCCAGCTCGTCGATCTTCGCCTGATCATAAGAGCCGGTTTCACCATTTTGTGCTTTCACAGCAGCAACCACTTCTGCAGAAGAAGCGATTTCGGCAATGCGCTCTGATGCAAGTGTCTTCAGCTCGGCTTCAAACTCATTTGCTGATGCTGCACCGGCAAACAAGAGAACCGCTGCAGTAGTGTAAAAAAAGCGTTTCATTCCTTACTCCCAAGTTTCTCCTCGACAACAGTGGACAAATCCAATTAAAATTATATGTATAAGAAAATAATTAAGTGATATATCTATATTTTTTTGCATGCATAGATTGAAAATATTGTTATTTTTTACAACAGAAATCAAATTTATACTTCTATTAATCAGAAATTCCGCATTGCAATAGGACAGTCCCTAGCCAAAATTTGTTGCATGACGCCTCGATTTTGCGGTATTTCGAATTCAGCTGCGAAGGCAAATGCTTGGCGCTCTTAGGCCTGCACGGCACAGAAGAAGCACAAGGGCCTGTCCGGCACATTTTCCGCCGCCCGCTCCCGGATAGGCAAGGACACCTAAATTGACCGCAACCGCCCACATTCTTGATCTTTATCGAGGCACACCGGAACACCGCTGGGCGGACAAGGCTCCGTCAGCAATCCGCAAGAGCCGCGTTCCGGGGACGGTGGCTCTGTCCCGGGAAGGATTGGAAGGCGACCGTCAAGCTGATCTTGAAGTTCATGGCGGCCCGGACAAAGCTCTGCACTTATATGCTTCGGAGCATTATGAAGACTGGCGCAAGGCCTTTCCCGGTTTTGCGGACATCTTCCAGCCAGGCGGTTTCGGGGAGAACCTGTCGCTCAGCGGAGCAACGGAAGGCAGCTTTTGTATTGGCGACATCCTGGCAGCCGGCCCGGTCCGCCTGCAGATTTCCCAGGGGCGACAGCCTTGCTGGAAACTCAACCTGCACACCGGCAATCCGGCCATGGCGGCCGCGTTTCAAAAAACCGGCAAAACCGGCTGGTATGTCCGCATCCTTGAAACCGGTCGGCTCCAGGCCGGAGACACACTGGAACTTGTCGAGCGCCCCTGCCCCTGCTGGCCTCTTGACGAGGTAATCCTGGCGAGGTTCAATCCCAAACTGGATGTTGCAACCGCAAAGGCCCTTGCCGGTCTCGATGTACTGGCAGAACCCTGGCGTGCTTCCTTTGCCAAGAAGGCCAGGCTCTGACAGGCCACCGCCCGCTGACAGATATCCCCCCTCGCCCCACCCCGCACAGTCAAAAACGGGCGGACGCTTGCATCCCCGGGGCTTTTCAGGTATACGCGCGCTCGCGCCTGCACCCCTGGAGGAGGCGCTTCTGGACCGATCCCGGACACTTTGCATCGCTTTAAGACGCTGGTTCGCCGGTCCGTTACCATACACTCAAGGAGTTTTGCCATGGCTGCCAGCTATGAGCTGAAGGCGTCGGCACGGGACCGGGTGGGCAAGGGGGCCGCACGGGCACTGCGTCGCGAAGGCCTTCTTCCTGCCGTGATCTACGGCGACAAGAAACCCGCTTTGCCGATCACCATTCCGGTGAAGGAAACCACCATCACCCTGCATAAGGGCGGCTTCCTGACCCATATCGGCGTGATCGATGTCGACGGTGAAAAACACCAGGTCATCGCCAAGGACTTCCAGCTGCACCCGGTGCGCGATGATGTCCTGCATGTCGATTTCCTGCGCGTTGCCAAAGGCGCGACGCTCACCCTCGAAGTTCCGGTGCACTTCCTCAACGAAGAAACCTGCCCGGGCATCAAGAAGGGCGGCGTTCTGAACGTTGTGCGCCACACGGTTGAAATGACCGTTCCGGCCGACAACATCCCGGAAGCTCTCGAGCTTGACCTTGCGAAGGCACAGCCGGGCGACAGCCTGCACATTTCCGCTGTGAAACTGCCGGAAGGCTGCCAGCCGACGATCACGGACCGCGACTTCACCATCGCGACCATCGCGGCCCCGGCCGGCATGAAGGACACCGACGACGAAGCGTCCGAAGACGGCGAAGAAGCAGCCAGCGAATAAGCTCTGCTGTTTCCGACACTCTGATTGGAGGCGGCCGACGCCTCCAGTCCCGAGCAGCCGGTTCCGGCTGCTTTTTCATATCCGGTGGTGAGAAGAAGGGTGTGCCATGAAACTGATCGTCGGCCTTGGAAACCCGGGCGCGAAATACGAAGGCAACCGGCATAATATCGGCTTCATGGCCGTCGATGAGATCCACCGGCGCCATTCCTCCTTCCAGCCCTGGCGGGCCCGGTTTCAGGGTCAGGTTTCCGAAGGCCGGCTGGGCAGCGGGAAAGTGCTGCTGCTCAAACCCTCCACCTATATGAACGAGTCCGGCCGCGCGGTCGGCGAAGCGCAGCGGTTCTACAAGCTGGAGCCGGAAGACATTATCGTTCTCTATGACGAACTGGACCTGCCGCCTGCCAAATTCCGCATGAAAAAGGGCGGCGGCCATGGCGGCCACAATGGCCTGCGCTCCATGACCGACCATATCGGCGCAGACTACCGCCGCCTGCGTCTTGGCATCGGCCATCCTGGGGACAAGAAGGTCGTCGCAAATTATGTGCTCGGCGACTTTGCCAAGGCAGACCGGGACTGGCTGGACCCGCTGCTCACCCAGATTGCGGACCATGCGGAGCTTCTGGCCGATGGCAAGGACAGCCAGTTCGCCAACAAACTGACTCTGGCCCTGGATCCGGGCAAAGCGCAGCGCAAGGACAAGCCCCCTGCCCACAAGGACAGGCAAGCTGTGGCGAAAGCAGACAAACCGGCCTCCAAGCCCAAGGGTCAAAGCCATATCCGCCAGGCCCGGCAATCGAAAACAGCCAAACTGCCCAAATCCGGCCCCATGGCCGATATGCTCAAAAAGCTTCTGGGCGGTGACTAAAGCCTGACGTGTTCATGTGATTTCAAACCAGTGTGTGTTGAGCATTGAAGTCTTTGATTTCAGGCCGAGAAAGGCACATCCTGAACGACACAATCTGCTCAGAGGCGCAAGCGCCAGCGGAGCTCCGCCTCAACCAAAACACAATCTAGGCACGAATAATTAGCCTGGCTCGCGTCATAAAATCGTCATCCCGTGGCGTCACGGTTGGACCGTCTCCCTCTTTCTCTGGAGAGAAAACTGATGCGCTTTTTTCTTTTTTCCTTCTTTGTTTCAATGTCTTTCACCTATCCAGCCGCTGCATTTGTCAAGCTGGAGGGCTATTTCATCGCCGAAGACACCTGCGAGGCCTATCAAAGCAAGAACCGGCAGACCAACCCCGGCAGCATCACCACCGTGCCACACAGGGCCTATCCGATGCTCGGCATCAATAAGGAGGGCGGGGATTATTTCCAGGTGCTGATCGAAGACGCTCCGGTCACCACATCCCGCTGGGTCTCCACCGCCTGTGGCCTGCACGCAGTCGCAGCCGGCACTGGAGAGGGACGACAGCCTCCTCCGACGGACGACCTTGTCGAGCAGGACGGGCCGGAATCGGTCGACAATCTTCTCACCTTGAGCTGGCAGCCCGCCTTTTGTGAAATACGCTCTGGCAAGACCGAATGCCGGAACCTGAACAACGGCCTTCTGCCCCACACAACCGGCCAGCTGTCCATCCACGGCCTGTGGCCCCAGCCCAGGAACAAAGCCTATTGCGGTGTGCCGGACAGCGTGAAACAGCTGGACACGCCGGACAGCTGGCAGCAATTGCCTGCGCCGGAGATCGACACGGAGACCGCCGACGCACTCAGCGCCGCCATGCCCGGGACCGCCAGCTTTCTGCATCACCATGAGTGGATCAAACACGGCACCTGCTATCTCGGTGAGGGCGGCGCCGACGAATATTATGATGACACGCTCTATCTCACCCGGCTGGTGAACGAGTCGGATGTGGGCGATCTCTTCTTCAACAATGTGGGGGAGGAAATCACCGGCGAGGAGATCCGGGCCGCTTTTGATGCGTCTTTTGGCGCAGGAACCGGCGAACGGGTTGAAATCAAGTGCAGCCGCGATGGCAACCGCACGCTTGTCAACGAGATCTGGATCAGCCTGAAAGGCAAGATCACGCCCCAGTCCGAACTAGGTGATTTGCTGATGGCCGCGACCCCGAAAAAGATGGGCTGCAAGCGCGGCATTGTTGATCCTGCCGGGCTGCAATAGCCAGCCCGGCCTCCAAGGCCCCGGCCCGGTCAGGCGGCGGCAGGCGTGACGCCGTCAAGACAGCGGCTGAACGTTGATGATCTCTACACGCCGGTTGCGGCCACTGGCCGGATTGTAAGGGTCCACCGGTCGGCTTTCGCCATAGCCGACCGGGAACAGCTGCTGCGGCGCAATCCCGTAAAAGGCGGCCAGGAAATCGGCCACGGTCCGTGCCCGCCGCAAGGACAGGTCGAGATTATACTGGGCCGAGCCCCTCAGATCCGTGTGACCTGCAACCTGGAACCGCATGTTCCTGAGCCGCGGATCCTGTAGCGCGACGCCGAGCGCCTGAAGGGTCAGGATACCGTCATTGGTCAGGGATGCGGAATCAAATTCAAAATTGACCGTCAGATTGATCCGGGGCAACTCCACTTCCGGCGGCAATTCGCCCTCGACGCTGATCCCCCGGTAAGGATGAGGCTCTGGCTCTTTGCGGCGGAAGGACCGGACAGCCGGTTCTGCGGATTTGGGCAGCAGGGCTTCGACAATCTGCTCGCTGGTGACAGTCTGCGCCGCCAGCTCTGAAGAGGTGGAAACAACTGCCAGTCCTCCCGCCACCAGAAGGGTGCAAAGCCAGCCCCTCAGGCTTGACGGCAAGGCCGCTGTCCTGATCTTCCCCGTCAAGAGTTTGCCCATAAGTCTCCCCTTTGCCCGGATCATTCTTCAATCGTCACATGCAAGACCGCCGCCGACATGTCCCTGGGCAGGCTCTGCCTGTCCGGCTGCTCGGCCATTCCGGCCCTCAAAGCCGTCAGGAAAACGCGGTCATCGGCGCCACCGTCTGCGCCTTGCGCACCGGCGGGCAGTTGAAACTGGCCGCCATTTAGGTCTTCAAGGTCTTCCAGCTGGCGGAGCGGACTGCGCGCCGCAATCACCACAATTGCTTCGGTTCCGGCCGGCGGACTGACGGTAAACTTGCGCCGGCCCTGGCGCCCGTCCCCGTAAAGAAACGCTTCACCGGCCCTGGCCTACTCCCGGAGCGGCCCCCGCCTTGGCAACAGATTAACCACCGTGCCATCGGCCTGCAGATAGACGATATAGAGGAAGGACGCATAGCCGGGCGCCGTCACCCGGAAGGCCAGCGAATCCCCATAGCGCAGGCGTGTATTGCCACCCAGCATGCGGATCTCCGGCCGGGACGGCGCCGCCAGCAGCGGGTCGAGGGTTTTCAGAACCTCACAGACCGGCCAGGGGCGTATGTCGATTTCACTGGTGATGCGCGCATCAAGCTTTTCTGTCAGAGCCGCCAGTGCCGCCGGACTGCTGACAAATCCGGCCAGCAGCGGCACCCCTCCGGCCGCAGTACCCTTCACATAGACCTTGCTGCAGGTGTCTCCGGGCACGGCCACATCGCTCTCCCGGCCGGTCCGCCCCATGCCCGGCACGGGCCTTGGCGGCTGGAACCGGGTGCGCATCACATAGGCATTGCGCATGTCCTGCCTTGCCGCCTGATAGCTGATCCAGCCGCGGCCGTCCCCGGCCCAGAACGGGCCCCAGGAATTCTGCACCAGAAAGGCCTGGCGGCGTTCGTCATAGCCGATAAAGACCATCTGGTGATTGCCGACACTCGGACCATGCGGCGCCAGTGAGCCCTGATAGATTTCACCCGACTGCAAATATTGCAGTCCGGACCCGCTCTGGCCGGACGCGGTTGACCCGGCCGCGTAGAGTTCGAACCCCGCCGTGACCGGATGGCCCGCCGCAAGTTGCTGCTTGATGGCATCCAGATGCCTGCTGGTTGCGCGGCGTTTGTAAAGCAGCACCTCATAAAGCGCATCGAAGCGGTTGATGCGGAAGCGTCCGGCCATGGGCTGCGCCTGTTCCGCCGCCCCGGTACACATGGCCTGTTCGGGTACGGTCTGCCGGTCCGGCACGCTGGCATTCACAAAATACTTTAAAGCGTGAAACGGATGACTACCGCTGTTTTCACAGCGGTCCGCCCGGTTGCGGATGCGCGAATGCAGAAAAGCCGGGCTCGGCGTGTGATTGACATGGCCAGGCGCGCTGCCGCTTTCCAGCGCCGCATAATAGCCCCTGAGCGCATAGCCAATGGCATAGGACACGCAGCTGCCATGGATCTGCTGCAAAGGCGGCGGCATCAAAGGCGACAGATCAATCGCATCGGGAATATAGGCCCGGGTGACCTGACGGGTGCTGAGCCCGCCCAGCAAAGCCGGATCGATGCTGTCGAGGCCGTAGAGTCCGGTCAGCTCGCTTGGGTCGAAGTCCTGCGCGGCCCCTCTTTCTATCGTCGCAAACAGGATTAACAAAGGCAGCAGAAACAGCGCTTTTTTCATCTGCCCCGCGCTCCGGAAAGATTTCAAGGCAGATTGCAGACCCCGTTCACGCCCCATGCCATCCTCAAATTGTCTAAACACATCTTCTCAAGCAACCTGACCATAGTGCACGATTTTCCGCAGAAATACAGATGCAACCTGCCGTGGCAGCTCTCACAAGCAGGCGCCGATGCCCAAGGCCATCTCAACAAGAGTTTCGCTGCACCAAACCTTGACCTTGGTCCCGGCCTCGGGCATGTAGCGCCAACAGTTTCAGATACAAACCGAAAGCGAACGCCCATGGGTTTCCAGTGCGGTATTGTCGGCCTGCCGAATGTCGGCAAGTCCACGCTCTTCAACGCGCTCACCAAGACGGCTGCGGCACAGGCCGCCAACTATCCGTTCTGCACCATTGAACCGAATACCGGTGAAGTCGCTGTTCCCGATCCGCGCCTTTACGCCATCCGGGACGTGGCCCAGTCCAAGGAAGTCATTCCGACCCGGATCACCTTTGTTGACATTGCCGGACTGGTGCGCGGCGCCTCCAAGGGCGAAGGCCTCGGCAACCAGTTCCTGGCCAATATCCGCGAAGTCGACGCGATTGCCCATGTGCTGCGCTGCTTTGAAGATGACGATATCACCCATGTGGACGGGGCCATTGACCCGCTGGCCGATGCGGAAACCGTCGAGACCGAGCTGATGGTCGCCGACATGGAAAGCCTGGAGCGCCGGATTGCGCCCTTGAAGAAAAAGGCCACCGGCGGCGACAAGGAAGCCAAGGTGCTGCAGCCGATCATGGAAGCCGCCCTGGCCCTTCTGCAGGACGGCAAACCGGCGCGAATGCTGGAGGTAGCCGACGCGGAAGAAGCCAAGCTTCTCAAGGGCCTCAATCTCCTGACCTCCAAACCCGTCCTTTATGTGTGCAACGTGGATGAAGCCTCAGCGGCAGACGGCAATGCCCTGTCGGCCAAGGTGGCCGAACGGGCCAAGGCGGAAGGCGCGGTCGCCGTGGTCATTTCCGCAGCCATCGAAGCGGAAATCTCCCAGCTCGACAAGGAAGAGCAGGACGAGTTTCTGGAGACCATCGGCCTGGAAGAACCCGGCCTCGACCGGATGATCCGTGCCGGCTATGACCTGCTGGGCCTGATCACCTATTTCACCGCCGGTCCGAAGGAAACCCGTGCCTGGACCATCACTGACGGCACCAAGGCGCCAGGCGCAGCCGGGGTGATCCACACGGATTTCGAACGGGGCTTCATCCGGGCCCAGACGATTGCCTATGACGATTATGTGTCCCTGGGCGGTGAAACTGGAGCCAAGGAAGCTGGCAAGGCTCGCGATGAAGGCAAGGAGTATGTGGTCAAAGATGGCGACGTGCTGCTGTTCAAGTTCAACACATGACCTACGTCATCCCGCAGCCGAAAACCCCCGCCCTTCCGGTCTCCGGCACTGAAGATCTTTTTCCCGTGCGCCGGGTCTATTGCATTGGCCGCAATTACGCGGCTCATGCGGTGGAAATGGGCCATGACCCGGACCGGGAGCCGCCGTTCTTCTTCCAGAAGAACCCGGACAATCTGGACGCTTCAGGCATCTTCCCCTATCCGCCCCAAACAGCGGATGTGCACCATGAGGTGGAACTGGCGGTCGCCTTGAAATCCGGCGGGACAGATATTTCAGTCAATACGGCGCTTGACCATGTCTTTGGCTACGGAACGGCTCTCGACATGACCCGCCGCGACCTTCAGGCAACGGCCAAAAAGATGGGGCGCCCCTGGGAAATCGCCAAGGCCTTCGAAGCCTCCGCCCCGATCTCCCCGCTGGTGCCTGTGGCCAGCTGCGGCCACCTGGACAGCGGCAAGGTCACGCTGAGCGTCAATGAGACCCTGCGCCAGCAAGGCGACCTCAACCAGATGATCTGGAAGGTCCCGGAAATGATCGCGTATCTCTCCAGCTATTTCGCGCTGGCCGCAGGCGACGTCATCCTGACCGGCACACCTGCCGGGGTTGGCCCCGTGCAGCGCGGCGACACAATGGTGGCCCGTGTGGCCGGACTGCCGCCGCTCACCGTGACAATTGCCTGACAGCTCCTCTCGTCCCTTTTGAACACAGCCAAAAGTCCCCGAAGCGCGCCCTTCGGGGCTTGCTTGACCTGACAGGCCAGTTGATCGCCATCAGCTTGCCTTGAGATCAAACCTTGGCCATGGTCCCCTGGGACGGCGGGGTTTGTTCCACCGCCCGGACCGGGAGCTTTTCAAACCGTGACTTTTGACCAGATTGCCTTGTTTATTCTGTTCGGGATCGTTTTTGCCCTTCTCGTCTGGGGCCGGATCCGGTTCGACCTTGTGGCCTTTGCGGCCCTGATCTTCGGGGCCTTGCTGGGCCTTGTGCCTTCCGGCGAAATTTTTTCCGGCTTCGGCCACCCGGCGGTCATCATCATTGCGCTGGTGCTGATCGTCTCCAAGGGGCTGATGAATTCGGGCGCCGTGGAATTGATTGCCAGTCGGCTCCTATCCGCCTCGCGGGGCCTGCCGGGACATATCTCGCTGATGTCGGTTGCCGGCGCCGGGCTGTCGGGCATCATCAACAATGTGGCCGCGCTGGCCCTGCTCATGCCGCTGGATCTGGAAGCGGCCCGGAAAGCGGAAAGGTCCCCGGGCCTCTCCCTGATGCCACTGTCCTTCGCCACAATTCTTGGCGGCATGATCACCCTGATCGGTACGCCGCCCAATATCGTGATTGCGCAATACCGCTCAGACGCGCTTGGCAGCCCCTTCACCATGTTCGATTTTGCCCCCGTCGGGCTGACGGTTGCCATCTTCGGGATTGCCTTTGTTGCCCTGTTCGGCTGGCGCCTCCTGCCCGCCCATTTCCGCAGCAAACCGAAACAGGAAGGCTTTGCGGAAAGCCTTTATTCTGCGGAACTGAAAGTCGGCAAGGTCAATCCGGACATGCCGGTCACGGTCGGCGATCTTTATCCCGTTGCCGATGAAAAGGATGTCACGATTATCGGCCTCATCCGAAACGGCCGCCGGATCAGGGGGTTTGCCCGGCGCGAACCGGTCAAGGCGGATGATTTTCTGGTGGTGGAAGGCGACCCCAAGGCCATTGAAAGCTTCATGGGCGCCGCCAAACTGGACTTCGCCGGATCAGAGCAGCACAAGGGCAAGCTCGGCGGCTCCGCCCTGTCCCTGGCCGAGGCCATTGTTCCCGACAGCGCCCGCATCAGCGGCACCTCTGCCTTCAACCTGCGTCTTCTCTACGGCCACGGGGTCACCCTGCTCGGCATTTCCCGGCAGGGGCGGCGCATCCAGAAACGGGTGCGCCACGAGACTATCCGCCCCGGCGATGTGCTGCTTCTGATCGGCACCGACGAGCGTCTGGAAAACGCCTTTTCCTGGCTGGGCGTGCTGCCGCTGGAAGGGCGCCAGACCGGCATGATCCAGCGCAACAAGGCCTGGCTTGCCATTGCAGGGTTTGTGCTGGCGATTGTTGCCGCCGTTGCGGGCCTTGCCTATCTGCCGGTCGCGCTCGCCGCCTGTGTGATCCTGTATGCGGCGGCTGGCCTTGTCAGCGGCTCAGAGGTCTACAGCGCTGTGGAATGGAAAGTGATCGTGCTGCTCGGCTCGCTCATCCCCCTCGGCAAGGCCTTTGAGACCTCCGGCAATGCCCAGGTGATTGCGGACGGGATCGTCGCAGGAACGTCCGGCGCACCGGCCTGGGTCACGCTCGCAGTCCTGATGATTGTAACCATGACGCTCTCCGACTTTCTGAACAACGTGGCCACCTGCCTGATCGCCGCGCCCATCTCGGTCCAGATCGCCGAACGGCTCGGGGTCAGTTCCGATCCCTTCCTGATGGCCGTCGCCGTTGCCGCCTCCTGCGCCTTTCTCACCCCGATCGGCCACAAGAACAATACCATCATCATGGGCCCGGGCGGCTACCGCTTCGGTGATTACTGGCGCATGGGCCTGCCGCTGGAGCTGCTGGTGCTCGTGGTCGCCCTTCCGGCTATTCTCGTCTTCTGGCCCCTGTGAAGACCGACCGGAAGCCGAAGACAACCGCCGAAAACGAAAGGATGAAAGATCATTTCATATAAAACGTCTAAATGAAGAAAAACAACAAAATAACTCCTCTTAACTCATGCAAAACAACATAAGAATACGGATTTAGTAAGCACCTTTCACGACCCTCCTGCTAGGCTTGACCGCAAGACAACAGGAGAACCACCAATGTCCTTGCTGACAAGATTTGAACGCTACCCGCTCACCTTTGGCCCAACCCACATTGAACATCTTCCAAGGCTGACGGAAGCCCTTGGCGGCAAGGTGGATATCTACGCCAAACGGGAAGACTGCAATTCCGGCCTTGCCTTTGGCGGCAACAAGCTGCGCAAGCTGGAATATATTGTGCCGGATGCGATTGCCTCAGGCGCCGACACACTGGTGTCCATCGGCGGGGTCCAGTCCAATCACACGCGCATGGTGGCAGCCACCGCCGCCAAGATCGGCATGAAATGTGTCGTGATCCAGGAAAAATGGGTTCCTCACTATGATGCGGTTTATGACCGGGTCGGCAATATTCTGCTCACGCGGCTGATGGGCGCCGACAGCCGTCTGGTGGAGGACGGGTTTGATATCGGTATCCGCAAAAGCTGGGAAGATGCGATCAAGTCGGTGGAAGAGGCTGGCGGCAAGCCCTATCCGATCCCGGCCGGGGCCTCGGTCCATAGATATGGCGCGCTTGGCTATATCGGCTTTGCCGAAGAAGTGGCGCAACAGGAAGAAGAACTGGGCTTCACGTTTGACTATATCGTTGTGTGCGTCGTGACCGGTTCGACACAGGCCGGCATGATTGTCGGCTTTGCAGCCCAGGACAGGGCGGACCGGGTGATCGGCATCGATGCCTCTGGCACCCTGGATCAGACCCGTGCCCAAGTGCGCTCCATCGTGGACAATACGGCCGAACTGGTCGGACTTGGCCGGGCTGTACGCGAGGACGAGATCCATATCAATCCGGACTATGCCTATCCGGCCTATGGGGTGCCGTCGGAAGAAACCAATGACGCGATCCGCCTCGCCGCCAAGACCGAAGCCATGATGACCGACCCGGTCTATGAGGGCAAATCCATGCAGGGCATGATCGATCTCACCCGCAAGGGCTTTTTCCCGGAAGGTTCAAAGGTTCTCTATGCCCATCTGGGCGGCGCACCGGCCCTGAACGGCTACAGCTATTATTACAAGGACGGCTAAGCCATAGCGTCATTCCGGCAGCCACTCTCCCAAGCCTATGATGCGGGGTCGTAGCACACGCCAATCTAGCTTAACGGCCCAGCAATCGCCGCGCTTTGTGCTTGAAGCACCTTCAACCTGCCGAAGCTTCGATACCAGTCTCTTCCGGCTTTGGCCGTTTGATCGCATCTCTGGTCCTCCAATTTGCGGGACAATATCTCCAAGTTGGTGGACCACTCGATGGGGGCTGCTCCATCATCAATGTTGCGCAAAACCCATCCATTGAAGCCCTCAAAGGTGTAATTAACTTTCAAATCTTCCGTGCTGACTCTGGCGCATCTTCATCCAGAAAATCGTAGGATTGCATGGCGAGAACTGCGAAATCTGAGACTTGCGAGGTCATTCTTTCCACCCTTTTGCAACTGGTTCACCCGACGTTGCTTTGATTGCTTTGCTTTTAAAAATGACGAACTCATCGAGTTTCGGTACGAAGATTGGATCAAGAGTCGGCAAACGCGCGAAAAGGCGCTCGCCGACGAGTTCATAGTGAAACGATGGTGTCGGTTCGCTGGAACGATCGATCTTGAAAGGCTCATTGGCTTCGACACGGTTTGGCTGTATCAGCAGAAATTCGCACCCCATGAAGCCTTGGCGCTGCAGGTCAACGTACGTCCCTTGATCAGTGATGATTGCCGGATTGATCGCATCGAATGTTTCAAACCGGTCGATACCGACACCAGGCTCAGGTTCAACAGGAACAAGGCCTGGTGAAACTCTGATACCGTCCAGCATGTCGTTAAATGCCCCCCAATAAGGTACAGCAATTTGATAAGCACGCCCATCGCTCGGCAGGCTTGCAACCCACTCTTCAAGCCCGGGCACTTGGGACCACTCCGACCGTGGCACCCGCCACGCGGCGAAGCATTGCGGGTAGACACCACCGCTAAATTGCTTTCGAAATCGCTTTTTGTAGAGAGATGTTTCTTCCGCCAGTCTCCTGTCTTCCGGGCGGAAGAAAGGCGTTAGATCCGGGCTTGCCGCTGCTGCCCGTTTTTCAGAGGATTTAAAATCAACCTCTCCAACAATTTCCGGCGGATAAGCGCGCAAGAATTCCACACGGCTATCAATGCCCGACAACGCCCGCCCGCTGACGTAATATTCCATTTTGTCAAACGTCTGATCGTCACTTACCCAAAGGACGGGTAGCATCGAACTGGGTGGGAGATACTCATTCTGGTCCGTGAAGGGAGGATCCAATACACGCGGCTGATTCTTAGCATCTTCTTCACGCTCCTCGGATGTCGCCGATGCCCATCGGCAGGCGCTGATGACCGGAACGTAGACGGCTTCATCGGACCCAGGCACATAGGCACCAACAATAGGAGGACTTAAATAGGTCCTACCAGTTTTGACACCTGGAGCATAACTGGAACCGGTCACCAGTGTTCCCGTACACTTGATCACCCGCTCAACCCGAACGGGTTTGCCGTCAACCTTCAAATCCACTATGTACCGATAGTAAGCTGGATAACGCGGGTCAGATTCGACGCAACCCGACAGCGTCAAAATCATCAATGCCGACAAGATACAGAACCAAGCCTTCAGACTCGTGCACTTGAGACCACCTTTCAATATTTTTTTCATATTGCCTGAACACAACATGCCACCACTCCTTCTGACAGGCTCAGAATGAGATACTGGACAAGAAACAGTCTTCAACATCAGTTATTTGTTCTCTCTAGCTCAACGGCTCGCAGAGTTCTTCGCTTTCAAAATTTCAAGCGCGTCGAAAGCTTTGCTCAAGAGGTGATGGCGGGGCACCATCAAGTGGTCCAGTTTAATTGTTAGTGCGTCGTGGGTCTCCGGTCCATCGGAACGATGCTTTCCGGCGCAGGCGGGCGGTAGCCCGGAGCGCTATGCGGTCTGAGAGTGTTGTAGTGGACGCGCTATTGTTCGATCAGGATTTGTGCCTCCGGTAGGTTGTAGAATATCTCACCGTTGAGCAACTCATCACGGAACCGGGCGAGCAGGAAGCCCTCTTTTCCAACCGCAAGATCAGCGCCGTCTGGGGGTCAAGAAACACCACAACTGGCGCTCTTATGTGACGCCCTGCCCCCTCTTCTCCAGATGGCCGGAGACCAGGCTCTGGCCACCCTATTTTTCCCGTGCTACGTCCCCCTGCAGAACCTTTTCACAGCAGCAAGCTGCCGCCTCCCGATCCTCTCCCTGGCGGCGGCTTTGCCGGGAGCCTGTTTCTTTTCATGACCACACCCACCCATTTTGAAGACTTTGCCGCCGGGCAGTCGTTTGATCTTGGATCCATCGAGGTGAGCCGGGACGATGTCATTGCCTTTGCTTCAGAGTTCGATCCCCAGCCCTTTCACCTGGACGAAGAGGCAGGCAAGGCCTCGCTGCTGGGCGGTCTTGCCGCCTCCGGCTGGCATACCGGCAGCCTGATCATGCGCCTTCTGGCGGTCAACCTGTTCAACAAGAGCACGGGAAGAGGCTCGCCCGGCATTACCAGCCTGAAATGGCGTCAGCCGGTTTTCCCCGGTGACACGCTGTCAGCCCGCGTGGAGATCACCGGCACCAAGCTGCTGCGCTCCAAACCGGATCTCGGCCTGGTTTTCCTGCGCGTATCGGCCGCCAATCAAAACGGCGCTGAGGTGATTGAATGGGAGAACCCGGTTCTCTTTGAACGGCGGGAGCCCGGCGCATGATTGAGTTTTTCAACGACATCGCCGCCGGGCAGGTCACTGAGCTTGGCAGTTACACCTTCACGGCAGAGGAGATCATCCGCTTTGCCGAAAAATATGATCCCCAGCCCTTTCATCTGAGCGAAGACGCCGCTGCGCAAACCCATTTCGGACGGCTCTGCGCCTCCGGCTGGCACACGGCATCGATCTTCATGAAGCTGCAGGTGGCCAAGACGGCGGCTCTTCGGACTGAGGCGGAAGCTGCGGGCAAACCGGCCGCGAGGATCGGCCCCTCTCCCGGCTTTGAAGACCTGAAATGGCTCAAGCCGGTCTTCGCCGGAGACACGCTCACCTATTGGCGCACGGTGACCGGCAAGACCGAAAGCCGCAGCCGGCCGGACTGGGGCCTTGTCCACGCAGACATGACCGCCCGCAATCAGGACGGTGTTCTGGTGTTTTCCTTCAAGGCGACTGTGTTTGTGGAGCGGCGGCCGGACGCAGCGTAGCGCGCTGTCAAGCCAGATGGCAACGCGACGAAAGCATCTCAAAGCGCCCTCGCAAACAGAACTTCGTCGCGGATCTCAATGCCGTAATCGCCGCGCAGGGGAATTTCCGGCCTTTTCTCCCGCTCCGCATCAATCACACCTTGTGCGACCCGCTCCATGCGGAAGCCCCGGCGCTGGTAGAAGCGGAAAGCGTCGAGATTGTCGTTGGAGGTCCGGACCGTCAGACGGGGCACGCCTTTTGAGCGGGCCTCGCTCACAACCGCGTCCAAAAGCTGGCTGCCAACACCCCCCCAGCGGTTGAGGGAATCGAGCGTAAGGATTTCCCATTCCCCGTCCCGCTGGATCAGGGTCACCAGCCCGACAAGCACCTCGCCATCAAAAGCGACGTAGCCCGGCAGGCGCGAGGCGTCAATCAGCTCGCCATCCAGCAGCATTTCCGGGCCCGCCCAACGCTCCCGCAACAGCTGATAGACGTCAGCATGATCCTTGTCTTCCGTTGCACGAATGATCGCGGGCATGGTTTGCTCCTAGCGGTGAAACAACCGGGTTTTCAGGGGGCTGCGCGCCTGCCAGCCTGCCCGTTCCAGCTCCGGATCCACATGATCTTCTTCCGGATAGCCAACGCATAGATAAGCCACGAGCCGCCAGCTGCCGTCAACCTGCAGGATTTCACGAACTTCGACCGGATCCAGAATCGACACCCAGCCAACCCCGATCCCTTCAGCCCGCGCTGCCAGCCAGAAGGTATGGATCATACTCACCGTGGAATAGGCAAGCGTCTCGGGCATGGTCGCCCGGCCAAGGCCACTGCCCTGCTCCGGCTGCTCCTCACAGAAAACCGCCAGATGCACCGGAGCGTCTTTCAGACCGGCCAGTTTCAGCGCCCGGTAGTGCCGGGCTTTTTCCGGTTCATAGGCGTCTGCCGCTTTCTGATTTTCCGCTTCGAACTGGGCCGTGATCCGTTTGCGCGTGTCATGACTGTCAACCATCACGATCCGCCAGGGCTGGCTGTTGCCAACAGATGGAGCCAGATCGGCCAGCTGCAGCAGATGCTGCAGTTTGCCCTCCGCCAGGGGCTCGCTGCGGAATCGGCGCACATCGCGCCGCCATTTTAAAAGGGTTTCAAAGTCCTGCTGGAACCGGCTGGAAAACCTTGGGGGGCTCTCCCCGCTCTGGTCGCCGCCGTTCATAAACGCTCAGTGCCCCGGAAATTCCACCAGGGTGCGCACCGGCACATTCAGCTCTTCCAGCTTCTTGCACCCGCCAAGATCCGGCAAGTCAACAATGAAGCAGGCCGCCTCGATATTCGCGCCCATGGATTTGAGCAGCTTGCAGGCCGCTTCCGCCGTGCCGCCAGTCGCAATCAGATCATCCACCAGGATCACCCGGTCGCCCGGCTTGATCGCATCCTTGTGCATTTCCATTTCGTCCAGGCCATATTCCAGGGAATAGGCAATCCGCACGGTCTCATGGGGCAGCTTGCCCTTCTTGCGGATGGGCACGAACCCGGCCGAAAGCTGATGGGCCACCGCCCCGCCCAGAATGAAGCCCCGCGCCTCGATCCCGGCAATCTGGTCGACCTTGGAGCCCGCCCAGGGCTGAACAAGCGCATCGACCGCCCGGCGGAAAGCCCGCGCATTGCCGAGCAGCGTGGTGATATCCCGGAACAGAATACCCTCTTTGGGATAGTCCTTGATCGTGCGGATCGCATTGATCAATTCATCCTGGATTGTCTGGTCACTCATCGAGACGTCTTTCTTCAAACTGTTCGGTTCGGCACATGCCCCAACGGACGCTTATATCAAGTTTGCGCGCCCGGTCGAAGCGATTTCAGCCGGGTTTTGATGGATCAGAACGGCGGGGGCGGTTCCGGTCAGGAGGTCTTGGTCAGCACCCGTCCGGCCACCGCATCCAGCTTGGCCACCAGCTCCGGGTCCCGTTTATCCGGCGCCGTCATCAGAGCATATTCCAGAGCGGTGTCAGATCCGGCCGGGCAGGCCTGATGCTCTCTGGGCAGATCCCGCGCCACCCGGCCCACCAGCCGCTGCGCATTTTCAGCGTTGTCATGCAGCACCTTGATGATGGCCTGGATATCCACTTCCCCATGATCCGGATGCCAGCTGTCATAGTCGGTCACCATGGCGACGGTGGCGTAACAGATCTCCGCCTCCCGGGCGAGCTTGGCTTCGGGCATGTTGGTCATGCCGATCACGTCACAGCCCCAGGACCGGTAGAGCTGGCTTTCGGCAAGCGAAGAAAATTGCGGGCCTTCCATCGCCAGATAGGTGCCGCCTTTGGAACAGGCCAGGCCTTCGGCCTCTGCAGCCGCCGCAACAGCGTCCACCAGTTTCGGGCTGACCGGCACGGCCATGGAGACATGGGCCACACAGCCCGTACCGAAGAAGCTCTTCTCTCGGGCTATGGTGCGGTCAATGAACTGGTCCACCAGCACGAAGGTGCCCGGCGCGTGCTCTTCTTTCAAGGACCCGCAGGCGGACACGGACAAAAGGTCGGTGACACCGCAGCGCTTCATCACGTCAATATTGGCGCGGTAATTGATTGTCGTTGGGGAATAGACATGACCCCGGCCGTGGCGGGGCAGGAAGACGACCTTCAACCCGTCAATCTGGCCGATCCGCACATGGTCGGACGGCGTGCCCCAGGGGCTTTTCACTTCAACCCATTCGGACTGTTCCAGTCCGGGCAGATCGTAAATGCCGGACCCACCGATAATGCCAAGCACTGCGTCAGCCATTCTTCATCTCCTGCGAGAAACCCATCCGGCTCGCTGAGTATCAAGCGGCTCCGCCGTTGAACAGGGCAAAAACGAAAAAAGGCGGGCACTCTGCCCGCCTTTCTGAAGCTCCTGGGTCCTGCCAGCCTTAATGCGCCACGTTGCGCCAAAGCTGTTTCTTGGTGAAATACAAGAGCCCGGCAAAGACAATCAGGAACACCATCACCCGGAAGCCGATCTTCTTGCGCTGCTCCAGATGGGGTTCTGCCGCCCACATCATGAACGCGGCCACATCCTTGGCGTACTGGTCCACCGTCATGGGCGTGCCGTCGGTATATTCCACCGCCTCATCATAAAGCGGCGGAGCCATGGAAATGAAATGACCGGCCAGGAAGGAGTGGTTGTAGTACTGCCCGTCGGGCACTTCAACGCCTTCCGGCGGGTCCACATAGCCCGTCATCAGCGAGTAGATATAATCCGGCCCGTTCTCCTGATACTGGGTGAAGATGTCGAACACAAAGCCCGGGAACCCGCGCTGGGCCGCACGCGCTTTTGCCAGCAGGGAGAAGTCCGGCGGATAGGCGCCGTTATTGGCAGCACGCGCCGCCTGCTCGTTCGGAAACGGCGACGGAAAGCGGTCGGCCAGAATGGCAGGACGCTCAAACATGTCGCCGTAGTCATCCGGTCCGTCGATCACGGTGTATTCCGCCGCAATCGCCTTGGCCTGGTCTTCCGTGAACCCCGGCCCGCCCTCTTGCGCCAGATTGCGGAAGGCAACGAATTTCAGCCCGTGACAGGCTGAACAATTCTCGCGGTAGATCTTGAAGCCGCGTTGCAACTGCCCCCGGTCATAGAAACCGAAGGGGCCTGAAAAAGACCATCTCTGATAGTCGATCTCAACCTTTCCGCCAGCAGCCAGGGCCGGGGACGCGATGGCAAGAGCGGCAACAGCTGCAAGGGAACGAACCATTTTGATCATGGTGCTCATGTCTCAATTAACTCCTGATCCGGTTCGCGTTACTTCGTTTCCGGTGCGGCGGGCGCACCGGCTGGGGTGCCGGAGCCGCCCTTCAACACCGCTTCTGAAATCGACGCCGGGAGCGGCCGCGGCTTCTCAAGGAAACCGAGCATCGGCAGGATGATCAGGAAGTGGGCGAAATAATAGGCGGTGAAGATCCGGGAGAAGATCACATACCAGCCTTCCGCCGGCATCGCACCGAGATAGCCCAACGCCACACAATTGGCTGCAAAGATCCAGAAGAACTGCTTGAACAGCGGCCGGTAAGTCCCGGAACGGACCTTGGACGTGTCGAGCCAGGGCAGCACAAACAGGATCGCAATGGCGCCGAACATCAACACAACACCACCCAGCTTGTCGGGCACCGCCCGCAGGATCGCGTAGAAGGGCAGGAAGTACCATTCCGGCACGATATGGGATGGCGTCACCAGCGGGTTTGCTTCGATATAATTGTCCGCATGGCCAAGATAGTTCGGCAAATAGAAGGCGAACCACGAGAAGAAGATCATGAACACGATAATCGCGAACAGATCCTTGATCGTGTAATAGGGGTGGAACGGCAGCGTGTCCTGCTTGGTCTTCGGCTGCACCCCGGTCGGATTGTTGTTGCCCGTTGTGTGGAACGCCCACACATGCAGGATCACCACGCCGAATATCATGAATGGCAGCAGATAGTGCAGGGAGAAGAACCGGTTCAGCGTCGGATTGTCGACCGCGAACCCGCCCCAGAGCCAGGTCTTGATGGCTTCACCGACAAGCGGAATGGCCGAGAACAGGTTGGTGATCACGGTCGCGCCCCAGAAGGACATCTGACCCCAGGGCAGCACGTAGCCCATGAAGGCGGTGCCCATCATGATCAGGAAGATGATCACACCCAGGATCCACGAGATTTCCCGCGGGGCCTTGTAGGAGCCGTAGTAAAGCCCCCGGAAAATGTGAATATAGACGGCGATGAAGAACATCGACGCGCCGTTGGCATGCAGGTAGCGCAGCATCCAGCCGAAATTCACATCGCGCATGATGTGTTCGACGCTGCTGAAAGCGGCTTCCGTGCTCGGTGTATAGTGCATTACCAGCACGATGCCGGTGAGGATCTGGGCGATCAGCACGAAGAAAAGAATGCCCCCGAAGGTCCACCAGTAGTTCAGGTTTTTCGGGGTCGGGAAGTCCACAAAGGATCCACGCACGAGCGAAATGACCGGCAGGCGGCTTTCAAGCCACTTGGCTGCAGCGCTCTGCGGGACGTAGTTTGAATGTCCAGCCATGACTGTCTCCTGGAAAGATGTGCCGTTAACCGATCTTGATCGTCGAGTCGCTGACGAACTCGAGCGGCGGAATCAGCAGATTTTCGGGAGCCGGGCCCTTACGGATGCGGCCGGCAGTGTCATAGTGGGACCCGTGGCAGGGACAGAACCAGCCACCGAAATCGCCGGAATCGCCAATGGGAACGCAGCCAAGATGGGTGCAGATGCCCACCTGAACGAGCCAGTTTTCCTTGTCTTTCACACCCCGGTTCGGGTCCGTTGCCTCGGCATCGGGCGGCAGATTGGAGTTCCGGGCCAGCTTGTCCGGCAGATCGGTCAGCGGCACCTCTTTGGCCTCTGTAATTTCCGTTTCGGTCCGATTGCGGATAAAGACCGGTTTTCCGCGCCATTTGACCGTAATTGACTGCCCTTCTTCAACAGCAGACACATCCACCTCAATCGAAGCCAGTGCCAGCGCCGATGCATCCGGGTTCATCTGATCGATAAAGGGCCAGGCCAGTGCCCCTGCACCAACCACGCCCATTGCCCCAGTCGCGATATAGAGAAAATCACGGCGGTTCGGTTCTTCCGGATCCGTGTTATGTTCCAAGGTCGCGTCCCCTCTCCATTTTACCTGTGCCGAAAGCCCGCCTCATATCCGGTCCTTCGCTCCTTCCAAAGGATAGCCGGAATGACTGCGGGCTCAACGGTTGCCGGGTGCGGCAAGTTTCCGCACCATACAAGCGGAGGCGATTGTGCACCCTTCGAAACGCTTGTCCAGATAAACTGACGCAAGGGTATACATATGTCGCAGGTGGAACAAACGCCCTGCGGCATTTTTGGACCAGTTTTGAAAGGAGATGCAAGACCGGAAAAGGACGTAGTCCCGCCTTGCATCCTTGAGGGAATTCTCCGGGTCGACGGCAGCCGGCCGACTTTGCCCGTCACGGGCAGACGTCAACATTTTCAAAGCGTTGGCCAACCGGGTGAAGCCATTCTAATCATGGCATATTCTGGCGCGCTCGATGCTCACCCGCATGCGGGTGAGCATCTCTCAGCCGATCTTTTCAACGAGCCCTCAGGCCGCCTGGACGGGCGCTAGAAACCCGCCGGACTGATGCTGCCAGAGCTGGGCATAAAGACCGCTCTGCTCCAGCAACTCCTGATGGGTGCCTTCCTCGATGATTCGGCCCTTGTCCATGACGATCAGCCGGTCCATGGCCGCAATGGTCGACAGGCGATGGGCAATCGCAATCACGGTCTTGCCTTTCATCAGGTCGAACAGGCTTTCCTGGATCGCGATCTCCACTTCCGAATCGAGCGCAGACGTCGCCTCGTCCAGCGCCAGGATCGGCGCATCCTTCAAAAGGACACGGGCAATGGCAATGCGCTGGCGCTGTCCGCCGGAGAGTTTGACCCCGCGTTCCCCGACATGGGCATCCAGCCCCTTGCGCCCTTCCATGTCGGTCAGACCATCCACGAACGTATGCGCATGGGCCTTTTCAAGGGCGGCTGCAACCTCCTCGCGCGTCGCATCCGGTTTGCCATAGGCGACGTTTTCAAAGATCGAGCGGTGCAGAAGCGACGTGTCCTGGGTGACCACACCAACATTGGCCCGGATGTCATCCTGCTGCACTCTGGAAATGTCCTGGCCGTCAATCGTAACCTTGCCGCCTTCCAGGTCGTAAAAGCGCAGGAGCAGATTGACGAGCGTGGACTTGCCCGCCCCGGAGCGGCCGATCAAGCCGATCTTTTCCCCCGGCTGGATGGTGAGGCTGAGATCTTCCAGCACGCCAGCTTTCTTGCCATAGTGGAAGTGGATCTTGTCGAAGCGGATTTCGCCCTTGTCGACCACAAGGGGCTTAGCCCCCGGAACGTCCATCACTTCCCGTTCGCGGGAAATGGTGGTGATGCCATCCTGAACCGTGCCGATATTTTCAAACAGGCCGGCAAGTTCCCATAAGATCCAGTGAGACATGCCCTGAAGCCTCAGAACAAAGGCGACCGCGATGGTGACATCTCCAATCGAGACCGTACCGGTCTGCCACAACATCACGGCGAGCGTGCCGATCGCAGTCAGCAAAAGCATGTTGATGAACACCAGCACGATGTTCAGCCCCGTCACCAGACGCATCTGAAGAAAAACGGTCTTCAGAAACCCCATCATCGAGCCTCTGGCATAGGCCTCTTCACGGTCCGCATGGGAAAATAGCTTCACCGTTGTGATGTTGGTATAGGCATCCACAACGTGACCGGTCATCAAGGAACGGGCATCGGCCTGCGCCTTGGAGACATCCCGCAGCTTCGGAATGAAGAAGCGGATGGTCAGCAGATAGGCCGCAATCCAGACCAGGAACGGCAGGCCCAGCCACAAATTGGCATCGGCCACCACAAAGACCGCCGCAACGAAATAGACGGCCACATAGACCAGAATATCGGCAATGCGCGAAATCACCTCGCGCACGCCGAGCGCCGTCTGCATCAGCTTGGTCGCAATCCGCCCGGCAAAGTCGTTCTGATAGAAGGAAACGCTTTGGCGCAGCAGATAACGATGCACCCGCCAGCGGATGGACATGGGATAATTGCCCATCAGACCCTGGTGGAAAAACAGCTGCCAAACCACTTCCAGCCCAGGCCTTAGCACCAGCAGCACAACCAGCATGAACAGCAGCGTGGCCCAGTTCTCATTCAGGAACGTAGCCGGGTCCGACTTTTCCAGCCAGGTGACCAGATCGCCCAAGAAGGTGAAGATATAGACCTCTGCGAGGGCAACCAGCGTGCCAAACAGCGACACACAGGCCAGGATGGGCCAGACCGGTTTGGTATAGTACCAGCAGAAAGCCCAGAACCCTTTGGGTGGAACGTCAAGCTCTGTCTTTTCAAAAGGATCAACGAGCTTTTCGAAACGATCAAACATGACTACCTCTCAGAGCCGATCAAGCGCAACATAGCCAGATGCAGGAGGACATCCTGCTTGCTATCGGAAGACGGCCTCGGACGGATTGTGGGGCCGGCAGCCATGTAGCGGGCGCCGGCAATGAAACTTGTAAAGGCAAGCGCGACAATAGACGAGCCCCAGAAGAGAGCGCCAATCTGGCGGACAAATTCGGCAGCCGGAACCTGCGTCCCGGCAATGTCCAGGGCCTCGATCCGGCTGAGATTGAACGCCAGAACAGGCACAAAAAGAAGGGCGGCCATCAGAAAGGTCACGCCTGAAAAAACGGCCACGACTGTGGCAGAACGCCGAAGACGGGCAGGAAAGGTCCTGTCCTGTTGAGGGGCCGGTGGCACCTCGATATCCTGACGGTCTGCGAGCACAGACAGGTCCTGCGAAGAATACGGAAACATCGCAATGACTCCGAAACGGGAACTGAATCACTGGTGACGGCGGACACGCGTCATTGCGCGTGCAGCTGAGACGAACGGCTTGAGCCGGTCACCGCAAGGCTATGGGAAAGTCAGAAACGGACCTGCGCTCAGCGCTGCAGGTGAGAGCCCATCAGGACACCTGGACGGGCAGACATGATATGGATCGTGCTGTGATCTGTCATCTAAACCCCTCCTGGTTGCGCGACCGGGCGGCCGCTGGGACAAAGTCTGTCTAGGTGAAACACCAGACTGCGGTGTTGGTAACCGCTTTTGACTTGCTTGAAAAGAGGCAACGTGAGGAGGCCGGACATGAAAATCACAACTGTTGCCCTGTCGCCACACACCCCCATTGGGAATCCGCGCTTAGAGCCGTAGTTCCTGCCCTGCGCGGGCCTGGAGGAAAATTTCTGCTTCCCGTGGCGATACGCGGCCTGAGATGATCCCACCCTGAACAAAAGCGCAGCCCAGGTCTTTGAGGATCTCAAGCTGCTCTTTTCGATCGACACCAACCGCTGCCACTTTCAAACCGAACTTCTCTGCAACATCTATGATAGAGCGGGCGAGATATTGTTTCTTGACCTGTGTTTCCAGATCTTCGGTCAACCAGGAGCTGATTTTCAGACTGCTGGCCCGGATCCGGACGATCTGCCCGGCCCCGCCGCCCTGGCCGCTGCCAACCCCGTCCAGGGCAATCCGGCAGCCAAGGTCTTCCAGACTGTCAATCGCTTCCAGCATCCGCCCGTCTTCATCAAAGCGGATGAGCTGCTGCTCCAGATCAATCGTAAGATCGTGGAGCGCAATTTGAACCTCGTCACACAGCCTGCGCAAACGATCCTTGAACCATGCCGCCACCAGAGAGGCTTCACTCAGATTGACGGACATGGCAAGTGACTGGCCAACTGCATCCCGCAAGCGCTTGACCGCCTGCAAGCCCTGCTCCAGCGCAAAAGCTTCAATCTGGGCAACCCGTTTGAAGTCCTCTTCAAGGGACAGAAAGCGGACCGGGTCCACAAGCCCCTCCGAGGGGTGCAGCCAGTGCGCGAACACTTCAAAGCCTGTGACACGCTGTTCATCAAGCCCGAAATACGGCTCCATGAGGAGCGAGAGACTACCTGTCTCCAGATCCTGATCCAGCTGCGCCCATGCTCATGCGCCGGTGCCGGTGCGCGGCCCCAAGGGCATCCGTATACCAGGCAAACCGGCCCCGCCCTGCCCGTTTGGCCGCATAAAGCGCCATGTCAGCCCGGTTGATGAGTTCCGTCACGCCGATCTTGGCCGCCGCGGCCAGAACGAGCCCCATACTGCCAGCCACCCGGATTTTGTGGGTATCAATCAGAGCCGGTTCGTGAAGCTTTGTCAGGATCTCGTGGCCAAGCTCTTCCATCTCCTTAGAACCTTCGGGCTGTGAGACCGTAACGAGAAACTCATCCCCGCCAATACGCGCCACCAGTCCCTTGTCACCGACAACCGACTGCAGGATGCCTGCGACATGGCAGAGCACGGCATCCCCCGTGCTGTGGCCATGCCCGTCATTCACATCCTTGAAATTGTCCATGTCAAAGAGAATAACGCCGACATTCCCACCCGTGTCCGCCGCTGCCGCAAGACGGGCCTGAAGAACCTCTTTTATCTTCGCCCGGCTCGCCAGTCCGGTCAGGTCATCATGTTCGGCCTGATGCTTGAGCCGCTTGCGCGCCTCCTCCAGCTCGGACACCCGGCCCACCTCCTGGGTCACATCCTGGCAGATCAGAATCATCCGGGTGGTTTCCGGCGTATCCCCGGCAACCTGCGCGAAGGTCAGCTGGTTCCAGAAATATTCGCCATTCTTCCGGCGGTTCAGGATCAGCTCCTTGAAGCCGGGCTCGAATGTCCTGAGATCGTAGCGGAAATTTTTGAGTTCTTCAGGATCAAGCTGCCTGTCTGGAGGCAGCAGCAATTCCTGCGGGCGCCGCCCAAGCAACTCCTCAGCTGAATAGCCTGTAATCCGGCTGTAGGCCGGATTGGACCACTGTATCCGGCCGCAGATGTCCTGCATGATCAGACCTTCATGCACATGTTCAACAACCGTTTTCAGAATAGCCGCATCATCCCTTGAAGCAGCCTTTGCCCGCCTCTCGGCACTTCCCTTACGAAAACGCCCAACAAGAACTCCGCAGCAGAAGAGTATTCCTCCCACCACAAAGGCAAGGAAAAAAGGCAACCAAGGCCAATTATAAGAAAAATCTTGCATGCTTCTTCGTCAATAAAGCGTCCACCCATAGACATGATAGCAGCAGACGTTAAATAAACAATAAAACTGAGATTAGGAAAACCAATTACCGTTAGAATTGCAACGTATTTATCAGAATATAACTTTAAGGCATGGGGTCATAAAACTGTATTTTCGCCCAACCTGAAACAATGAGATCGAAAAAGCTTTCCTTGAAGCGCCAAGCCGGACGACATCAAAGACAAAGACGTTTCAAAACGTTCAGCGGACCAAGGTACGAGCCCATATGAACGCGGCAACCCTGATACCACCGTCACCAAACAAGACCCTACCGGATGGTTTTTTCCGGTTCGCCGGCAAGGAAAGGCGGGTAGACCGGCCTAGACCTGCGGCACGCTCCTCGCCGAAGGCTCTCATGTCACGGTCGAATAGGGTCCAGGTTGTTGAGGTTTGCAGCAGCGGCAAGTCCATCAAGAGGTGACGAAAGAAAGCGCCCTTGCCTGGCCAGCGCGAATGCAAAACAGGGGCCCGAAGAGCCCCTGAATGCGTTTCGTTTCCATAGAACAGTCCCTGACCCGTGCTGTCAGGCTGCACGGACACTTTGCAGGAATTGGCGGACCTGGGATTGGAGAGAATTGGACAGGCTGCCGAGTTCGGCGGAGGCCCCGAGCATTTCGTCGGTCGCCGAGCGGCTGGTCTCCATGACCTCGCTTAACGTACCGACATTGCTGGCAACCTGGCTGGAACTGGCATGGGCGGCATTGGCGCTGTGGCTGATTTCCTGCGTTGCGCTCGTCTGCTCTTCCACCCGGTCCCGGATCTTCGAAGAAATCTCGCTCACCTTACCGATGGTTTCGGCAATGGAGCGGATCGCCACTTCGGACAATTCGGCAACATTTTGCACCGATGCCACCTGCGCGGAAATGTCATCGGTTGCCTTGGTGGTCTGTTCCGCGAGCGCCTTGACTTCATTGGCCACAACCGCAAAGCCGCGCCCGGCCTCTCCGGCCCTGGCCGCCTCGATGGTGGCATTCAGGGCCAGAAGATTGGTCTGGCTGGCAATCTGGCTGATCAGTTCAACAATTTCGCCGATGGCCCGGCCGGTCTCCGACAGCTGGCCAACGATCTCATCCGTTTTGCGGGCCTCTCCCACGGCCACGCGGGCAATTTCGGTGGCCTCATCAACATCCTCGCGCACCCGGATCAGCGATCCGGTCAGCTGCTCCGCAGAGGCGGTCACTGTTTCAACGGATTCATTGGCGTTTTCAGTTGCCTGGTGAACTTCACTCACCGCATGCAGGGACGAGCCAACCGCCTCATTGAGCTGGCCGGAATTGCGTTCCACGCTGCCCGCTGCTTCTGTCAGGGCGGATACAACACCGATCACTGACTTTTCAAAGTCGTCAGCCACGTCCTGCATCAAGGCCTTGCGCTCTTCACTCAAGGCTTCCTGATGGGCCAGTTCCTGACGCGCCTGCTCGGACGCCCGATGCGCAAGGTTTTCCCGGAAGGCTGTCACCGAGCGGGCAATCTCCCCGATCTCGTCTCCCCGTTCATTGCCCTTGATTTCAATCTCAAGGCTTCCTTCAGACAGCTGGTCGAGACCGTCCTGAAGCCGGGCCAGAGGCCGTGCAATGCCTATGGCAAGAACGAGAGCCATTCCCAGAAAGGCGACGCCCACGGGAGACACCGTCAGACCGATGGAGATCATCTGGTCGAAGATCAGCTGATCGATATTGCCCGCGATGTTGCCGCTTAAAAACGCCTGCGCGCCCGCGTCGGTGCCGATTTTTTCCAGCAAGGCCTGCCGGAACGAATAAAAGGCAAATGCTGTCCCCGCCATCATGATGGCAGAGGCCGTCAGTACCATGGCAACAAAACGGCCCTTGATCGAAAGTGTCACTACGCAACCCCGAAGCGATTCCCAAACTCCCGTGCCCTGGACAAACGTCAACAGAGCCCTTACGCCGTTAAGGATACCTTCAAGCCCGTAAAAAATCTGTAACTGCATCGGGACAGAATTTAAATTTAAGATTGTATTCCAAGCTTCTACGCAAATTCACGCAACCTGAAATACAACCTTCCCCTTCGTTTGCAGAGGCTTGCACCTACCCTAATCCGTTCTCAGGACACAAGACGGGTGAGCGTATACCCCATGCCTGCGGAGAATGCCGACAGGGCTGTGCCCCAGCCCACATCGACAATGGCCACGATCACCGGCCAGTTTCTCAGCGTTGCGTAATTGGTGACATCGTAGGTGGCATAGGTGAAAAACCCGAACATCGCACCGTAGAGCACAGCGGTCACAACACTTTCCGACCTGAGGGCCGGTGCAACAGCAAAAACGACGATGCCGACCACGTAGATAATATAAAAGGCCCCTGCGGCCGCCATGTTGGGTTTGTCCATCAGAAGATGCCCGATCCGGTCGAAATAGAACCGGGTTGCCACCTGTGACAACCAAACATAGTCAACCGCAAGAAAAACAATCGCGGTTGCGACATAGGCGGTGGAATATTGTATCATGAGATCCTCAACTGACTGACAGACCTGATACGCTTGCGCTCTTGCCCCGGATCAGCAAAGACAGCGCTGCGTGCGGTGTTTAACACTCAACCGGCGAGAGCTGCGGTCTTGAGGAACCCGCCGGACTGCCTGTGCCAGAGCTGGGCATAAAGCCCGTCCGTTTCTGTCAGAAGATCCGCATGGGCGCCTTGCTGCACGATGCGGCCCTTGTCCATCACCACGAGACGGTCCATGGCCGCGATGGTCGACAGGCGGTGGGCAATGGCAATCACGGTCTTGCCGGACATCAGCCCTTCAAGGTTCTCCTGAATCGCGGCCTCCACTTCTGAATCGAGCGCTGAGGTCGCCTCATCGAGCACCAGGATCGGCGCGTCTTTCAAAAGCACCCTTGCGATGGCAATACGCTGACGCTGCCCGCCTGAAAGCTTGACCCCTCTTTCGCCCACATAGGCGTCAAAGCCCTTGCGGCCCTTGCGGTCCTCCAGGGTCTGAATGAAGTCAAAGGAATGGGATTTGCGCGCGGCCTCGATCAAAGCCTCTTCCCCGGCATCCGGACGGCCATAGAGAATGTTCTCACGGATGGACCGGTGCAGCAGAGACGTATCCTGGGTCACCATGCCGATGGACCGGCGCAGGGTTTCCTGGCTGACATCTCGCAGATCCTGGCCATCCAGACGGATGCCGCCCGCCTCCACGTCGTAAAAGCGCAACAGCAGACTGACCAGCGTGGTCTTGCCTGCCCCGGACGGCCCCACCAGCCCGACACGTTCGCCCGGCGCAATCTCCAGATTGAGATCTTCCAGAACCCCGCCTTCCCGGCCGTAGTGAAACCGGACATGATCGAACACAATCCGGCCGCCGGAGACGCTCAAATCCTGCGCCTGCGGCTTGTCTGCCAGGGTGATGGGCTTGACGATGGTCTCCACACTGTCCTGAAGCGTCCCGAAGTTCCGGAACAACCCGTTGAGCTGGTTGAACAGACGGTTCAAAAGAACATTGAGCCGCAGAACAAGACTGAGGGCAAAGGCCACATGGCCCGTGCTGATCCCCCCTTCCTGCCAGACGAACAGCGCGGTGGCGGCAATCGCAACGATCATGATCCCATTGATGAGGCTCATGGTGATGCGCACGGTGGACAGCAGCCTGGTGAACACCTGGATCTTTTCAATCAGGGCTTCGAACGCGCCCCGGGCGGCCCGGTTCTCCTCAAGCGCAGATCCGAACAGCTTGACCGACTGAATGTTTGTATAGGTGTCGACCAGACGGCCGGAGACACCGGAATAGGCATGGGAAAAGGATTTTGCTGCCGCGCGGACCCGGGGCACAAACTGCCAGGCAGTGACGGCAAACAGCCCCAGCCAAAGCCCGACCAAAAGCCCCAGGCGCCAATCGAGATCGCCCACAAGGATCAGGGTCGACAGGGCATAGACCACGATATACCAGGCCACCTGCAGCAGATTGACCATGAAGTCGCCCGCAGCCAGGCCCGATTGCAGCACCTTCTGGGACAGCCGTCCGGCCAAATCATCATGAAAATAGCTCAGGCTTTGTTTCATGACGCGCTGATGGCCCTGCCAGCGCACGAGCTGAAAGAAGCTCGGCACGATGGTTTGCTCCTCCATCAGCGCCCCCAGAGCATTGACCAGCGTGCGCACAAACAGCACAACCACGGCCATCCACAGCAGCGTCCAGCCATGGGTTGCAAAGAAGGCCTCCCGGTTCCCGTCTTTCAATAGATCGACCAGGCTGCCGAGGAAGCTGGCAATGGCCACTTCCACCAGCGCCATCGCCCCGCCAACCACAAGCAACAGCGCAAATGGCCAGCGGACCTGACCAACGAAATAAACAAGATAGGCCAGAGCGCCCGTGGGCAGATCCCGGGCGGGCGGTGCTCTGAAGGGATCGATCCAGGACTCGAACAGGCGGAAGATTGGGGACACGAAGCGTCTCCATGAGTGGTATGGAAAGAATGGCGAGGTGAGTCTTCGCCACATCCTACGCGTTTACGTGCGGCTTGGCTCACGCAATTTGCCTCCACACGTGTCTTGAGGGTTCCCAAAGCCCCTTCTGTGGCCAAAGGGCCACCCTTTCGAGAGGACCGCCATGCCGGACATTGCCCTTTACCAGCCTGATATCCCGCAAAACACCGGAACGATCCTGCGCCTGGCCGCCTGTCTCAACGTGCGGGTCCATCTGATCGAACCGGCCGGGTTTCCGATCTCGGATACGGCGCTGAAGCGGGCCGGAATGGACTATCTGGAAAGGGCAGCCATGACCCGGCACATCTCCTTTGACGCGTTTGAGGACTGGCGCAGCACCCATCGCGGCAGGCTCATCCTGATGACAACCAAGTCCAGCTCGCCCTATACCGGCTTCCGGTTTCAGGCTGACGATATTCTGCTCTTCGGCCGGGAAAGCACCGGCGCTCCCGGGAATGTGCATGACCTTGCCGATGCCCGGCTGACCATTCCGCTTGCCGATGGCATGCGCTCCTTGAATGTCGCGGTGTCGGCCGGCATGGCACTGGGCGAAGCCTTGCGGCAAACCGGGACATTTCCTAAAAGCGCTTCTTGAAGGCTGCCAACTGCGCATCAACCCCAAACAGCGAGGCCAGTTCCATGAACGCCCCTTCCCCGGAAAACCGCGGGGGTCCGATCCCCGACCAAATCGAGGACAAAAAGACGCGCGCACCTGTTTGGTTCGAGAGTCTGCGCGACCGGATCTGTCAGGCGTTTGAGGATCTGGAAGACGAGATTGCCTCCGTGTCCGGCCCGATGTCAGATCAGCCCGCCGGACGGTTCGAGCGCACCCCCTGGGAGCGGACGGACAGCAGCGGTGCCAAGGGTGGCGGGGGCGTCATGTCGATGATGCATGGCCGCGTCTTTGAAAAGGTCGGGGTTCATGTTTCCACCGTGCATGGTGAATTCTCACCGGAATTCCGCGGCCAGATCCCCGGCGCCAACGAAGACCCGCGCTTCTGGGCCTCCGGCATCAGCCTGATTGCCCATTTGCACAATCCCCATGTACCGGCCGTGCATATGAACACGCGCATGGTGGTCACCACCCGCCAGTGGTTTGGCGGCGGTGCGGATCTGACCCCGGTGCTGGAGGCACGGCGGACCCAGGACGATCCGGACACGGTGGCCTTTCACAAGGCCATGCAAACCGCCTGCAATGCCCATGACGTGGCCGATTACGAAGCCTACAAGGCATGGTGCGACGAGTATTTCTTTCTAAAACACCGCAACGAAGCGCGCGGCATAGGCGGAATATTCTACGACTACCTGAACAGCGGCAACTGGGACACCGACTTCGCCTTCACCCAGGCGGTCGGGGAAGCCTTCCTGTCCATCTATCCTGAGCTGGTCCGGCGCAATTTTGAAAAGACCTGGACAGAAGGAGAGCGCGAAGAACAATTGATCCGGCGCGGGCGCTATGTGGAATACAATCTGCTCTATGACAGGGGCACGATTTTCGGGCTGAAGACCGGCGGCAATGTCGCGTCGATCCTGTCATCCATGCCACCTGTTGTGAAGTGGCCGTAAGGCGGGGACAGGTCAGGCGGCCGGTGCCGCCCGGGTGACTGCGCCGAAATCCCGTCCGAACAGCATTTCGTCCAGCTTCTCAACCATAGCCTGATCCAGCTTGGGGCCCATCTCCTTGAGCATGGCAACAGCCGTGCGGGCCGGGAAGCTTTTCTTGTAGGACCGCTCTTCAGTCAGGGCAACATAGATATCGCAGATGGTCATAAGCCGGACTTTGGGCACGAGCTGATCGCCTGAAAGACCGCGCGGATAGCCCGAGCCATCCAGCATTTCATGATGCTGGACCGCCATACGCTTGATATCGGCCGAAATCTCCGGCCTTGTTTTCAGGATTTCCTGACCAAATGCAGGGTGCTTGTCGACCAAGTCCCGTTCTTGCTGCGTGAGCTTGCCTGCCTTGTCGAGGATTGTCAGGGGAATGCGGGTCTTGCCAATATCATGGACCAGCCCGCCGGCAATGAGTTCCTTGCAGTCTGCGTCACCCCAACCCAGGTGCTTGGCCAGCATTCCGGCCAGCCCGGCCACCTGAAGGGAGTGGCAATACGTGCCGCTGTGGTGGGTCGCAACGGTGCTCAGCCAGCAAGACAGGCCATCCGTCTTCAGCGCGGTCAGCATTTCTTCCGCGCTTTCATTCATCAGTTCGGTGCAGATCCTGGTGCCTTCGACAGCCGAAAAACATAAGGAATCCAGAAACGTGCTGCCTTTCATATAGGCCACTTTCGTGCACTCGGGGCAACACTTGGGCAAAGCTTTCAGCACATCGCCGTCGATAAGATCTTTCACCTGTTTCAGCAACAGGGAAAACGGGACTTCACGGTCCATCCGCTCCGTGCGCCCCAGCGCCCCGGCCTGTATCATTT
This sequence comes from Roseibium sp. AWQ4_290, assembly GCF_056160985.1. Classification (NCBI taxonomy): domain Bacteria; kingdom Pseudomonadati; phylum Pseudomonadota; class Alphaproteobacteria; order Hyphomicrobiales; family Stappiaceae; genus Roseibium; species Roseibium sp. AWQ4_290. The sequence continues at coordinate 149,882 of NZ_JBSWYG010000010.1, forward strand.
CCCGGCGGTTCTTGGGCGCCGCAATGCAAATGACGGGAATGGCTGCGATGCAGTCCCAAGACGCTTTGAGAGCGGTCAGCCCCGCATCCGTTGATCCAGATAGTTCGATGATCGCGACCTTCGCGCACCCAACCGTGGACGGGGACACTTTGTCCATCGCAACCAGGCGGGTAGCAAAGAAAAACGGGAGTTTCCGTAAGGGAGACTCCATCGGCAACGAACCGTCAGATATCAGAACTATTTCCATCTACCGACACATCCACATTCCCCAACGACAGGGATTTAAATATTCCTAAACTTACCAAACGGAAATTTCGTCGATCTTGAAATCAATGACTTAAAAAAGCCCTAAGATTCCATCTGAGATTTTGCCAGCAAATGGCTTTTGCTTAACGAAAAGCCGCTGTCCTGCCATGCGCCCTCAAGCTCTTTCAATAGCGCACCCAACTTAGGGCCCGGAGCATGCCCCTGGGCAATGAGATCCGCTCCTTTCAAGGGAAATTCCGGAACGTCCTGCGCCCGGAGCCCGGAAAGGGCCGTCTTAAACGTGTCCAGGTCCGCCACATTGGCGGCTATGCCTTTCGCCCAGGCAGCCAACAGCCCATCCACCCCGGCTTGCCGTCCGAACTGATAAACCATGGCCGCCGCGCCGGGCAAATCACCGGATTGAAGATACTGCTTCTTGGCCGCCCAGGCCCTTTGCATCCGCTTGCCTTGCGCATTGGAAAGCCGGAGCCGCTCACAAATCCGGTCCAGATCCTCATGAACAAAGCCACTCAGCACCACCAGTCCCAGCTCGGGGTCGCGGGTTTCAGGCGCGATGGCATCCAATCGGCGCAAGGCTGCATAGTCTTCCACAAGCGCTATGCCGCCGGTCGCAATCTCCCAAAGACCCGCCTCATTCATGCACCGGACCGCCATGGGTGCCAAGGGGGCCTGTAACAGACGCCGGATCTCATGCCCGATCCGCTCAGCCGACAGGTGCCTCAAGCCGTCCCGCTGGCGCAAGCAAGCGCCCAGCCCGTCCGGATCCAGGTCACCGGACCCGTAGGCCGCATGAATGCGGAAGAACCGCAAAATTCTCAAATAGTCTTCCCGAAGACGGTCGTCCGGATTTCCGATGAAACGCACCCGCCCGTCCAGGCAATCCTGAAGCCCCCCGAGCGGGTCGTGCAGGCATCCGCTGCGATCCACATAAAGGGCATTCATGGTGAAGTCCCGGCGCCATGCATCCTTGGACCAGTCCCGCCCGAACACCACCCGGGCCTGACGCCCGAACGTCTCCACATCCTCGCGCAAGGTCGTGACTTCGTAAGGATAGCCATCGCTGATGACCGTAACCGTGCCATGATCCAGGCCGGTCCCGATCGGCTTCAACCCAGCCGCTTCCGCGCGCCGCATCACCTCGTCAGGAGGCGCGGTTGTGGCTATATCGATGTCGGGAACAGGATGGCCCAGCAAGGTGTTCCGCACAGCGCCGCCAACCGCCCGCGCTGCATCACCCTTTTGCTCCAGGGCGGAAAAGACAGCCTGAATACCGGATGTTGCAAGCCAGTCCGCCGCCCGGAGCCTGTCTTGAGCTGCTGCCGTCATGGCCTATTCGAACCCTCCCGGCACAAAGACACCGTCTTTCATCTGCGTTGGCCGGTAATTCGTGCCTTCCGGGCCCCGGTTCAGCGTGGACATGACAACGAAGCCGACGATCACCAACCCAAGACCGCTGACGGTCAGCCAGGCCAGCGGCCCTTTTGCCCAGCGCTCCGGATGCCCGCTGCGCTTGGTCAGCCAGAGCCACAGGGCGTAACAGAAGAACGGCAGCAGAAAGAGAATGAGATGAGTAAGCGCAACACGCAGCATCAGCGATAGACCGTTTCATAAAAGGACCGGATGATCCCGGCAGTGACACCCCAGATATGGTATTCCCCAAAGGGCATTGCATAAAAATAGCGCGGCTTGCCCTCCCACTCCCTGCTTTGCTTCAGATGGTTGGCCGGATCCATCAAAAACCGGAAGGGCACTTCGAACACATCGGCCACCTCTTCCGGATTGGGGTGATAGTCAGCAACCTGATGCACCACCCCAACCACCGGAACGACCCGGTAGCCGGACCCGGTCAGGTAGGGTGGCAAAGTCCCCAGCGGCTCGACCTGGGCGGGCGGGAGCCCGATTTCCTCTTCCGCTTCCCGCAGAGCCGCCTCGACAGGCCCCTTGTCCGTTGGATCGATCTTTCCGCCTGGAAACGCGACCTGCCCCGCATGGGAGCTGAGATGCACGGTCCGCTGGGTCAGCACCACGCAGGGACCGCTGTCCCTTTGCACCAGACCAATCAGAACGGCAGCGTCCCGGGGCGGCCCGTCCCATTTTGCGTAAGGGCCAAGGTCCGGGTTGAGCACATGATCCCCGGTCTCCGGCGCAGCTCGGTCCGCCTGGATCTCCCCCAGCCGGGTCCGGAGCCGGGTGACCCAGTCCTGGTCATGTCCGGTCTCGACGAAAGATGAGACAGTCATTCAGCCCGCACGTCCTTTAGCCCTTCAAACCAGGTCATGCCCATGAAGGCATACCCATTCATATGTACCCATCCCGCCGGATCCGCCCCACCGGCCTCATGCCAGACACTCAGGCGCAATTGGGTAGAAGCTGCCTTTGCTCCAAATGCCCATTTGCGTCCCTTCCGGACCGGACCGGTCCACGATCAGATCGGCAAGCTGATACATGAGCGCCCGTGTGAACAGCGCCTCCAGCCTGCCTCTGACGAGAACATAGGGTTTCAAACCGCCACTGTCCGGTTCTTTTTCGAACCGAAGCGGGTGGTCCGCGCCGACGACCACCAAGTCTCCAACATTGGTCCGAAGCGTCAGCTCCTGGGCCTCCCCCTCTCCGGCCACAGCCATTTCCACGGCCAGAAACGGCGCGTCCTCAACCGTAATGCCGATCTTTTCGACCGGTGTGACCAGATAATGCCGGTCATCCGCATCCCTGCGCAGAACGGAGGCAAAGAGTTTCACCAGGGCCTGACGGCCGATGGGCGAGCCCAGATAGAACCAGGTCCCGTCACGGGCAATCCTGATGTCCAGATCCCCGCAAAACGGTGGGTTCCATTTCTCTACCGGCGGCGGTTTCCTGTCCCCGCCCCCGGCCCGGCTGATCAGGGCTTTCAGCCCCTCCGGCATGATGTCCTTGCTAGGCGCGTGTGCCTCGGCCATGACTTTCAACGTCCTTTTCCACCGCCCGGAACCTTCGAAATTCTACCTAGACCGGGCTCAAGCTGCGTGCCGGGGGCCCGCATGTCCTGCGCGCAGTCCCGGTCTTTTTCCCAACGCGTGGAAAGAATCTTGGACCTTTCCACTGTATGCCGCACAATAGCGCCTTATCTACTGACTTATATGGTGTCAGACTGAACGAGTCGTAGCAAAAACAGACAAGGTCCCAAACAGACCGGCCGGACAGGTTCCAGGACAAGACGGGAAAGGTGATTAATGAGCGTTGTTTCCCCCTCCAGCCCGAGCGAGGAAGATCTCGCAGCCGTTGCGGAAAACGCGGAACGCGCCGTCGCCCGGATTCAGGATGCCAGGGCGGATATCGCCCGGATCATCTTTGGTCAGGAAACGGTGGTTGAACAGACCCTGGTCACTATTCTGGCAGGTGGCCACGGCCTGCTGGTCGGGGTGCCCGGACTTGCAAAGACCAAGCTGGTTGAAACTCTCGGCACGGTTCTGGGGCTGGACGCCCGCCGCATCCAGTTCACTCCCGATCTGATGCCCTCAGACATTCTCGGCGCGGAAGTCATGGAGCAGAGCGCCGAGGGCGGCCGCTCGTTCCGCTTCATTCCCGGCCCGGTCTTTTCCCAGCTGCTCATGGCCGACGAGATTAACCGCGCCAGCCCGCGTACCCAGTCCGCGCTGCTGCAGGCCATGCAGGAATATCACGTGACGGTTGCGGGCCACCCCCATGACCTGCCCCGCCCGTTCCACGTGCTGGCCACCCAGAACCCGCTGGAGCAGGAAGGCACCTATCCGCTGCCCGAAGCCCAGCTGGACAGGTTCCTGATGCAGATCGACGTGCATTATCCGGATCTGGACGCCGAGCGGCGCATTCTGCTGGAGACCACCGGTGCAGATCAGGCCGAAGCCCAGGTCGCCATGCGCGCCGAAGAACTGATGGACTATCAGCAGCTGGTCCGGCGCATGCCCGTCGGAGAATCGGTGGTTGAAGCGATATTGAAACTGGTGCGCTCCGCCCGGCCAGGAGACCCGGCCACAACAAATGACGTCACCAGCCTGATTGCCTGGGGTCCGGGCCCCCGCGCCAGTCAGGCGCTGATGCTGACCGTGCGCGCCCGAGCCCTGGTGGATGGGCGGCTTGCCCCTTCCATCGATGATGTGCTTGCCCTTGCCGAGCCGATTTTGCAGCACCGCATGGCGCTGACATTCGCGGCCCGGGCCGATGGGCACACGGTGAGAGACGTCATTCAGCGCGTCAAAGAGACAATCGCCTGACCCAAGGTCTTTTGCAGGAGCGCGCGTCTATGGTTTCCCGCAGCCCACAGACTGGCATTGATCAGGCGTCCTGGCCAAATGTGATCGGCGAGGCCCGGTCCGTCGCCGACGCCCTGCCGGATCTGCTGGTGGAAGCAAGCCATGTGGCGGGTTCCATCATTGCCGGTTGGCATGGTCGCCGCCGGGCGGGGCCAGGGGAAAGCTTCTGGCAGTTCCGTCCCTTCAACATGGGTGAACCGGCCAAACGCATCGACTGGCGCCGTTCGGCCCGGGACGATCATCTTTACGTGCGCGAGCGCGAATGGGAGGCGGCCCACACCGTGTGGCTCTGGGCGGATCTGTCCTCGTCCATGGTGTTCCGCTCAAAGCTTTCCGAGGTCAGCAAGAGAGACCGGTCCATCGTCTTGATGCTTGCGCTGGCCGACATGCTGGCCGAGACCGGGGAACGTGTGGGATTGCCAGGCCTGACCCGAGCCTTCTCCGACCGCAGGGCCGCCGAGCGTGTTGCCGATGCCCTGACCCACCTGTCCCGGCCCATTGCCTTGCCGGACACGACCGCCGTCAACCGGTTTGCAGATATCGTTCTGATCTCGGACTTTCTGGACCCGCTTGAAGATATCGCCGCCTGGGTCGCCCGGGTGGCAGGCACCGGCGCCCGCGGTCATCTGGTTCAAGTGCTTGACCCGATTGAGGAAACATTTCCCTTTGACGGACGGGTAGAATTCACGGACCCGGAACGGGGCCTGCGCCTGACCGCCGGGCGCGCAGAACAATGGCGCGAGGACTACAAAACCCGCCTGGAAGCCCACCGGGCCGAAGTCCGGGACATAGCCCGCCGCGCGGGCTGGACCTTCATCTTGCACCATACGGACCGGCCAGCCTCCGAGCCGCTGCTGGTCCTGCACAGTGCACTGTCCGGTGCCCAGGATGTCCTGACCAGGGGAGGCATGTGAGCTGATGTTTGCCGGCCTGACCTTTACAGCCCCCTGGATCCTGACAGCGCTCGCCCTGCTGCCCGTGATCTGGTGGCTGCTGCGCCTCACCCCGCCCCGCCCGAGGGAGGTGGCCTTTCCGCCCACCCGTCTGCTGCTGGATATCGACCAGCATGAGGAAACCCCGCAGCGCAGCCCGTGGTGGCTGACCCTTCTGCGTCTTCTTCTGGCCGCCCTTTTGATCATCGCCCTGGCCGGTCCCATCTGGCGCACCGCCGATACGGTGGAAACCGGCAAAGGGGTTCTGTGGGTTCTGATCGACAATGGCTGGACCTCCGCAAAGGGCTGGGACAGTCAGGTCGCGGCCGCCGAGCATCTTTTGACCACAGCGGAACAGGAAGGCCAGCCGGTCCTTTTTGCGGCCACCGCCGACGGCCCCTCCCAGAATTTTGCACCGGAATCCGCTGCAGCTGCGCTTGAGAAATTGCGTGCGCTCGAGCCCCGCCCCTTCCCGCCTGTGCGCAGCGAATTAAGTCTCGGACTGCGCAAAGCGGCCCAGGCGGCGCCCCCCGGTGCAGTGGTCTGGCTGTCCGACGACACGCAGACACGGGACAGTTTCCTGACCGATCTGGCCGCAGTCACAGGCAGCACACCCATCACTGTTCTCACCGGGCTGGATACGCCTCTGGGCTTGACGGGTCTTCAAAACGATGCCGATGCCCTGTCTGTGAAAGTGGTGCGCCACCCCGGCCAGGTCCGCTCCGCCGCCAGCGTGCGCGCACTTGATCTGAAAGGGCTTGTGCTGGGGGAAGTTCCGGCCGTGTTCGAGGCGGGCAGCACCGAGACAACCGCCCGGTTTGAGCTGCCAAGCGAATTGCGCAACGATATTGCAAGGGTTGAAATTGCCGGGGAAGCTGCCGCAGGCGCCGTGCAGCTGGTGGATGACAGCTGGCGGCGGCGGACGGTCGGGCTGATTTCCGGCCAGTCGGGCGATCTGGACCAGCCCCTTCTGTCCCCTGTCTATTATCTGGAACGGGCCCTTCTGCCCTTTTCCGACATCCGCCAGCCAAAGGATGGCGACATTGCACTCGCTGTTCCGGCCCTGATCGATCAGGGTATTTCGGTTCTGGTGCTGGCCGATGTCGGGCGCCTGCCGGACACCACCGCAGCCGAATTGAGGGATTGGGTGCAAAATGGTGGCACCCTGGTGCGCTTTGCCGGGCCCCGCACCGCCGGGGGCAGTGACGATCTGATCCCGGTCCAGCTGCGCTCCGGCGACCGCTCCCTTGGCGGCTCTCTGTCCTGGAAGCAGCCCCAGCATCTGGCGGACTTTCCCGACGATTCTCCGTTTTTCGGGTTGAAAGTACCCAAGGAAGTGACCGTCAACCGGCAAGTTCTGGCCGAACCGACCTCGACCCTCTCAGAACGCACCTGGGCGATGCTGGAGGACGGCACCCCTTTGGTCACGGCCGCTCCGCTGGGAGCCGGAAACCTCATCCTTTTCCATGTGACAGCCGATTCCACCTGGTCGAACCTGCCGCTGTCCGGTGTGTTCCTGAACATGCTCCGGCGCATTCTAGCCGTTTCCAATGTGGCTGCCGCCTCCGAGACCCCGGATGACAGCACCCCGGCGAAAAGTGTGCTGCCCCCCTTGCGCCTGCTTGACGGCTATGGCCGCTTCGGCGCACCGCCGGTGGAAGTGACACCGGTCAGCGCCGAGGTGTTCCGCGATGCCAGCGCCAACCGCAGAACCCCGCCGGGCCTTTACGGCACCGAGGACGGGTTCCGGGCCCTGAACCTGATGCAGTCGCAGGACACGCTCGCCCCCATCGATTTCACGGCCCTCGGACCGGCGGCAACCCTCGCCGCCTACCCCTCCTCCAACCCGATTGATCTGCGGGCCGTCTTCTTCACCGCCGCATTCCTGCTGCTGATCGCCGACGCAGTTGCCGTCTTCCTGCTGGCTGGGGGGCTCAGCCGCCTCAGCCCGCGTGGCCGCACCGCAAGTCTGGCGGCGCTTCTCACCCTGGCCCTGGCCGGGGCGCTGCTCCTGCCCCAGGACCGGGCATTCGCGCAATCCACATCCGATGACCTTCAGGCGCTGCAATCGACCTTGGAAACGCGGCTTGCCTATGTGCTGACCGGTAATCCGGAAATCGACGACGCCAGCGCTGCAGGACTGGCCGGTCTGACCCGGTTCCTGGCCGAACGCACGGCGCTGGAGCCCGGCTCGCCGGTAGCCATCGACATTGCCCGCGATGAGCTGGCCTTCTATTCCCTGCTCTATTGGCCAATTGATCCGGCGGCCGACAAACCCAACGCACAGACGATCGCCCGCATCGACACATTCATGCGCAATGGCGGCACGATCCTGTTCGACACCCGCGACCATCTCAATGCCGCGACTGGCGGGTTTGCCTCGACTCCGGCCACTTTGAAACTCCGAGAGATTCTGGAAGATCTGGACGTGCCCCCGCTTGAGCCTGTGCCGCCGGATCACGTCCTGACCAAGTCCTTTTATCTGCTGGATTCCTTCCCCGGACGCTATGCCACCAGTCCCTTGTGGGTGGAGAGCCTGGAAGAGGTTGCCGCACGCGGCGACCGCCCGGTGCGGGCAGGTGACGGGGTCAGTCCGCTCTTGATCACCGGCAATGATTTTGCCGCCGCCTGGGCCGTGACCGAAGATGGCGACTTTCTCTACCCGACCGTGCCCAACAGCCCGGTCCAGCGGGACTACGCCTTCCGATCCGGGGTCAACATCGTCATGTACAGTCTGACCGGCAACTACAAGGCCGATCAGGTGCATATTCCCGCCCTGCTGGAACGGCTGGGCCAATAGGAGCGCTGATGGTCTGGTCCCTTTCCTTCGATCCTCTCCTGCCCCTTTGGGCCCTGATTGCCGGAGGAGTGGCCGCTCTGCTGCTGGCCGGACTGTCAGGCTATCTCAATCTGCGCGGCTGGGCCTTGCGCGCCCTTACCATGGCGCTGCTGCTGTTTGCCCTGGCCAACCCCGCCATTGAGCGGGAGGACCGGGAGCCCCTGTCCAGCGTGGTGGCGCTGGTGGTCGACAAGAGCCAGAGCCAGCGGCTGGCTGACCGGGAAGCCACCACGGAGGCGGCAGCCGCCGAATTGCAAAGCCGCATCAGCGCACTTGGCGGGTTCGAATTGCGGGTTCTGGAATCGCGCAATTCCGGCTCCGGCAACGGTACGGAGATCTTTCAAACCCTGACAAATGGTTTGGCGGACGTGCCGCCCGAGCGGGTCGGTGGCGCCATCATCGTCACGGATGGCCAGATCCATGACATTCCCCAAAGCGCGGGCGCGCTCGGCTTCGATGCCCCCGTTCATGGCGTGATCACCGGAGCACCGGAGGAGCGCGACCGCCGGATCGCTTTGGAAACCGCTCCCCGGTTCGGGCTGGTCGGGTCCGAGCAAACCGTCAGTTTGAGCGTGATCGACCAGGGCCGGGGCACCGGCCCGGGCGATCAGGTGACGCTGACCGTGAAGCGGGATGGCGATGTGGTCAGCCAGCGCACGGCCCGTACCGGTGAGACCATCGATATTCCTGTCGAAATCTCCCATGGCGGCGATAATATCTTCGAATTCGAAGCGGCGCCGCTGACCGGGGAACTGACCACACTCAACAACCGGGCTGTGGTCACCGTCGACGGCATCCGGGAAAATCTGAGGGTTCTGCTCGTCTCCGGATCGCCCCATTCGGGCGAGCGCACCTGGCGCAATCTGCTGAAATCCGACGCCTCCGTTGATTTGGTCCATTTCACCATTTTACGGCCGCCGGAAAAGCAGGACGGCACCCCGATCAACCAGCTGTCGCTGATCGCCTTCCCGACCCGCGAGCTGTTCTCGGTCAAGATCGATGAATTCGACCTGATCATCTTCGACCGCTATGTCCGTCGCGGTGTGCTGCCGATGCTCTATTTCGACAACATTGCCCGCTATGTGCGCGACGGTGGCGCGGTGCTTCTGGCCGGCGGCCCCGACTATGCAGAGGCCGGCAGCCTCTACCGCACTCCCCTGGCCCCGATTCTGCCGGCGAGCCCGACCGGCAGCATCCTGGAAGAACCCTTCCATGCCACCCTTGCGGAGATCGGCAAGCGGCATCCGGTGACCCGTGGCCTGCCCGGGTCCAAACAGGACCCGCCTGCCTGGAGCCGCTGGTTCCGGGCCGTCGGCACCCATCTGGATGCGGGCGAGCAGCTCATGTCCGGCCCGGGCGACACACCGCTGCTGGTTCTGAACCGGGAAGGCAAAGGCCGGGTTGCCATGCTGTTGTCCGATCACGTCTGGCTGTGGGCGCGCGGTTATGAGGGCGGTGGGCCCCATGTGCCGCTCTTGCGGCGGCTGGCCCATTGGCTGATGCAGGAGCCGGATCTGGAGGAAGAGGCGCTCAATGTGTCCATGCGCGGATTAGATCTGGTGATCGACCGGCAGACCCTGGGAGACAGCATTGGTGAGGTCACCGTGACGGCCCCGTCCGGCGATCAGACCCAGATTGCCATGGGCGAGGAAGAGCCGGGCCTGTGGCGTGGCACTCTGCCGGCAAGGGAAACCGGGCTCTTTTCGGTATCGGATGGCACCTTGAGCGCGCTTATTCATGTGGGCCCGCAGAATCCAAGGGAATATACCGACGTCCTGTCGACCACCGAAGCGCTCGCCCCGATCAGCGAGGCCACCGGTGGCAGCACCCAGCGGCTGCGGGATGTGGGCGGGGACATGCATATCCCCCGGATCGTGTCACTGGCGCCCTCTGCCAGTTATTCCGGCAATGGCTGGATTGGACTGAAAGCGACAGAAGCCAGCGTGCTGAACGGCGTTGACCGCTACCCGCTGATGATCGGCCTGCTTGGCCTTGCCCTGCTTCTGGGCATGTTGTCCCTGACCTGGTACCGGGAAGGACGATAGGGGAAGAGGCCCGTAATACACGGGCGAGAGCCTCGTGCGATCAGTCGGCACGAGGCTCAAATGCCAAGCGCAATTCATCATGACCAATTGCGCTTGGCATCATACAGTTTCAACGGGCGGGCGCTCCCGCTCCTTGGCCTCGTTTCTTTTTTTCTTGTCCTGATCGTAGTGCCACTTAATGGCGAAGAACATTCCAACGCCCAAAACGATCATCTTGAACGGAAAAAAAACGATCGGAAAAAAGTCGACCCAATCGAGATCCATGGCAAGTGTCCAAACGGTTTTATATGACCCTGTTGAGCGTGCCGCGTGTCTTTACATCCAGTGCGGATCTCCTTTTGCGCTGACAGTCTTGATCGCAGACAGAAAAAGAAAGATCCGATGGACTGTGGCAAGCTCCATGTTCAGCAGCGCTACTTGAGAACGGCTTAAGACAACATCCGCCATATTGACGCAGGCCAAGACCCAGGACACCAAAGACACCTGCCCGCCTCCAGAGCGAGAGGACCTCCGCTGAAACGCGCGATGGTCTATGCCCCGCCCTGCACCGCCCCTTCGGGCATCTCGGCGCCATTCAGCAGTGCGACCAGAAGCCGGGCCGGATCGACGGGACCTGGCAGGGTGATGCGGCCGAAGGGAACCCGCTGGAAGCCGAACGGGCCGTAATAGGGTGCATCGCCCACGAGCAGGATAATCCGGTCACCTGCCGTTTCCGCTGCAGCCATGGCAGTGCGCATCAGCGCCTTGCCGATTCCCCGGTTCTTGAATTCCGGAGACACGGTCAAAGGTCCCAGCAGCAGCCCCTTGTGGCCGCCAATCCGGATCGGCGACAGGCGGATGGACCCGGCGATGTCCTGACCGACCAGACCGACAAAGGACAGGTCAGCCCGGTGCGGCACGCCTTCGCGGATGCGGAAGGCGGTGCGGGCGAACCGGCCTGGCCCGAAAGCCTCGGCCTGAAGGTGATCGATGGTGGCGGTGTCGGCAGCGTCTTCGAGCCGGATGACCCACGTGGTCTGTTTCATGTGGCTATTCCTTGACAAGCAGTTTTTTGGAAAAACGCGCCTGCCGAGAGCCGGAATGGAAGGGGTGGAACTCCGGGATCAGGTCAGCCGCGACGGAACAGACGAGAGCTTTCTCGTCGGTCGGTTCGTCGTCGGAGCATCAGACCTGCGGTCATTGATCCCAGTCTCGTTTCTAAGCCGGATGCGTCAAGTGCCCCGGCAGATCATGGATGAGGCAAAGCGGTTACCACGCACGCCGGTCCCGGTCCAGCGCTTTTTTTCGGCACTCTGGTCCGGCCGATTGTTCACCCTTGCCGAACACAGCATTCAATTGATTGATTTCAGCACCTGACGCACAAGATTTTCCCAAAGGAAACGCAAGGAGCATCTCATGGGATTGCTGGTCGAAGGTGTCTGGAAAGACCAATGGTATGACACGTCATCAAGTGGCGGACGCTTTGTGCGCAAAGACTCTGCATTCCGCAACTGGGTGACAGCGGACGGATCTGCAGGCCCCAGCGGAAGGGCCGGGTTCAAGGCTGAGCCAGGCCGGTATCATCTGTTCGTCTCCTATGCCTGCCCCTGGGCACACAGGACCATGATCTTCCGCAGGCTGAAGGGCCTTGAAGATGCAGTCTCCCTTTCGGCCGTCGAACCTTTGATGCTGGAAAACGGCTGGGAATTTGCCGAGACCGATCCGCTGACCGGCGCAGACTATGCCTGGCATATCTACGTCAAGGCAGACCCCGGCTATACCGGGCGCACAACGGTGCCGATTCTCTGGGACAAAGAGCAGAACACCATCGTCAGCAACGAGTCGTCCGAAATCATCCGCATGTTCAATTCAGCCTTTGACGGCCTGACCGGATCGACGCTGGATTTTTATCCCGAGGACTTGCGCAGCAAGATCGACACCGTCAATGAGCGCATCTATCACGCGGTCAACAACGGCGTTTATAAATCCGGCTTTGCCACCACCCAGGAGGCCTATGAGGAGGCGGTGGCCGTGCTATTCCACACGCTGGACGATCTGGACAAGCTGCTAGGCACCTCGCGCTATCTCACAGGCGGCCGGCTGACGGAAGCCGACTGGCGCCTTTTCACCACGCTTGTGCGCTTTGATGCTGTTTATGTCGGCCATTTCAAATGCAATATCCGCCGGATTGCCGACTACCCGAACCTGTCCAACTATCTGCTGGAACTCTACCAGATGCCCGGCATTGCCGAGACCGTCGACATGGAGACGATCAAGCAGCACTACTATGGCTCCCACGGGACCATCAACCCGCACGGCGTCGTTCCGGTGGGGCCTGCTCTTGATTTCACGCAAGCCCACGACCGGAACCGGCTGCCCGCCGCCGCTTGAGGCTAGCGCCTCTGGCGATAAGTCAGCATGTCTTTGGTCTCAGCAGACAGGCACCTGTGTCACCAGTGCCCGCCTGAGGGGATATCACCCGCCTTGAACGCCTCAAGGCGGCGGGCGGTGGCCGGACTGAGCCGGTCCGGCAGGGCATCCAGCGGAAAAAAACCGGCTTCGGCAATTTCACGGTTTGGCAGCAGGAAACTGCTGCCCTTGCTCCATACGGTCAGGTGGAACAGGCCGACATGATCCCGGCCGGTGGCTTCCCGGTTAAGATAGATGCCCAGAAGCTGCGGCGGCGCCTCCGCCACCAGTCCGGCTTCCTCCGCCACTTCCCGGCTGGCTGCCGCTTCCAGCGTTTCCCCCCGGTCGACTGCACCGCCGGGCAGATACCAGCCGTCCAGATAGGTATGGCGCACCAGCAGAACCCGTCCCTGCCCGTCTTCCACAATAACCCGGACCCCGAGAATGTAGGGATTGCGCACAAGCACCGCTGTCTGGACGATCCGTTTGGTCCAGCGGCTTGGCAGCAATGACAGGATCTTCAACATGGCCCCAACTTGCACGCATAACAGGTGAAGCAACACTTAACGAACCCATGCGCTTCTTGCAGGGCAGATGCGCCACAATAACGCTCCTTCTTTAGGCCTGAATTGCCTATATGGAATGCAGATTGATGATTTTGAAGGCAGCGCATCTGCCTGACCCTCCCAAGGAGATGACCATGTTGAACGCACTTTTCGGCAAGCGCCGCCCCCGTCCGGCCCATTACAACTGGAAACCGGCTGTTGATCTGAGCAACCCGCGTGTTGCCGCGATCCTGACCACATTCCCCACCAACTAAGGGTCGGGCAAGGCCGCGACCGGAGCAAGAAAAATGTTCGGATTTGTGACTGTTGTGAACGCGACGCTGCGCGAAACCACGCGCTCCGCCAAAACGACCGGTGGCTCAGCCTCCCAACAGGCTGCGGTCAAGGCCGTCCGGGTCAACCCCAAACGCTGACCCCTTGAAAGTTCAGACGTGATTGTGATGCGCCGCGTTATTTCCTTGACGCGGCGCATTTTGGTTTGATGATGCGCCCCCATGTTCACCCTTGCGCATTTGTCCGACCCCCATTTAGGCCCCCTGCCCGATCCCAAGCTGATCCAGCTCTTGTCCAAGCGGATCCTGGGCTATCTCAACTGGCAGCGGAACCGCTCGAAAGTGATGGGCGGTAATCATCTGGACCAGCTCGTCGAAGATCTGAAGTCCAGAGCGCCGGACCATATCGCCGTGACTGGCGACCTCGTCAACATTGCCCTGCCCCTGGAAATCTCCGGGGCCCGGACCTGGCTTGAGGAACTCGGGGCGCCGGACCATGTGTCCGTGGTGCCTGGCAATCACGATGCCTATGTGCCCGGCGCCGTGCGCAAGGCGAGCGCTGCCTGGCAGCCCTTCATGTGCGCAGATCCAGCGTCGCAGGTTTCAAGTAACTTAGGGGAGCAAAACGCCCCCGCCCCCTCCCGGACCGAGGCCGTCTTTCCCTATCTGCGCCAGCGGGATGGCCTTGCCCTGATCGGCGTCAATACGGGCCGGGCCAGCGCCCCCTGGTTTGCGACCGGCCGGGTCGGCAGCCAACAGGCCAAGGCCCTGCGCAGGCTGCTGGAGACAACCGGACAGGCCGGGCTGTTCCGGGTCGTGATGCTGCACCACCCGCCGTTCAAACACGCCACCAAATGGCACAAGCGCCTCTCCGATGCCTCCCGGGTGCGGGCCGTCGTCAAACGGGCCGGGGCAGAGCTGATCCTGCATGGCCACACCCACATCGACAGTTTTGAGGAAATTGAGGGACCGAACGGACCCGTCCCGGTCGTCGGCGTGCCTTCGGCTACCTGCGCGCCAGGCGGCCACAAACCGGCCGCCCGCTACAATCTGTTCAGGATTGAGCGCAACGGCAGCGGCTGGTCCTGCCGCATGGAAGAACACGGCTTCGAGGCGCCCGGTGCCTCCATCGCTCTGGTGAGAGCACGGGAGGTGCAGGTTCCGGCGGGCGGAGCCCTCCGGGGTGGCTGACAGTCGGCAAAAACCTCAGATCGGATTGGCAAACCAGGCAAAAGCGATCAGGCCAACCACACCGGCGGCAAGCCCAATGCCAAACCCGCCGGCAATGGCCAGCCAGGACGTCGTGCTTTCCTTGACCCGCACCACCTGGGAATCGAGCGCGACCTGACGCAGGCGCTGGTTCAGCCAGTCCCCTTCCAGGGCCTTTTCCCGCTCGATCACCCGCTCTGCAATATATTCGGTCAGGCAATCCGCCATATCGTCGATATTGGCGGTTTCCAGGATCACCACCCGGCCAAGCCGCGTGTCCTTCAAGAACCGGTAGGTCTTGCGGTCACCACCGACCGAAACATGACTGGTGACATCGATCCACAGGCGCGGTGTCGAGCCTGCAATGATCTGAAGGGAGAACTGATCATCATCTTCCGGGATCTCCCGGAACACGTCTTTGAGCTCGTCCGCCAGCATGTCCAGCCGGGCCCGTTCGGTGTCCTGCAGCTCGACCACCACATCCGAGCGCTCAACCTCGCCGAGCTGCACCTTGCGAATGGCATCGCGCAAAGAGCGCATGCGCGTATGGGGGACGACATTATCCTGCATTTCAGCCATGAGGCGCCTGACTCCAATCTTCTGGTCTTGCCGTTGACGAGAGTCTTAACCGAGTCTCTTGGGCGCGGAATGGCCCGCGAGGGGGAAACTCCAGCCTATCCACTGACAATGATCCCAAACTGGTTAACGGCCATTCTGGGGAGTTTAGGAGATTTTTAACCGTAACACCAGCGAGGCGGCACTGGTTCGCGCCCCGGCCGTGCGCTATGCAAGGATAGGTCGTATGGACGGCAGAGCAGTTTGATTTTGACCTGGTCCTGGAGGGCATGTCTTTGAAGGTGGATGGCAAGAAACACCGCGCGATCCGGCTTTGCGAAGAAGATGACAGTGTCGAGATCATCGACCAGACGAAGCTTCCCCACACATTCGAGATCGCAAAGTTGCAGGATCTGGAGGACGCCGCCCGGGCCATCCGCGCGCTGCAGGTGCGCGGTGCGCCCCTGATCGGGGCAACGGCGGTGTTCGGGGTTGCGCTTGCCATGCGGGCGGATCCGTCCGAAGAGGCTTTGCATGAAGCCTGTTCCGTGCTCCTGCAAACCCGTCCGGCCACGATCAACCTCAACTGGGCTCTGGACCGGGCTCGGCGCAGTCTTGTCCAGATCGAGCCGGAGCACCGGGCCAGAGCCGCCTTCGCGCTGGCCAATGTCATTTGCGATGAAGATATCGGCCTCAACATGGCCATCGGCATGTTCGGCATGGAACTGATTGCCGCCATTGCCCGTACCAAGCGCCCCGGAGAGCCGGTCAACATCCTGACCCATTGCAATGCAGGCTGGCTGTCCACCGTGGACTGGGGCACGGCAACCGCCCCGATCTACATGGCCCATGATGGCGGCCTGCCAGTTCATGTCTGGGTGGATGAAACGCGGCCGAGATACCAGGGTGCTTATCTGACTGCCTGGGAGCTGGGCCATCACGGCGTGCCCCACACCATCATCGTCGACAATGCCGGCGGCCATCTGATGCAACACGGGGAGGTTGATCTTGTGATCACCGGCGCAGAGCGGCTCACTGCCACCGGCGATGTCTGCAACAAGATCGGCACGTATCTGAAAGCCCTTGCCGCACGGGACAACAAGATCCCCTTCTATGTGGCGCTGCCCTCGCCGAGCATCGACTTTTCCCTGACCAATGGTCTGCGGGACCTGCCGATTGAAGAGCGGGAAGGCACGGAAATCACCCGGGTGACCGGCAAGACCGAAGCTGGCGGCATTGAGACCATATCCATCATGGCCGATGGCGCCCGGGTCAGCAATCCCGCGTTCGATGTGACCCCCGCGCGCCTGATCACCGGCCTCATCACCGAACGCGGGGTTCTGGAGCCAAGCCGGCAGGCCCTGACCCAGGCCTTTCCCGAAAGGGTGAAAATGAGCGCCTGACGGCACCGCCTTTCAAGCACAGGCCGCAGCCCGGTCCTCCGCCCACTCGATGCGTCAATCTTGATCAGCCTGCCTTGAGCACAGGTACATGGGGCGCCTTGTCTACGCCATGCAGACCCAGCCCCCTCGGATCATCGGCGATCTCGATGGCGCGCTTATAGGGTTTGAAACCGCAGGACATATAGAATTTCAACGCCTGAGGGCTGTCCGCCGTGCAGGTGTGCAACCACAGACGTTCAGTCTCCGGGCGCGACCAGGACATGGACACCGCCCGGGACATTAGCCAGCGGCCAATACCCCCGCCAATCGCCTCCGGCACCAGTCCGAAATAGGCTATTTCCGGTTCTTTCGGGTCGGCGAAGTCAAGTTCGAGTGTCCCGATCGGCGTGTTTGCGCGCGCAGGCAGATAGTTCTCCCGCGCCGGTTCGTTCAAAAGAGCCGACAGTGCCACATCGTCATGGGTGAGACGGCCAAACCAGAGCCAGTCCTCCCCCACCTGACGGAACAATCTGCGATAGGCCTCAAGTTCCGGCTTGCTCCAGCGGACGAGCTCAAGATCGGTCCTGTCTGCAGCCAGGGGCTCCGCCGGGGCTTGGGTCATCTCCAGATAGGTGACCACAAAGGCCACCTTGCCCTCTGGCACATCCGTATAGCCGTTCAAATCAAGCACAGGCGCTGACACTGTTCCCTCCGAGATCTCTTGTAGGTGTCAACCGGAGTAAACCAGTTTGGGCACAAGACAAGCCGGAAACGTAAAGAGTGTTGATTTTGTTTCTCAAAAACGGTTTCCCCCGGCTTGCATACTGCAGCCGATTCATCACTTGTTAACCATGGTTTGAGACACTTACCCCGTATCCAGGAAAGATGCGCACATGCCTAAAGTGGGAAATTACGTCCAGCGGGACTATCATAACAAATTCAAGTCCCAGCAGAAATCCACCTGGTCGGACTATAACAAGTCCTGGAACCAGCGCCGGGAAGCCGCCGCCCAAAAAATGGCGCAGCTGCGCACCATCGCCAACAATTTTTCGACAATCACGTCCGAAGCCTCCCAGTCCAACACGAATTTCCTGATGCAAAATCAGGGGCAAAGCGGGCCTTATGCCAGCAATACCGCCGTCATGGCACGGGTTAACGTGGTCGTCTGAGACACCCGCTTTTCTGAAGCGCTTCGTGGTGAAGCAAGGCCAATCCTCTGTGTCATTTGGGTTGAACGCCCTGTTGTTGTCAGGCAACGAAAGACACATCCGGTAAGACGCAATTTGCCTGACGACACTCCTCCTAGACCGAGCCCACCGTCTTCAGCTTGATCCTGGGATGTACTTCCGCCTGGCTCATCACCGTTGTATGGGCGCGGAAACGTTCCACGATGGAGCGCACGAAGGAGCGGGTCTGGGGCGAGGTCAGAAGCACCGGCACCTCGCCCTGCTGGGCAGCGGCCTCAAAGGCATCGCGCACCTTGGCCACGAATTCCTGCAACCGGCTTGGCTGCATGGCCAGTTGACGCTCGTCGCCTTCGCCCACAATCGATTCCAGGAACGCCTGCTCCCATTGCGGCGACAGGGCGATCAACGGCAGATAGCCACCCGGCGCCAGATTGGCTGCACAGATCTGACGGCCGAGTCGCGTGCGCACATGTTCGGCAATCGTGTCGGTGTTGCGGGTCATCCCGGCCGCCTCCGACACACCTTCCAGAATGGTGCCCAGATCGCGCACCGAAATGCGCTCGTCCAGAAGGGTCTGCAGCACCCGTTGCAGGCCCGAGACGGTGATTTGCGAAGGAACCAGATCTTCTACAAGCTTGGCCTGCTCGCCCTTCAGCTCCTTCAGAAGTTTTTGAACATCACCATAGGTCAGAAGTTCACTGATATTGGTCTTGATCGTTTCAGTCAGGTGGGTGGACAGCACAGTTGCCGGATCGACCACCGTATACCCACGAAGGGAGGCATCTTCCCGGTACTGGGCCTCCACCCAGGTTGCCGGCAGGCCGAAAGTCGGTTCCGTCGTATGGGTTCCTGGCAGTTTGACCTGCCCGCCCGCAGGGTCCATCACCATATAATGGTTGGGATAGAGAATGCCGCGCCCGGCCTCCACTTCCTTGACCTTGATGACATAGTCATTGGCGCCGAGCTGAATGTTGTCGAGGATGCGCACCGGCGGCATGATAACCCCCATGTCGCCGGCGACCTGACGGCGCAGCGCCTTGATCTGCTCTGTCAGAACATCCCCTTCCCCTTGTGCCTTGCCATTGATCAGGGGCAGCAGGGCATAGCCAAGCTCAATCCTCAATTCGTCCATCTTGAGTGCATCGGTGATCGGTGGCTCGGGCGGCGGTTTCGGCGCGGCCTCAACGGCTTTTTGATGGGCGACCTTGGCCGCTGCCTTCTTCTTGCGCGCCCCCACCTGAAAGGCAAGATACCCGGCAAGACCGGCCAGGCCCAGGAACGGGATCATCGGCATGCCCGGCAGCATTGCCAGGACCACCATGACCGCAGCCGACATGCCAAGCGCTTTCGGATAGCCGGTGAACTGGCTGGTCAAGGCCTTGTCGGCTGCGCCGTGCACACCGGCCTTGGAGACCAGAAGACCGGCCGCAGTCGAGACGATCAGCGCCGGGATCTGCGAGACCAGACCGTCCCCGATGGTCAGAAGCGTATAGTTGTTCGCCGCTTCCGAAAAACTCAGCTCCATCTGGGCGACACCGATAAAGATCCCGCCCAGAATGTTGATAAAGGTAATCAGGAGGCCCGCAATCGCATCGCCGCGCACAAATTTCGAGGCACCATCCATAGCCCCGAAAAACGAGCTTTCATCTTCCAGCGCCTTCCGGCGGGTCTTGGCTTCCGCCTCATCGATGAGACCGGCAGACAGATCCGCGTCAATGGCCATCTGCTTGCCCGGCATTGCATCCAGAGTGAAGCGGGCGGCGACTTCCGCGATCCGGCCTGACCCCTTGGTGATCACCACGAAATTCACGATCACCAGGATCGCAAACACAATGATCCCGATGACAAAATTGCCGCCCATCACCAGATTGCCGAAGGACTGGATGACGTTGCCCGCCGCCGACGTGCCCTCATGGCCATTGGCCAGGATCAGCCGGGTGGATGAAATGTTCAGGCCTAGCCGCAACATAGTCGCGATCAGCAGCACCGTCGGGAAGGACGAGAATTCAAGCGGTTTTTGAATGAACAGGCCCGTCATCAGGATCATGACGGAAAAGATGATCGACACTGCCAGAAACGTGTCCAGCATAACCGGCGGCATGGGCAGGATCAGCAGCGTCAGGATCACCAGAACGCCGGTCGCCAGCCCGACATCCCCCTTGCGCAGGGTGTCGATCAGCTCCTGAAGGGAAGGCAAATTGGACGGTGCCGCATCGGACTGGGCCGCTGCCGCCGGTTGCTCCGGTCCTGATGCCGGGGCCGATCCCCCGCCTTGTCCACCTGCTGCCGTGTCCGACATTCTCTATTCCGGTTTCTGACAGACGCCCGGACTCACCACATGCCGCGTCTGGATTGCACGATGTTTGATGATCAGGCTCTGGCCTCGCCCGGTCCCGGGACGCTGACCCCTTCATCGGTATACTGATTCAGCTTGTTCCGCAGCGTGCGGATGGAGATTCCCAGAATTTTCGCCGCATGGGTCCGGTTGCCCAGGCAATGGTCCAGCGTGTCCAGGATGAGATCCCGTTCCACATCCGCCACCGTGCGCCCGACAAAGGACCGGGTCACGGCTTCCGCTGTCTCTGCAGCCCGCTCCGCAGGGCCGCGCGAGCCGGTCAGCGGCGTGCCATCCGGCATGCGGATCGCCTCAACTCCGATTTCCGCACCCGAGGCCAGAAGAATGGACCGGTGCATGGTGTTTTCCAGCTCGCGCACATTTCCCGGCCAGGGATTGGCCATCAGGGCCTGCCGGGCCTCTGCGGAGACCAGCCGCACCGGAACCCCATTGGCTTCCGAATAATGTTTGATGAAAAACTGGGCCAGCTCCATGATATCGGCCGGGCGCTCCCGCAGGGCCGGGAGCTTTAGGTTGACCACATTCAGCCGGAACAGAAGATCTTCGCGGAACTGGCCCTGGCGCACACTTTCCGCCAGATCCCGGTTGGACGTGGCCAGAATGCGGATATTCACCGGAACCGGCCGCGTGCCGCCCACCCGGTCGATCACCCGCTCCTGAATGGCGCGCAACAGTTTTGCTTGCAGGCGCACATCCATTTCGGAAATCTCGTCCAGGAGCAGCGTGCCCCCATCGGCCTCCTCGAACTTGCCGATCCGGCGGGCAACCGCGCCAGTAAAGGCGCCTTTCTCATGGCCGAACAGTTCCGATTCCAGAAGGTGCTCAGGGATGGCCGCACAGTTGATCGAAATGAACGGTTTGGACGCCCGGTTGGAGCATTTGTGAACGTGGCGGGCAATCACTTCCTTGCCGGTGCCCGACTCGCCGGTGATCAGCACGGAGGCTTCAGACGGGGCCACCTGCTCGGCCAGCTTGACCACGGTGGCCATGGCTTCGTCCCGGTAGATCAGATCCCCGCGCTCCTGGGCGACGGCGGCCAGAACCGCTGCGATCATCTCCGGGTCCGGCGGCAGGGGGATATATTCCTTCGCCCCGGCCCGGATCGCCGTCACGGCCGCCTGGGCGTCGGTTTCCACGCCGCAGGCCACCACCGGCACATGCACCCGTTCCAGCTGCAGCTTGTCGATGAGGCCGGCAATGTCGAGATGAACCTCAACCATCATGAGATCCGCGCCCCGGCCGGACCGCAGAACCTTCAGCGCCCCTTCCACGTCATCCGCATGGGTGACCTGGGCACCGCCCTGCATCGCGATCTTTGATGCTGTCGTGAGCTGACCACCAAGGGTTCCGACAATGAGCAGACGCATCTGTTACCTTTCCTACCGGTCCGTCTTGATGATTTCCGTCATGGTGACGCCGAGCTTGTCCTCAACCAGAACCACTTCGCCGCGGGCCACCAGCCGGTCATTCACATAGATATCGATTGCCTCCCCGACCTTCCGGTCGAGTTCCAGCACCGTGCCGGAGGCAAGCTTCAAAAGATCCGACACATGCATTTTCGAATGCCCCAGAACGGCAGAGATCCGCACCGGCACATCAAACACGGCTTCAAGATCCGCCGCCGATTGCGGCGCGGCAATTTCTTCGTCGTCCGAGCTGCGCTCAGGCGCCTCCAGCTCGTCGAGCGGAATATTGGTGTCTTGTTCGTCGCTCATGTCTCAGCGTCCTTTTGCACCGGAGCGTCAGGGGCTGGAGCGGCCTTTGCCGCGCTGCGCGCCCTTAGATACGTCCGGATGCTTGCGTCGATCTCGTTTTCCAGCACCTTCCGGTCCCGCTTGATCCCGCCATCAGCCCATTCGATATGGCAATCGCCGCGGCCGATTTCCGGCTCGCCCAGGATCACGAGGCGGCCATCAAAGCCCTTCTCGTGAATGATCGGATCCACCTGCGCCTTCAGCGCCTCCACGTCCTTCTCCGCAACCCGGATCACCAGATGCGGCGCCTTGCGCAGCGGGCCCAGGCATTCTGACACCAAGGCCACCGTTTCGGCCAGTGGCTGGCGGGCAATCAGGTGGGCACAAAGCCGTCTGGCCACAAGAAATGACAGGCTGACGGCATCTTTTTCCCGGCTGGCCTGCTGATCATCCAGGGTTTCAATCACGCCGCCAACCGCGTCCACCAGCCGGCCAACCTCTGCGGTCAACAGGGTTTCCTGCTTCGTCTGCAGGTCTTCCAGCGCCTGAACGCGCCCTTTTTCAAACGCCCGCGCCTCTGCCTCCGCCAGCAGTTTCTCATGCTCCGCCAACGTGATCATAGGGATCTGCGGCTCAGGCGGCGCCTCAACCTCGGGCTCTTCCGGCGTGGAAAAGTCCATGTTGAACAGAAATTTCGACGGGTTGGTCATGCTGCCCATTCTGCTACGTGTACCTGCTGGCTGAATCATCAGTAGATAATTTCATCCTCGCCCTTCGACTTGGAGATCATGATCTCACCTTTTGCCGCCAGGTCCTTGGCCTTGTTCACCATGTCTGTCTGCGCTTCATCAACATCCCGCAACCGGACCGGCCCCAGGGCTTCCATGTCGTCGGCCAGAAGCTTGGCCGCACGGGACGACATGTTGCCGAAGAAGAATTCGCGGGCCGTATCGGTGGATCCCTTGAGCGCGATCGCAAGCTGATCCTTTTCCACATGGCGCAGAAGGGTCTGACAGCTGGCCGCATCCAGTTTCAACAAATCGTCGAAGGTGAACATCAGCGTCTTGATCCGGTCCGCTGCCTCGCGGTTGTCCTCTTCCAGGGCCGCCAGGAACCGGGCTTCGGTCTGACGGTCGAAATTGTTGAAGATATCTGCCATCATCTCGTGGCTGTCCCGGCGCGACGTGTTGGTCAGGTTCGACATGAACTCCACCCGGAGAGTCTGCTCGACCTTTTCCAGAACTTCCTTTTGCACCGCATCCATCCGCAGCATCCGGCTGACCACTTCCAACGCCAGTTCCTCCGGCAGAATGCCAAGAACCCGCGCCGCATGGTCCGAATTGATCTTTGACAGAACAACAGCGACGGTCTGGGGGTATTCGTTCTTCAGATAGTTTGCCAGAACGTTTTCCTGAACGTTTGACAGTTTCTCCCACATGTTCCGGCCGGCAGGCCCGCGGATTTCCTCCATAATGACGGAGACCTTGTCCCCGGGCAGGAAGCTGGCCAGCAGCCGTTCGGTCGCATCCACATTGCCGGTCAAGGCCCCTCGGGAGCTGACCCGGCGGACAAAGTCCTTGAACAAGTCTTCCAGCATGTTTGGCGTGACCGGGCCCAGATTGGCCATGGCTGCCGAGACCTGGCGCACTTCAATCTCGTCAAGCTTGTCCCAGATCGGCGCACCATGAGATTCGCCAAGGGCCAGCAGAAGAACGGCCGCCCGCTCGGCGCCCTTGAGTTCGCGCTCTTCTTCGTCCGCGCTGACCTTGAGCTGTTTTTGGAGAAGATCGTTCATTGTCAGGCCGCCTGATCATCCAGCCAGCCGCGGACGATGGTCACGGCTTCCGTCGGATGGTCCTTGATCATGTCACCCACCTTGGCGATGGAACTTGCCTGCATTGCCCCTTCCTGCTTCGCCTGCTCGAGCCATTCGATCACGAAATCGTCTTCAGCCTCGTCCTCATTGGGCACATCGGTTTCCACCACAAGTGTGCCATCGGGGCCGATCATCAGCTCCTGAGGCTGTTTTTCGTCCGGCGTGACGATCCGCTTCAGGAGCGGACGGACCACGAAGAGCAGCAGGAGCAAGGCAATCAGCAGCAGAACACCCAGTTCCGCAAACCGCATGATGTCGTCCCGGGTGAAGTTGAACAGACTGGTGTCATCAGCCATCAAGTCGTCCTGCGGCGGCAGGGCAAATTGCAGATTGACCACTTCAACGATATCGCCGCGCCCCTGGTCGAAGCCGACCGCGGAGCGGACCAGAACTGCGATCCTGTCGAGCGTGTCCTGGGAACGGGGTGAATAGACCGAATTGCCATCCGCATCCGGCAGATAGGTACCATCCACCAGAACGGCAACGGACAGGCGCTTGACCTCGCCCGCCTCAACCACTTCGGTCCGGGTCGAGCGGGAAATCTCGTAGTTGACGATTTCCTCCGTCGTGGACGCCGTGTCCCGCCCGCCTTCGCCCTGCTCGCCGCCCGCATTGGGCAGCTCGTTGCCGACGGTCACCTGACCATTGCGGCTGACCGAAGACGACGCCTCTTCCTTGGTCTGGGTGGAGCGGACAACCTGCCCTTCCGGATCAAAGGTTTCTGTGGTTTCCGTCAGCCGGTTATAGTCCACATCCGCATGAACCCGCACCCGGGCCCGCCCCGGGCCCACAATCGAATTCAGGATTTCCTCAACCTGATTGCGCAGGCGGGTTTCAATGGCCACCGTGCGCTCCTGCAAGGACGTGGAGATCATCCCCTCATCATCGCTGCCTGCACCTGAGGCCAGAAGACGGCCAGTCTCATCGACAATCGACACATGGTCCGGGTCCAGTCCGTCAACGGCCGTGGCCACAAGGTGCTGTACCGCGCGGATTTCCCCGGGCCCAAGCGCCCCGCGCACATTCAATACGATGGACGCGGACGGCGGACGGCGGTCTTTCTGGAACAGCTGCCGCTCCGGGATCACCAGATGCACCCGGGCCTTACGGATGCGGTCCAGAGACCCGATGGTCCGGGCCAACTCACCTTCCATTGCTCTCAGGTGATTGATGTTCTGAACGAAACTGGTCGCGCCAAGTGTGTCGCTGCGGTCGAAGATTTCATAACCGATGGAGCCACCGGTCGGCAGGCCCTCTGCGGCCAACTGCATGCGCAACCGGGCGACCTGTTCATTCGGCACCATGATGGTCGAGCCCTGGCGGGCAAGTTTAAACTGGACGCCCTGGCTTTCCAGCTGGGTGACGATGGCGGCGGAATCTTCAAGCGTGAGTTCATTGTAGAGAGTGGTCATCTGCGGCGCAGTCACCCGCAGAATGATGAATGCGAACACCCCGACAAGTATTGCGGCAACGGCACCCATGGCCGCGATCCGCGCTGCTCCCAGCGTCTTAATAAATTCAGTTATGCCGTTCACGTAAGCCCGCCCGCATCAGAAGCTTGTCTAAGTTGTTATTATGGGAGTCGGCCCGACACGCCACACTCCGATGGGCAAAATTTGCCGCCCGGACGGTTAACAAGTGGTTAACAGAATCTTTACGGAAATCACAAAATGGCCGTTTTCTGCCCTTTTCAGAATTGCAAAACGCAACTGAAGTGGGGAAAAACTGCCCACTTCATTAATTTTTGGATAAACCCTTTATTGCAAATGGAAAAGCGCTTGTGGCCTTCGGGCAGTTCTGCGGCCCATCCGCAATTCAGCGGAGCCACCCGGGCCACCATTGTCAAAATGTGAACAAAAAAAAGACCGGCAAATGCCGGCCTTCCCCGGGACGCGCAATCCGCGCCCCGCTTTCCAAACCTGACGGATGGATGGATCAGCCTCTGTATTGCTGAATCCGTGTGGCTCTCAAACCGGCCAGCCCATGCCGTTCGATTGAACTCTGCCAGGAGAGGAACTCCTCCACTGTCAAAGTGTATCTCTGGCAGGCCTCTTCCAGCGACAGAAGGCCGCCGCGAACGGCTGCGACCACTTCTGCCTTGCGGCGGATCACCCACCGTTTTGTGGATGTCGGAGGCAGGTCTGCAATAGTAAGCGGACTACCATCCGGGCCGATGACATATTTTACGCGCGAACGAATCTGTTCGGTCATTGTACTCTCACACTAACCATGACCAAGGTAAGTTGAGACTACAAGACGACGCTTAACAAACGCCTAAAGCAAAGTTGGGGTTTTATTAACTATAAAATCTAAATTTAGTGAATGATATTTAGGAAGCAATGAAGAGAAAAGCTCGATTTCTTAACTTCAATATAGGGTTCTGTTAACCATAATTTCCTCAAGCTGCATTTTGCAAGGCAAAACGAGCTCCCACCCCCATCCGCTGGCAGCTCATGCAGAACCGCCTCCTCAAGAAAATAAGCCAGCACATAAACACCCGGGCCCGCAGCCCTCCCCGGCAGAGACTTCCAATACATAGCGTCATTCCGGCTGCCACGCTCCTGAGCCTCTGATGCTGTGTCGTAGCACACGCCCTTAGAGGGAATACCAACATCAGCAAACAAGACCCTATTGGATAGTTTTTTCAGGTTCGTCATTTCGCGCGTCCTGGACGATGCCCCGCATAGCCCCGTGACACCCTCCCTGCTGAACGCTCTCATATTTCGGTCGAATAGGGTCTTATTCGGTGTGGGCGCTAGAAAGCCTGCCCCAATAGGAAAGCCCACCCAAGGCGTGACACCTTGAGCGGGCAAGTCTCTTTGTTGAATGCCAAGCGCAGTTGCTCAGCTGGGCATGGCCACGGACAGGACGGAGGACACCGGAATTTCCCGCCCGCCAACACTCAGGAGAACCTCACTGCCGGACAGGTCAACGCGGTCGACCCGGCCCGTATACTGGGTCTTGACCGGCTCCTTGTTGCTGGCCGCGTCCTTCATGTCGAAGGAAATGGTATAAAGGCCGTTCGGAAGGTCCGCCCCGGCGGTGGAGCGGCCGTTCCAGTCCAGCGTGCCTTCACCCTTTTTCAGGTCCGCCTCGCCCTTATAGACCACATCGCCCGTGGAGTTGCGGATCTCATAAGTCCCGCTGGCATCCTCGGCCAAATCATATTTCCAGCTGGCTGAGCCCCCAGACAGGTTTGTTGTCGAGGCATCCACCGTCACATCATTGCCGATATAGCTGACATAGCCCATCGTCATATTGGTGCTCAGCGAGGAGATGATCGATTCCAGGTTCTTGTTCTGCTGGATCGCCTGTTCCACGTTGGAATATTCCACCAGCTGGCTTGTGAACTGGGCCGAGTCCATCGGGTCCAGCGGATCCTGGGCCTGGATCTGGGCGGTCAGAATGTTCAGGAACAGCTCATAATTGGCCATCAGCCCTTGCTGGCTTGACAGGCTGGTCTGCGTGGACGAATTGCTCGCTCCAGATACCGTTGTCATTTTTTGCTCCCCGGGTGGCGCACCACCCTCCTCTTCAAATCTTCAGATCCAGACCGCCGCGCTGCGCTGCAAGCGTCATCTGCACTATCTCTTGTTCAAGCTCACCGGTATCCGCCTCACTGCTGTCTCCAGAGCTCTGCGGCAGATCAGAGGACCCGCCGGATGTATCGTCTCCGGAGGCGAATTCCTGCCCTCCCTCCTGCTGGAGTGAGAATTGCAGATTTTCAGGGTCCGCCGTTAGTCCGGCAGCCTCCAGCGCCCGCTCAAGGCCGCGCTGGTCCCGCAGAAACATGTCGAGGGTTTCCGGACGCTCCACCACCAGATGCGCCTGAACACCACCATCGGCCGACACTTTCATATGAACATCCACCCGGCCAAGCTCCGGCGGATCAAACCGCATCTGGAACCGGGTCTGGCCGTTTTTCAGATTGCGGGCCATTTCCGCAGCCACCTGACCGGCAACCTGGGCGGACTGGGCCTGATTGGGCGTCTGCAGGCTTTCCGTTCTCATGGCGCCCGCCGTATCGCCGCCGCGCAACGTGGCTCCGAACTCGCCGGAAAAACTGATATCAAGCGGGTCCCCGGAGGCTGTCTCATCGGACGCCAGTTGGGACGCCAGGAAGGTCGCCGCCAGGGGAGAAGCACCCTGCAGGCGGATCTCGCCCCCTGCGGGTGCCCCTTTGACCGCACCATCGGTGCCGGTTGCAGCCCCTGTCTGGCCAGCGGCTTCATCAGCAGCCGCCTTGGCGGTTGACGGGCCTGCCCCCGCACCGGAGCCCCGCAGCCCGGCCTCCGAATCCTCCATCGTGACCGGTTTGAACGGCGTTGCAGCCCCGGCCTGCCCTTGATCCGGCTCAGAAGACGCAGCCGCAGCCAGAGCATCAGAAGACGCCTGTTGAGACTGCGGTGCTTGCTTCGACGCGGCAGTGGCCGCACTGGACACCTCAGCGGAAGCCGCCTGAGACGCAGTTTGCAAACCAACTTCCGCAGGGGATTGAGTGGGCAACTGCGCTCTTTGTTGCCCCAGGTCCCCAGCCGCTCCTTTAGCCTCGATCTCAGAGGCGTTTGCCGCCGGACGTTCCGCGCCCGGCGCCCCGCCCTGCTGGATTTTGGCAGAGCCTGTGTCCAAAGTTTCAGTCTCTTGCGAGGCTGACCCGTCTGTGCCCAGGGCGCTGCCCGCCAAGGACAGGCCCGCCGCATCCGGACCGGCAGAAGAGGTCAGCAGCCCAGATCCGGCCTGGGCCACTGCCTGTTGTCCAGAACCAGCACCGGAAGCCTGAGACGCAGCGCCCATCGGAGATCCGTCGGCAGCCACGCCCCCAGCTCCGTCAGGAGCCCCGCCTTGACTGGCCCGCGCGCCTTGACCAAGGGCCGGAGCCCGCAGCTCACTCGGCAATTCGCTTTGCCATTTGCGCGGCGCTTGCGCGCCCGAAAGGGCCGCAGACGCACTGTCCCCACTCACCGGGCCAGCCGGCCCCTCAAGGCGCCCGGCCTGTGTGGCAGCTTGCGCGCCCCTGGCCTGAGCGGACGCAGCTTGTGCAGAGAGGCCCGGCGTCTGGTCCGCCGCCTGCCCCGCCTTGACACCAGAGAGCGTTTCAGTTGCCGCCTCTCCCGCCGCTGGCGTGACAGCGCGGCCCGCGCCAGAGCTGTCAGCAACCGCGCCGTTGGAAAGACCGGACACAGCTCCAGCGGATGCCCCCTGCCCGTTACCACCCCCGGAAATACCTGTCGGCTGACCGGCAGAATCTGCCGCAGCTGCCCCCCCCGGCGCCTGGGGACCGGCGGGCGCCTGAGGCACCGTACTGCCTGCCTGTGCGCCCGGGCCAGACAGAAGACCATCTTCCGAACCGCCCCGCTCGAGCGCCCCGGCCCCTCCCGTAGAGAGAGCGCCCGTTGTCAGATCGTCACCGCCTGTCTCCGCTCCGCCTTCGACGGCAGACGGCGTGACAGGCACGTCCGCGGGAGCGGCAAAGGCGCTGCCGACATCCACGGAACCATCTGACAAGACGTTGGTTTCGCTGGAAACCACATCGCCCGCACCATCCCCGTCCCCAAGGGCAGAGAGCTCGGCTTCAAATGTAGACGAGCCGCTCCCCTGTCCAGCAGACGGTCTTCCTGGCCCCTGAAACTGAATCCCACCAGCTGCTCCGGTCCCGGCCCCGGCTCCAATGATATCGGTGATCATGCCTGTTGGCAGCACTGTCGCCCCCGAAAGGTTAGGCCCGCAAACCGGGCATCTGTCGTCGCCGAGGTAAAAGCAAACAATGGGCCAGTTTCAAAATTCACTGCAAATAATTGTTTTTATTATCTTTACCTGAATTCCGAGCGCACCTCACTCCGCAAATGCACGGCAAGCTTTGCCGGTCGGGCAAAGCATGCCTGCCGTGCGCCCTGCGGCAATTGGCATTCAAAACCCAAATCTGTATAGTGCAGCAACTTTTGATGACAGCCAGCGGCAGGCGCACCGGCATAGCCCGCGCGCCAGGAGGCAAGCCCTTGAGGGGCGCCCCGCCCGGCACAAACCTTCTGGATGAGTTTTGACCATGCGAAACAGTCTTGACCTGCCCGGGCGCCCGGAAGACACGCGCGTTGTCGTTGCCATGTCCGGCGGCGTTGACAGTTCCGTCGTCGCGGCGCTGATGAAGGCGGAAGGCTATGACGTGATCGGCGTCACCCTGCAGCTTTACGACCATGGGGCGGCCGTCTCCCGGGCCAAGTCCTGCTGTGCGGGCGTCGACATTCACGATGCCCGGCGTGCGGCGGAAAAGATTGGCATTCCCCATTATGTGCTCGACTATGAAAGCCGCTTCAAGGAACAGGTGATGGACCGGTTCGCCGACAGCTATATTGCCGGCGAAACCCCGATCCCGTGTGTCTCCTGCAACCAGACGGTCAAGTTCACCGATCTTTTGAAGACCGCCCGGGACCTGGGCGCCGATGCACTGGCCACCGGCCACTATGTGCGCTCGCAGCAGCAGGGCAACAAGCGGGCGCTCTACCGCCCGGCGGATCTGGACCGGGACCAGAGCTATTTCCTGTTTGCCACCACCCAGGAGCAGCTGGACTTCATCCGCTTCCCTCTGGGCGGCATGCCCAAAGCGAAGGTACGGGACCTGGCGGCGGAATTCGGCCTGGCCGTTGCCGACAAGCCGGACAGCCAGGACATCTGTTTCGTGCCGAATGGGGATTATGCGCAAGTGATCAGAAAGCTGCGCCCCAATGCGGCAGAACCGGGCGACATCACCCATATGGACGGGCGGGTTCTGGGCCGCCATGACGGCATCATCCATTTCACCATCGGCCAGCGCCGGGGCATCGGGGTTGCGACCGGCGAACCGCTTTATGTGGTGCGTCTGGATGCGGAGGCGCGCCGGGTGATTGTCGGCCCGCGTGAGGCGCTGGCCACGCGCACTATTCTTTTGCGCGAGCTGAACTGGATCGGCGACCAGCCGCTGGACGAAGGCGACGAAATCGAGATCTTCGCCAAGGTCCGCTCCACCCGCCCGCCGGCACCCGCCACCTTGAAGCTTCTCAACGGCAAGGGCTTTGTCGATCTGGCCAACGGGGAAACCGGCGTTGCACCGGGCCAGGCCTGTGTCTTCTTTGACAGCGACGATGAAACGGCACGGGTACTGGGGGGCGGCTGGATCCACAAGACCGAGCGCTCCGGCGCCTGGGCGGTCGATTTTCCACAAGAGAGCGCCCCGGTTTCTGCCGTTTAAGCCCAAAGGCAAACCTTTGCGGGCCGGCGCAGATTCTCCCCTTGACGCCTGCCCGCAGCGCCCCTATAAGCACCTCCACGTCGCGCAGGCCACCGCCTGCCCTCGCCTTATGGCGGAGTAGCTCAGCTGGTTAGAGCAGCGGAATCATAATCCGCGTGTCGGGGGTTCGAGTCCCTCCTCCGCTACCAAAATTCCCCTCAACTTATTATCAATTAAGCCGGACACGTTCTTCGTTGCATCGACGAGAAGACCGACAGCTCCGAAGACCTCTACATCTGTGCCTGTGTCAGTCGGTGTAACAACGGTGCCGTCACATTGTTTCTTTGGCAATAAATTCTGTGTCGCTGCGCGAAACTCCGCGACGTGACGTGATGCCGTGAAGAGTCTCCTTTGTGGCAAAATACCAAGTCAAAGGCGCGGTACAAATCCGGGACAGGCCCACCTCCGGGCAGCACAATCCGCCAAATCGTGGCACCTCCAACACTGCTCAGGGAACCTGATTTGACGGTTTCAGGACATCATCGCGCTCAGCCGACGCGGAGACGACAAACTTTGCCGCGCATTCGAAAATTAGGAACCGGAAGTCGCGACAGCTTTGGTCTAACGCATCGTCTACCAGACAAAAACAAAACACTCTGGATGCGAGCCATGGGGAACACGATTTGGACGTTTTGACTTTCATAAGCCAAAACCTTGATGTGATTGCTGAAAGAACCTTTCAGCATCTTTCGATCGTTGCCGTGGCGATCGGTTTGGCGATCCTCACAGGGGTACCGATTGGCATTTTGATCACGCTCAATCAACGGGCGGCGGATATGGTGCTCTATATCGCCTCGATCATCATGACGATTCCGTCTATCGCATTATTTGGCTTGATGATCCCTATCCTGTCAGTCATCGGACAGGGTGTGGGCTATCTGCCAGCGGTAATTGCGGTGTTGCTCTATTCCCAGCTGCCAATCATCCGCAACACCTACACCGCCATTTCCAATGTCGACCCCGCGCTGCGCGAAGCGGCACGCGGTTTGGGCATGACGCCGGTTCAACGGCTCGCGCGGGTGGAAATTCCGCTGGCAGTCCCCGTGGTGATGGCGGGTGTACGTATCGCGGTGGTGATGAATATCGGGATTACCGCAATTGCCGCCTATATCGGCGCGGGCGGGCTGGGGGTGTTCATTTCGCGCGGGATTTCCCAATCCGATCCCAGGCAGTTGGTCACCGGCGCGCTCATGGTCTCACTGCTGGCAATCGCGGCGGATTATGCGCTGATGTGGGTGCAAAACCGTCTCACACCACCGTCTGGCTCTACCGCCAGGGTCTGACAAGTTCGAAGATATTATCGTGATAAAGCTTGAAAAACTCTCAAAGGTTTTTGACATCCCGGGCGGACCCAGCGTGATCGCGGCCGATCAGGTTTCGATGAATGTCCCAGAAGGCGAGATTTGCGTCCTGCTGGGCCCGTCGGGCTGCGGCAAGACCACAACGCTCAAGATGATCAACGGATTGATACCCAAAACCTCGGGCAAGATCTGGGTGGCGGGCCGCGATACCGACAGCCTCAACCCGATCGAATTGCGACGGAACATTGGCTATGTGATCCAGCAAATCGGTCTGTTTCCCAATATGACGATCGAAGAAAACATCTGCGTGGTTCCTGATCTGCTGGGGTGGAACAAAACCACGTCGCGCCGCCGCGCGGGAGAGCTTTTGGAGATGGTCAATCTGGACCCCGCAATTTTTCTAAAACGCTATCCCAAAGAGCTTTCCGGCGGCCAACAGCAACGGGTGGGTGTAATCCGCGCCCTTGCTGCGGACCCGCCTGTGTTGCTGATGGACGAACCCTTTGGCGCGATTGATCCGATCAACCGGACGGTCATTCAGGACGAGTTCCTGAAGATGCAAAAGGAAATCCGCAAGACCATTGCCTTTGTCAGCCATGACATTGATGAGGCCATCAAGATGGGCGACAAGATCGCGATTTTCCGGGATGGGAAGCTGGAACAGTATGACAGCCCGGATGACCTTTTGGCCCGCCCTGCCAATGATTTCATCGCCAGCTTTGTTGGCTCGGACCGAACCCTGAAACGGCTGAGCCTGCTGAGTGTCGGAGAGGTCATGTATGGCGAGCAGGTGCGTGTCATGGCCAATGACAATCTGGCCAAGGCGCGCCACCTTATGGAAGAGGCCGGTCACAAGAATATCGTCATGGTTGGCCCAAAGGGGCGCGCGCGCGGCTTTCTGCATCTGAACGATATCAAAGATCTCAATGGTCAGGTCGAAGAGCATCACCAGGCCTTGCCCACTACAGTCAACGTCAAGGACGAGTTGCGCACTGCGGTGTCCAAGATGTTCCGCTATGATACAACCTGGCTGGCCTGTGTGGATGATGAAGGGTTCTTTCAGGGCTCGATCACGCAGCGTGCGATTTCACATGCCTTGGGAGCGACATATCGCGACTCGGCAATGCCTCCGGACGCGGCGGAGGTACTATGAGCGCGCGAGGCACGCTCCTTCCCGACCAGATCAGAACAGCTATTGCCTTTGGCCTGGGCTGCGTGCTGACCTTTGGCATCATGATCGGAGAGCGCGGTTTTTTCGGCGATCTGTGGCGGAACTATAGCGATGATATCATCTACCTGACCGGCCAGCATATTTACCTTGTTCTGGTCTCATCCGCCTTGGCGATTTTGGTGGGGGTTCCCGTAGGAATCTTGCTGAGCCGGGACTGGATGAAAACCTATGCAGAGACCCTGCTGCAAGTTTTCAATATCGGTACGACCATCCCCACCCTGGCGCTGCTGGCGCTTTCGATCACCTTTTTGGGCATCGGCACGATTCCGGCGATCTTTGGCCTGTGGGTGGCAACACTACTGCCGATTGTCCGCAATGTCTTTCAGGGGCTGCGCGAAGTCCCCGCCCCGCTCAAAGAGGCCGCCACCGGCATGGGCATGACACCTTTGCATATTCTGTGGTCGGTTGAACTGCCAAATGCGCTGTTTGTGATGTTCGCTGGCATCCGCACCGCAGTGGCGATCAATGTCGGCACGGTTCCTCTGGCTTTTCTCATCGGTGGTGGTGGGTTGGGGGAACTGATCTTTACCGGCATTGATCTGAACGAGATGGAAATGCTCCTTGCTGGTGCCATTCCCGTCGTCCTTTTGGCGATGCTCGCCGACTGGGCGCTTGCCAGAGCGCAGTTCTGGCTTATTCCGCGAGGGGTGAACCCTTTGCGGCCCTAACAAACATAAACCTAACAGAGGACCAAACATGTTCAAATCAGTCTTATGCGCAGCCACTGCCTTGATTGCCGTTCTGGCAGGCCCTGCACAAGCCGACACCACGGTGAAAGTGGGCGGCAAAAACTTTACCGAGCAGCTGCTGATGGCGGAAATTACGCATCAGTTTCTTGACGCAAAGGGCTTTGACACGGAAAAGCTGGATGGCATGGGAACCAGCGTTCTGCGCGCTGCGCAAGAGAACGGTCAGGTGGATATTTACTGGGAATATACCGGCACGTCGCTGGTCACCTTTAATAAGGTAACCGATAAGCTGAGTGCGGACGAAACCTATGCCAAGGTCAAAGAACTGGATGCGGCCAAAGGGATCACATGGCTGAACGCGTCGGCAGCGAACAACACCTATGCCCTGGCGGTGCGCGCCGCTGATGACAAGGGGCTGACCACCCTGTCTGATCTTGCCGCTGCGTTTAACGAAGGCACCTCGCTAAAGCTTGGTGTGAATGCGGAGTTTCCCAAGCGGCCAGATGGTCTGCCAGGCTTGGAAAAGGCTTATGGATTTGAAACCAGCCGCCGCAATCTGGCCCCGATGCAATCCGGTTTGATCTATCCCGCACTGAAGGATGGTCAGGTGGATGCGGGTTTGGTCTTTGCCACCGATGGCCGAATCGCCGCTTTTGATTTCAAGGTGCTGAAAGATGACAAGGGATTTTTCCCGAACTACGCACTGACACCGACTATTCGCACCGAGGTGCTGGACGCGCATCCCGAATTGGGTGATTTGCTGAATGCAATCTCCGCGAAACTGTCCGACAAAACCATGCAGGACTTGAATAGCCGGGTGGATGTTGACAAGAAAAGCATCGAAGAGGTTGCAACTGAGTTCCTTAACGAAAGCGGTTTGCTAGGCTAACCCCTCCCCCCCGGGGCACAGCCGCTCCCGGGGGGGGGCAGTTTGCAACATTAGGAGACGGAGATGATCCACCGCGATGTCTTGCGATGCGCCAGTGCACAGATCGAACATGTGCCTGAAAGCCCCGATGTGCTGTTTCACAAACATCTGGCCTTTATCGAAGAAGCATCGGATGCTCGGATGGATTTGCTGGTTTTTCCCGAAACCTCGCTTACGGGATATCCTGCTGATGGCAACACCGTGCAGAAATCCGGCATTTGGGCAGATGACCGGCTCCTGCACACCCTGGCGCAGAAATGCAAAGATATTTGCACCGTTGTCGGATTTGTCGAAAAGGGCAAGGCGGGCCATTTTTACAATTCCTTGGCCTGGCTCTTTCAAGGAGAAATCAAAAAGGTCTATCGCAAGATTAACCTGCCCACCTATGGCCGGTTGGATGAGGGCAAATACTTTACCGCAGGCAAACGTACAATGACGCTGGATCTGGACCGGCACTGGACCTGCGGCGGCATGATTTGTGCCGACAGTTGGGACCCCGGCCAGCTCTACCTCTCCGCTATGCGCGAAACCACAGTTTTGGCACTGCCCATTGCCTCGACGATCGAGGGCACTGGCGGCGGATTTTCCAATGAAAAGGGCTGGGGCATTGTGTGCAGCTATGCGGCGATGACCTATGGTCTGCCGATCATAATGACCAACTGGACCGGGGCGCATCAGGACATGAGGTTCTGGGGCGGGTCGTCGATCTTTGGCCCCGATGGGTCCAAACTGGCGCAGGCCGATTCTGGCGAGGCCCTGATTCAGGCGGAGGTCAACTATGCGGATGTGGTTCGGGAACGCCAGACCATGCCGACGGTCCGCACACTGATGCCGCAATTGATGCTTCGCGAGTTGCCGGGGCTTATGGAATAGCCCCGGGCGCGGCGCGCTCTTTGTCTTGGAAGGTTCAGCTCCAGGGATAGGGGCTGTTCGAAACCGGGTGCAGCTTGCCCGTTTCATAGCGGCCGAAGCGGAATGGCTCCAGCAGAGCCGAGGTGCCGCCTGTCATTTCTTCGGCCACCAGTTCACCCACACCAATCATTTTGTATCCGTGATTGCTGTCTGCAATGATGTAGCAGTTTTCGCGAAACACGTCGAACACAGGGAAACTGTCCGGCGTAAAACACCCGACGCCGCCCGATGGCTCTTTGTGGTACTTGGGCATTGTGCCGGAAAACCGTTCATTGCAATGCGCAAGGGCCGAGACCCACATATGCGCAAATTCCGGAGAAGAGACAAATTCAGGCGAGGAAGGGCCATAAGGATCAATCTCAACCTCATCGGCAGGCTTGTCGACCTTGTAGGGCATCGCTCCGCCCTGAATGCCACCAAAGTTGAAGTCCGGCTTGTAGTAGATACCCCACATCTCTTCGGTGATGAGAGAACCGTCCACGTCCGAATATAGCGGCGCGTCCGTGTCTACATGAATCACCGGCGGCAACTTGCCGTCGTTGGTTTTGAAGCTTTCCGGATCGACCCGCAGAACCCCTTCTTCGAGCTGCCAGAATTTCCACATGGGAATGTCTGAATGCATTTGGCCAGAGGCACTCTTGACCGAAATACGCGCGGGCAGCTCGGCCATGGTCCAGAAATCCCGGACCCAAGGACCCGCGGCGACCACCAGATAGTCGCAGGCAATAACGCCCTTGTCCGTTTCAACTCCAGCGATCGCAGAGGAGGACCCGTTCGCCCCCTTGAGCCCCGTCACTGTAACCCCGGTGAGGATGCGCACGCCCTCTTCCTCGGCCATCTTTGCCAGCGCATAGATCGCAGCCGCGTTGTGCGCATAACCACCACGTTTTTCATGCAGGACCGATGTGATGTTCTGTGCCCGCCAGTCCGAGAAGATCTCTTTCATATAGGCATCGCAATCGGCTGTCCCTTCGATAAAGCTGGACTCATAGCCAATCGCCTGCTGCTCGCGGTAAATTTGCGCCACATCCTCATGCATGCTTTCGGCCGAAATTTGCATATAGCCGACCGGGTTATATTGGAATGCTTCGGCATTCGCCTCCCAATGGGACACGGAATGCGCCATCAGTTCACGCATCGCCGGTTGGAAATAATTGTTGCGCACCACACCGCAGGCAATACCAGAGGCACCCGCCGCAATCCCTGTCTTGTCCACCACCAGAATATCTGCGCCGGTGCCCTTGCCTGTGGCCTTCAGCCGCTTGGCAAGATGGAGCGCAGTGGACAGGCCGTGAATACCTGCGCCGATGACAAGGTAGGGGGTGCTTTGAGGGAAGGACATGAGGACTCCAGCTAGAGTTTTTAAGTGGGCTACAGATACGTTTCCACAAACCTTAGGGGGCATGCGCCACCGCCCCTCAGGATTTCCGCCAAATATTTTCAATATAACGGCAGGCTGGAATGAGAAGCCGCCCGAAAAACAGCAGGCCTGGAGATATTTCAGAGAAGTTTGGCGCTATTTCTAAAGAAACGGTCCAGCAGCCGGGCGATCTTGGTAGGCACATCAAAATCCGGAGAGCCCATATGCCACGCCCAATAGACACCACCTTCCTACGTGCGGAATTGGAAAGATGTCGGGACGGATATTCTCTTCCGAGTGCGTTTTACAATGACCCCGACATTTTCGCAGCGGATATCGAAGCTGTGTTTTACAAAGAGTGGCTGTTTGCCGGGCCGGAATGTGAAATTCCCAATGCCGGTGACTATATCACGCTCACCGTTCACGATGCGCCGGTGATTGTCTTGAGGGACGAAGAGGGCGTGATCCGCGCCTATCACAACGCATGTCGCCACCGCGGCTCGCGGCTGTGTCCCAAGGAGCGGGGGCATACGAACCGGTTGGTGTGCCCTTATCACCAATGGACCTATGACCTGAACGGTGCACTGATTGGCACACGATTTATGGGCGAGAATTTTGACCCTGCAAAATTCCCTCTCAAACCGGTGCATGTCACCTCTGTGGAGGGGTTGCTCTATATCAGCCTGGCCGAGACACCGCCGGACATTGAGCGGTTTCGCGCCGGGATCACACCCTATATCCAACCGCATGATCCCCGACGCACCAAGATTGTGCGTGAATCGGTCATCGTCGAAGAAGCCAATTGGAAATTGGTGATCGAGAACAATCGCGAGTGCTATCACTGTGCGGGCAACCACCCTGAATTGCTGGTCTCTCTGGTCGAAATGGCCCTGCCGGACGACGCCCGGTTCGGGGACGAGTTTGACCTGATGGAACAGAAAGCCCGCGATTGGGACGCGCTTGGTCTGCCTCATGCCCCTGCCGATGGCGGGGCAGAGTTCCGCTGCATCCGCCTGCCCTTCCGCAAAGGCGCGCGCTCTATGACCATGGATGGAGAGCTGGCCTGCAAAAAGCTGCTGGGGGATCTGACAGAACCGGATCTCGGATCTGTTCGTGCCTTTCGGGTGCCGAATAACTGGCATCATGTCTTGTCGGAAATGACCATCCATTTCCGTATATTGCCTCTGGGTCCTGACAAAACCGAGATACGCACGACTTGGTGTGTACATGAAGATGCGGTCGAGGGCTGGGATTATGATCCAGAGCATCTGTCTCATGTCTGGATCGAGACGAACGCGCAGGATAAGCGTCTGGCAGAAGAAAACCAGCGGGGCACCCGTTCTCCTGGTTATGAACCCGGCCCTTATTCGGAGGTTTCCGAATTTATGATTTTGAATTTCCTGAACTGGTATCGTGGCACATTGGACACGTGGTTAGACCAGTCACAACAGGCTCTGTTGGCGGCGGAGTAACCTTTCGTGACATTGTACCAGCACGATCAGCATCTGCCTTTTCCCAAACCTTCGGTGCCTGTTTGTCCAATTGGGGATGTGATGCTTGTTTTGCGGCGTCGCAAGCAAGAAACAGCAGATATTGTAACCTTTGAATTTGAGATGGAAAACGGTCCGCTACGTCACCACCCCGGTCAGGCGCTGGCCTTGCGTCTGCCGATGCCCGATGGTGAAGTGACGCGAACATTCACGATTTGCTCGGCCGGGACCGATCTGAAACGTGTCAGCATAACCGTCAAGGCCGTTCAGACCGGCCACGCGACCCGGTGGATGCATCAGTCATTGACAGAAGGAGACCGGTTGACGGCACGTGGTCCCTTTGGACGGTTTGGCTTGATCACACATCCCGGCGCTCCACTTGTGCTGATCGGTGGGGGCAGTGGTTTTACGCCGATGATGTCGATGTTGCGCTGGCTTGCGGAGCGGCGAGAAACGGTGGATGTGATCGCGCTTCAGGTCGCCCGGACGGCGGAGGACTTGCTGTTCACGCAGGAACTTGCCGATATATCTTTACAGTTGCCCAATCTGAAGCTGTATGACTGTGTCACACAGGCGGATGCCCTCCAGGGCTGGCGCGGCTATCGCGGACGACCAGACCGCGCCATGCTGCGCGCCATGATCCCGGATCTGGCGCGGCGTACGGCCTTTTGCTGTGGACCCGAGGGATTCATGACTCAGATTGGCCAAATCTATCGGTCCGAAGGGGGGGATCCAAAGCGCTTTCTGACCGAGAGTTTCGGCGCGGCGTCTGCGCCCGCTCCGATCAGGTCTGCGCCAAAGACGGAGGAAAGCGGCCAAGCGAGCAGCTTCACCGCCCATCTGCGCGGCAAAGAGGTGCCGGTGGCGCACGCTCTGAATCTGTCCCAGTCCTTGGGCATGCAGGGCCTGCGCGTCCCGACAGGCTGCGGTGCCGGTCAATGTGGCACCTGCAAGCTGAAACTACTCTCCGGCGAGGTGGAGATGACCCAGAACGGCGGGTTGTCGGAGCGTGAGGTTGCGCAGGGTTTTATTCTGGCCTGCTGTTCCAAACCAAAATCGGATGTCACCCTCAAGTTTCCTGGATAAGCGCGTCATCTTCGCCTGCCGGATACATAGTGTAGTTCGGGCGGCCACTCTCTTACGCCTCTGAAGCGGGGTGTTGGCACACGCCCCAAGAGGCATGGAAGAAGAGTGACCGCCCGAACTACACTATGTATTACCCTCTCAGGAGCGGGATGTTATAATGGGCAAACTCTCTTGCCAAACAGCCTCAATTGCCCAGCGGAGCCTGCAATCGCCCCTCAACAAACGCACTCCAACCCCAGGATCAAACCGGCCCGGTTTGAATTTGTAGCGCTGGATGATTTTTCCATGCTCTCTGTGGTTGCCGCCATTGAACCTTTGCGGGTCGCCAACCGAATGGCGGGCCAGACCGCCTATGACTGGTGTGTCGTCGCCGAAGCAGGCGCAACCATCCGTGCCTCCAACGGGCTGGTGTTGGAAAATGGGGCGCAGCTGGGGTCCGGGGGAGTGCCGGATTATTGCTTTGTCTGTGCAGGTTTGGGATTGGAAGCGGCCAATCAAACCCGGCTTTCCGCCTTTCTCAGCCGCAGGTTCGCGGCGGGCGTGACGATGGGCGCGATCTCTATGGGAACAATCTTTCTGGCGCGCGCAGGACTACTGACCGGGAAACGCGCAACCATCCACTGGGAGGGCAAACCAGCCTTTCACGAGGAGTTTCCCGATATCGAACTGTCTGATGCGATCTATGAAATCGACGGACAAATCATGACCTGCGCAGGAGGCATGTCTTCTTTTGATCTGATGATGGAGATCATCGCCCGCGAACATGAAACCTGGCTGGTCCATTCGGTTGCCAACCAGCTACAACTGGACCGAATACGCAACAATCTGGTCATGCAGTCCCATGGATCGGCGCTGCTGGATGAAACCGCGCCGCAGCAAATCCGCAAAGCGGTGACGCTCATCGCAGAGAATATGGAGCACCCCATTCCGCCAGACGATCTGGCCAGCGCAGTGGGGGCCAGCCGCAGAAAGCTTGAACGGTTGTTCCAGAAACATCTGGGCATGACGCCGGCACGCTATTGCAAAACCCGCCGGCTCGAGCAGGCGCGGGATTTGCTTCAGCACAGCAATCTGTCGCTGATTGACGTTGCCATTGCGACAGGGTTCAGATCTGGATCGTATTTCTCTTATTCTTTTTCCGAATTTTTCGGCATATCTCCCTCCACAGTCCGCAAAACGGCGGAAGGTGGGAGCTGAAAGATCTCTTGAGCATCCGGTCTTTAACCTGAATTGGTCTTTGACACGAATGTCCTGAGGCTACCGCAGGTATGGCAGCCCATTCGTGTCTCAGGTTTTAAGGCCGGGCGCTCTGGAGCATCGTGCGCTAACCCATCTTTTCGGACGAATAGGAACCAGGGCTTGCCGGAAAGACGGTGGTCTTGTTCCCATTCAGAAAGACCCGATGATTGGCGTGGGCATGAATGGCGCGAGCCAGCACCTGACTTTCCACATCGCGGCCCAAAGACACATAGTCCGCCGCGCTTTGCGCATGGGTAATGCGCACTGTGTCCTGCTCGATAATCGGACCTTCATCCAGATCTGCCGTGACATAATGCGAGGTCGCGCCGATCAGTTTGACCCCGCGCTCAAACGCTTGCTTATAGGGATTGGCCCCCTTGAACGATGGCAGGAAAGAGTGGTGAATATTGATAATCCGTCCCGACATGCGCTGGCACATATCGTCTGACAAGATCTGCATATAGCGCGCCAGAACCACCAGTTCGGCGCCAGTTTCCTCGACCACCTGCATGATCTCGGCCTCGGCCCGCGGTTTGTTCTGAGGGGTCACCTTGATACAGTGAAACGGAATATCCGCGTTCACCACCAGCTTTTGATATTCCATATGGTTCGAGATGACCGCAACAACCTCGATCGGCAAAGCGCCGATGCGGGTGCGATAGAGCAAGTCGTTCAGGCAATGGCCAAAGCGGCTGACCATAATGACGACCTTCATCTTTTCGTCTTCATCGTGAACGGCGAAATCCATCGAAAAATTCTGGGCGATGTCGCTGAAATTGGCTCGAAGCGTCTCGCGGTCGATGCCCGTTTCGGACTGGAAGCTGATGCGCATAAAGAACTGCTGCGTCTCGGCATCGTCGAATTGTGAGCTGTCTGTGATATTACACCCATGCTCGGCCAAGAAGGTCGAGATGGCCGCGACAATGCCGCGTGTCGTTGGACAGGAAACGGTCAGACAGTATTTGGACATGGTTGCTCCGAAGAAAAGATGGTTGGCTGAATCGCGTCAGCCGCGTTTGGGCCGGTGCGTCTTATTGGGAAGACGCAAGCCGGGACATGGCAGTTTCTAGCGCGTGCCAGAGTGATCCGGCGACCGAGCGCATGGCCAGCACACTGATCTGCGTCTCACTGCGCCGCAGGACGAAGACGGTCATGTGCTCAATTGCGGTGCGGACTGCGCGGCCCGGATAGGTCGCTTCCGGTGGCAGGTTGATCAGCCGTTCCAGCAGCGCGACACTATCGCCGGAGGTCGCGCTCTGTATGTCGAGGCACACAAATCCATCAGTTTGCTCTGTGATACAGGCCTGGGGGATTTCAGAGCGCAGCGCGGCCGCAAAATCCGTCTCGGCCGCGCCGGATTTTTCAAGCATCCATTGGCCGGGGGCCATCCAGAACGCAACGGACGTCATCTCCCCCGGACCGGGCAGGGGAAGCCCAAAGGGCTCGGGCCGGGAGGAGCTGGCGTGCAACGACAAGCAGGCAAGGGCCCGGTCGGTATTCTCGCATAGGGTATAACCACCCAATGTCTTGCTGCGCGGCTTGGTGTCGCCAAAGGCGCCTATCGGTTTCAGATCAGTCACGAAGACGTGCTCCTTCCGGATCGATGAAATGCGGCGAGACCACACGCAGGCGGGTGGATGTACCCTCTATCGGATTGGCCGCAATGATCTCTTCCTCCATCCGTTCATCCCCTCGCTGTAGAAAACCCAGACCGATAGAGGTGCCCATATGGGGCGAAAAGGCTGCCGACGTTATCCAGCCCTGATCATGCGCCATATCTTGAGGGTCTCCTTTGGCAAACAGATGCGCGCCCGGCACGACACTCTGCCCTTGCGTCACAGGTCTAAGGCCGACCAAGCGCCTGGTGTCCTTGGCCAAACCGTCCCGGCGAGACATGACCGCGCCAATCGAATCCTTCTTCTGCGACACCATGCGGCCTAGCCCAAGCATCTGCGCCGTGGTCTGGCCGTTCAGCTCATTGCCTGCGGCATGACCCTTTTCAATGCGCAAGACGCCAAGCGCCTCGGTTCCATAAGGCGTGACCTCCAGATCTGCGCCCACCTCCATCAGCCGTGCCATCAGCGCATGGCCATAGCGGGCAGGCACGGCGATTTCGTAGGCCAGTTCGCCAGAGAATGAGATGCGGAACAGACGCGCCCGCAAACCATTGCAGACCGTCAGCTCAGCGCAAGCCATAAAGGGAAACGCTTCATTGGACAGATCAAACCCGTCCACAAGCCGGGAAAGCAGCGTTCGTGAATTCGGTCCGGCCACAGCGATTTGCGCCCAGGCATCGGTGGTCGATATCAGATGCACGTCCAGTTCCGGCCACAGGCATTGCCGCGCAAATTCCATCCTTTGATAAACCAGACCAGCATTTGCTGTGGTGGTGGTAACGACATAATGGTTCTCGGCCAGGCGCGCCGCGGTGCCATCGTCATAGGCATGGCCATCCTCGCGCAGCATCAGCCCATAGCGGACCCGTCCCACTTTCAGCGTGGCCATCTGATTGCAATACAGACGGTTGAGGAAGGTACCCGCATCCGCGCCCTGGACATCAATCTTGCCCAAAGTGGTCACGTCACAGATCCCGACAGAGGCGCGCACGGACTTCGCCTCGCGGTCGACACTTTCACGCC
Organism: Roseibium sp. AWQ4_290; assembly: GCF_056160985.1. NCBI lineage: Bacteria > Pseudomonadati > Pseudomonadota > Alphaproteobacteria > Hyphomicrobiales > Stappiaceae > Roseibium > Roseibium sp. AWQ4_290. Next base: position 193,854 of record NZ_JBSWYG010000010.1, read on the forward strand.
AATGAGTCTCGCCCGGCTGTGCAAACCATTGCGCGCGCATCCATTGCCCAACCTCGACAAAGACAGCCCCCTGTGCTTCGGCCCAGTAATGGGTCGGCGTCAGGCGGCGTGGACGGAAATTTGCGCCGGTATCGCCGCCGCCCAGCACCCCCAGAGAGACCGGGGTATAGGGAGGGCGAAAGATTGTCGTGCCAGTTTCGGGTATGGTTTTGCCCGTCAGCTCGGCCATGACGGCAAGCGCAGTCACATTGGCGGTCTTGCCCTGATCCGTGGCCATGCCCAGCGTGGTCCAGCGTTTCAGATGCTCAACAGGGCGCATGGCCTCTTGATGGGACAGTTGGATGTCTTTGACTGTAACGTCATTCTGGAAATCAACCCAAGCGCGGCGTTTGCCCGGTACATGCCACAGCGCGGTTTGCGTGCTTTCCTCATCCGAACACTCGGGCAAGGGTGCGGTTTGCGTGCTACGCCCCAACTGCTCCAGAGCAGTCCTGGCCGCACGCTGACCATCCAGCAGGGCCGCAGCCGTCGAGCCCTCTCCCCGCGCGGCGCCAGCAATCAGCATGCCTTTCGGACCATCCGCCGGCGGCACAAAGGCAAGCCGTGCCTCATCCCAAACCGGCCGCCCCCGGTGATGAGACGCAAGATGCAGGTTCGGGTTCCACCCGCCCGAGACTCCGAGCACTCCGCACGGCATCCAGTCGGAACAGCCGTTGCGTGTAACCTCAATCGCGCTCAGACCTTTACGACCCTTTGTGCCGGTGATCCGTGCGCCTGAAAATGTTTCATAACCGCCAAGGTTTGGCGCATCCTCGCGCGGATCAATCACCCCAAGAACGGGCACGCCAAGCGCGGCAAGCTGGGCCGCGCTACGATGGCCGTCATCGCCATTTGTGAAGATCGCGACCGGATCGGCCGCATCCCGTTGCGCAGTCACGCCCCAGCGGTTGGCATAGGCGCGCATTGCCCCGGCCAGCATCACGCCAGGCCGGTCATTGTCGGCAAAGGGGATATGCCGCTCGGTCGCGCCCGCTGCCAGAATGGCTTGCTTTGCGGTGATCCTCCACAAGGTCTGCCGCACAGGCAGAGAGGTGGCGAGGTGATCCGAGACTCGCTCGACCGCACCGAAAATACCGTGGTCATAGGTGCCAAACACGGTGGTGCGCGTCAGGATGCGCACATTTGGCAGGCTTTCCAACTCCTCCAGGGCGTTTTGCACCCACAGCGCCGCGGGCTGGTCGTTCAGCACACCGCCTTCAACCAGTAGCCGCCCGCCCAAACGGAAATCCTCGTCCGCCAGAACCACGTCCGCCCCGCCGCGTCCGGCGGTCAAAGCTGCGATCAACCCTGCGGCCCCGCCGCCAACAATCAGCAGATCGGGATGTAGAAAACCGCGACCATAGGCGTCCGGGTCTGGCAACATAGACAGGGCGCCGAGCCCCGCAGCCCGGCGGATGACAGGCTCATACAGTTTTTCCCAAAACGCACGCGGCCACATGAAGGTCTTGTAGTAGAAACCTGCGGACAGAAACGGCGAAAGCAGGTCATTGACTGCCATCAGATCATGATCAAGAGAACCTGCATAATTCTGACTGCGCGCCTCCAGCCCGTCGAACAGCTCGGCCATGGTGGCGCGGGTGTTGGGGTCTGACTGCGCACCGCGGCCCAAAGTCACCAGTGCATTCGGCTCTTCCGATCCGGCACTGAACACGCCACGGGGACGGTGGTATTTGAAGGACCGTCCCATCAGCTGCACGCCATTTGCCAGCAGGGCCGACGCCAGCGTATCGCCGGCATGACCCTGCATCGTCTTGCCATCGAACCGGAAACTCAGCGTCTGGCTGCGGTCGATCAGACCGCCAGCAAGTCGGGTCATGCGGATACCCTTTTCATGTTGGAAGCCAGTTCTGCGCCCAAAATCTCATGCGTGACTGTGTCACGCGTCACCACCAGCCAGCTGCGATCGCCCTGCTCATGAAACCACAGCTCCTGATGGACGCCCGCCGGGTTGTCGCGCAAAAAGACATAGTCGCTAAAGAGGGCCTCGGCATCAGGGGCCTCGGGATCAGGCCGGGCCATCAGCGAGGCATCACCAAGATACGTAAACTCCTGCGCATCGCGCAGACCAAGCAGAGGGTGGGGGATCAGCATGGGAACCTCAGTGCAGATTGGGCTGGGCGCCAACGCCCTTTTCGTCGATGACATGGCCACTTTGGAACCGGTCCAGACGATAGGCCGTGGCGGTTTCGTGGGGCCTGTCTGTGGCCAGCAGATGGGCAAAGGCATAGCCAGAGGCAGGCGTTGCCTTGAAACCGCCATAGCACCAGCCCGCATTCAGATAGAGCCCGTCAATATGTGTGCGGTCTATGATGGGTGAACCGTCCATGGACATATCCATGATCCCCCCCCAATTGCGCAGCAGCCGCGCCCGGCCCAGCATGGGCATCAGGGCCATCGCGCCTTCGGCGACATCTTCAATCACCGGCAGATTGCCGCGCTGTGCATAAGAATTATAGCCGTCAATGTCACCGCCAAAGACAAGCCCGCCCTTGTCCGACTGGCTCACATAGAAATGCCCGGCCCCAAAGGTGATCACACCCGGGATCGTCGGCTTTAGCCCTTCACTGACAAAAGCCTGCAGCACATGGCTTTCGAGTGGCAAGCGCAGTCCCGCCTGCGCCATTACGCGCGAGGAAGAGCCCGCCACAGCAACGCCTACCTTGCCTGCGGCAATAAACCCGCGGGTTGTTTCCACACCTTTGATGCGCCCCGCCTCAATGCGGAATCCGGTGACCTCGCAATTCTGGATCAGATCAACGCCCCGCTGATCCGCCGCGCGTGCATAGCCCCAGGCCACACCATCATGCCGGGCGGTGCCGGCCCGATCCTGGCAGAGCCCGCCTTTGATCGGAAAGCGCGCATTGTCAAAGTTCAGAAAAGGCGCAACCTTGCGCAATTCGTTCTGATCCATCATCCGTCCGCCCGCGCCGGACAGATGCATCGCATTGCCGCGCCGCCGATAGGCGTCGCGCTGGCCATCGCTGTGGAACAGGTTGATGATTGACCGCTGGCTGACCATCGCATTGAAGTTCAGCTCTTGCTCCAGATGTTCCCAGAGCTGCATGGAGAACTCATAAAACGGCTGATTGCCTTCCAGAAGGTAGTTGGAGCGGATGATTGTGGTGTTGCGTCCGATATTACCCGAACCAAGCCACCCCTTTTCCAACACCGCGACCCTGGCCATGCCAAAGACCTTGGCCAGATAGAAGGCGGTGGCCAAACCATGCCCGCCGCCACCAATAATGACGATGTCATAATGGTCCTGTGGTACGGGATCACGCCAAAGCGGTTTCCAGCCCTTATGTCCGGTCAAAGCCTCTTTGAGGACGCGGAATCCTGAGAAGGTCATACTGATGGCTCCCTATCGGTTGACGCATCCTATGGTCTTGCGCAGACTGCGCTCTAACGCTATCGGGACATATTCAGTCGTGAATCAGCCATATTCGAAAAAGAAACATCTTGGCTTTGTCCTGCTGGATGGGTTTGCCCTGATGTCCACCGCTGCGGCAATGGAGCCGCTGAGGGCCGCGAACCTCTTCGCCGGGCAAGAGATATACGGCATTCAGGCCCTGTCTTTGTTCGAAAGCTCTGCGGCCTCGTCTCTGGGTGCGCGCTTTGACACGCGAGGGTTTGCGAAGGAAACGGGCCCGCTGGACATGGTCTTTGTCGTGGCGGGGGGCGAACCGCTGAGCTTTCGCAACCCCAATCTGTTTGCCTGGCTGCACAAGCTGGACCGGCAAGGCGTGGCCCTCGGCGGTATTTCCGGCGGTGCTGCGATTTTGGCGGCAGCCGGATTGCTTCAAGAGCGGCGCTTTACACTGCATTGGCATCATCTGGACGCGATGCAGGAATTCTATCCCAATCTGGTCGCCGAGCGGCGGCTCTATGTGATTGACCGCGACAGATATACCTGTGCTGGCGGGACAGCGCCGCTGGACATGATGTACGCCATAATTGCAAAGGATCACGGCACTGATTTTGCGCGCAAAATCAGTGATTGGTTCATCCAGACCGAGATACGCAGCCCCGATGCGCCGCAGCAAGCCAGCGTCAAAAGCCGCTACGGCGCTCTACCGGCAGCGGTTGAAGCGGCGATCGAATTGATGGAAAGCCATATTGCTGATCCCTTGGACGCAGATCAGATCGCGTTGCTCGTCGGTCTGTCGACCCGGCAGCTGCAAAGACAGTTTCACAACAGCATGAAGCTGTCCATGATGCAATGTTACCGGAACATCCGGCTTGATCTGGCACGCCGTCTCATACTGGACACGCGACTGAGCATGGCCACGATCATGGACTGGTGCGGCTACAGCTCACAGCCCGCTTTTGCCGCAGCCTATCGCAAGGCTTATGGCCGCCCCCCCTCGCAGGATCGCGCGCGATCAGTCGCAAGGCCGGCCTGACTGTCAAAGACTTATGCTTATGAAATTTGACTGATTGAGAAGCGCCATTTTTGATTTTGGCTTTGGTCCGCGTCTGCCTTGTAGCGTCAGGCAGGCGCAAAAGCACGGCCTCGGGTTGGAAAAAACCTAAGCGCGTTATACCAACATACGCCGAAGACAGACTTGTCGCCCGATGCTCGAGAGTTTGCCGGACAGCATCAGGAACACGGGCTGGCCGCGTGTTCTGATTTCATCAGATCCACAGGCACTTTGTTGCCGATGACGCCATCTGGTCTGTGGTCGTTGTCGTCCTTGCGCCAATCCTCATCGCTGCCGCCGGAAACTCCTCGCCATCCTCAATGCCATGATCAAAAACAATCAGGCGATCCTGTTTTGAACAACACGGTTGTCCCAGCACCTTGAGATCAGGCCGCCCGGATGGAGTTCAGGAAGGTGTCCAGTTGTGTTTTCAGCTGGTCAGCCTGGAGCGCGAGATCTTTTGAGGAACCCAGCAGCCTGGAGGCATTTTCTCCTGCCGTGCTTGCATTCTTGGCCATGCTGACAATTCGCTGCGCCACTTCACCGGTGCCGTCAGAGGCGCGTGTCACGGAAACCGTAATCTCGTTTGTCGCGTCTGATTGCTGGGAGACGGACTGGGAAATTCCGCCTGCGGATTCATTGATTTCGGAGATCGTACTGGTGATGTCCCCAATCGCCCCGACGGCGCTTTCCGTTTTCCTTTGAATTTCGCCGATCTGCGCAGAAATCTCCTCCGTTGCCTTGGAGGTCTGGTTTGCAAGCTCCTTCACCTCGGCTGCAACGACGGAAAAACCCTTGCCCGCCTCCCCGGCGCGCGCAGCCTCGATTGTTGCGTTCAAGGCCAAAAGGTTCGTCTGTTCCGCAATGCCCGAGATGAGTTCCACGATATCACCGATCTTGTTCGTTGAGGCACTCAGCTCATTCACGATATCGGCCGTATGAGTGGCCGACTGCACCCCGGCCCGCGACGTTGCGGTCGAATGGTCGACAAGTCTTGAAATTTCCCGGACCGAGCTGGAGAGTTCTTCTGACGCACTGGCCACGGAGGAGACATTATTTCCGGCGTCATCGGCCGCCTTGGACACAGCCTCCGCTTCCGTAGCCACATCCTCGGAAATCACCGTCAGCTGAGATGCCGCCGTTTCCAGCTCTGCTGCCGCGTCCGAAACGCTTGAGACAATGCCGCCCATGCTGGCCTGGAAATCATTGGCAAGGCTGTCCATCATCGACCGGCGCTCGGCAGCGGCCCGGGCATCCCGGGTCTGTGCCTCTTCTTCCAGCGCCCGGCGCTCCAGAAGTTTGGCACGCAGGGCTTCCGCAGAGCGGGCCAGATTGCCAATCGCATCCGGACGGTGCGTGTTGGCAATCTCTGTATCCAGATGGTCTTCCTCAAGCTCATTGAAACTGTACGTGATCTCGCGGATCAAGGAAGTCAGGCGCCTCGCTGCAAACCAGGAACACAGCCCCGTGCAGCCCAGCGCGGCAACCGTCAGCAGCAGGTAGAGATAAAAAGCGCCTTCAGCCTGTTTCAGGAGGGTTTGATACGTATCCTCGGTCCCTGTCATGATCCGGCCAATCACGTCAAATGCCAGCGCGCCCTTGCTCTTGATAGCCTGTTTCCAGGCGGCAATGTCCGCCTGCGTCACGACGTGGCCCGCAGGATCGTTCGCCTTGGCCCGCAGCTCTGCCAGCTTCGCCTCATCCGGACCGGACAGGAACGCCTTGACGTCCCGCGTCACATCGGCCGCCGCCAGGTTCACGACAGGCGCTGCAAAGACGGTTTGAAGGCCCACCCCCATCTTGTTCAACGTCAGGATACGGGCCGGGATCTGGGCATCGGGTTTGAGATAGTCGAGCGAAGCCGTTTCGATCAGCACGCCATCATTCAACTGCATGGCAGCATAATACGCCTGCAGGCTCTTCGACATTTCCGTCACGCCGGTCACCGAAGCCCCCCTTTGGGTCACCTCAATCGCGAGAGCTGCAATCGGCTGCATGTATTTCACACCGGCCCCCGGCGGCAGCGCGTCCGCATCTTCCAGCCTGCGGTATTCAGCCAGCATGGGCCTGGCCGCCTCAATCTGCGTTCTCAACTCCGACAGATCAGGATCGGCGATGGACAGCCTGTCATAAGCGCTCAGCAAATTCTGGTAAGCCTTGTCGGTTGCCCCCCGGATCGTGTCGCGTTGCGGTGAGCCAGGCTCGGCCTGGGCAAATCCTTCTGCCGGCAGCGCCTGTGCCAGCGCCGCCCCCGCATTACCGACATCCTTGACGGTGCTCGCGGCCTTGATGTCTTGAATCCTGCCAGCAGACTGTACGGTCATATAAACACCGAACATCATCGCAATGAGGGCTGGAATGATGACAGAAATAAGCAGCAAGCGATTGAGTGTGAGCATCTCGTCTCTCTGTTCCTGAGTGGCAACCATGCCAGGACAAAGGTTTCCGCTTCGGACAAAAACCCGAAGGAACCACCTCAGAAACTTGACTTAAATAGCTCAAATGTTCATTAATACTACGGACTTAAATATTATTGTCAATTCATACAATAATAATTACCAATCATCGCAAATAAAAATAGGAATTAATGATCAAGACAGTCATGTAAATAGATTTCTATACATATTCGGCTGGTTGCAGCCCCCCTTTCCTTTGCATGAAACGCGAGTTCCTGGTGACCCGATGCCACCCCGGCGCCTATGGCGCCCGGGGTCTATGGGCAATCCAGCGCCTGTATCAGGCGGCCTTCTTATGGGCCTGCTGTGTCAGTTCCGGCGTTGTAATCAGCCGGGCGCTGTTGTGGCCGGTCACATAGGACCACAGCCAGCTCCAGGCGACGGTGACCCGGCTGCGTGTGCCGATCAGGAAGTAGATGTGGGTCACGCCCCAAAACCACCAGGCGAGGGCGCCCTTGAGGCGGATCTTGCCAAAATCGACCACGGCCGCGCTGCGGCCAACCGTGGCAAGGTTGCCGTTATGCCGGTAGCGGAACGGCTTGGGCGCGGGTTTGCCTGACAGGCGGGCCTTGATCACCCTGGCCACATAAGCGCCCATCTGCTTGGCAGCCGGCGCTATGCCGGGCACGGGCTTGCCTTCAGCCGTCATGACCGCCGCCGTGTCACCAATAACAAACACATCCGGATGGGCGCTGACGCTCAGATCCGGCTCTACCAGAACCCGGCCAGCCCGGTCGCCGGGCACGCCCAGCCAGCGGGCCGCGTCCGAGGCCTGCACCCCGGCGGCCCAGATAATCGTGCGGGACGGGATCTCCGTCTCCCCAAGCGCAATGCCGTTACCCGAGCACGAGGTCACCGGCTGCCCGGTCAGCACCTCCACACCCAGCTTGTTCAGCGCGTTGCGGGCATAGCCGGACAGGCTGTCCGGGAAGGCCGGCAGCACTTTGGGGCCCCCTTCCACCAGCAGGACCCGCGCCTGGTGCGTATCAATGTTGCGGAACTCGTTCGGCAGAACCCTTTGAGCCAGCTCGCCGATCACCCCGGCCAGCTCAACCCCCGTCGGTCCAGCGCCAATCACTGCAAAGGTCATCTGAGCCTGACGCTCTGCCGCATCGGTGGCATTTTCAGCCGCCTCAAAGGCTGACAGCACCCTACGGCGGATGTTGGTCGCATCTTCCAGGGTCTTCAGGCCCGGCGCATAGGGCTCCCAGTTGTCATGGCCGAAATAGGAATGCCTGGCTCCTGTAGCCAGAATAAGCGTGTCATAGGAGATCGGCTCCCCCTGCTCCAGAAACACCCGCTTGGTGCTGGTGTCGACGCCACTGACGCGCGTCAGCAGCGTGGTCACGTCCTTTCTGCGCTTCAAAAGCCTGCGCAAGGGCCAGGCGATTTCAGAAACCGGGAGAATGGTTGTCGCCGCCTGATAGAGCAACGGCTGAAAGAGATGGTGGTTCCGCTGATCGATCAACGTGATCCGGGCACCGGAGCCTGCAAGGTCATGAACAGCCTTGAGGCCGCCAAAACCACCACCGACAACAACGATGTGCTTGGAGTTTGTCATTCCGGGACGTCCTGTTCTTTGCACAAACAGCGTGACCGCGATTTGCGCCCATTAAGGTCCGCCTCCTCCCGGGCGGGCCGACCTTGATGTCTTCCTGTCCTCCGTCACCACCTGAGCCGCGGCCCGAGTGGCACCCAATTCAGCCCGCTGGCTGACTCGGAAAACGGCTCTTCCTAGATCGGATCTTCCAGTCCCAGATCAAACGGCCTGTGCCTCTTCCGGTTATGCCAAAAGACATCCCTGCACAGCCGCTCTGGAAACCGGCTTCAGACGACACTGATATAGGGCCGTTTCCTGAAAACCCCAGCAGTTTGATCTGCAAGGTCTCCCCTCCATCGTAAATCATGTTGATGGCACCGCTCACAGGCCCTATTTAGGCCTGCCCCGCCTCAAGGTCGAGTCCAAAGTACCGGACGCAGCCCCCCTATAAGCACCCCCACGTCGCGCAGGCCACCGCCTGCCCACGCCTGATGGCGGAGTAGCTCAGCTGGTTAGAGCAGCGGAATCATAATCCGCGTGTCGCGGGTTCAAGTCCCTCCTCCGCTACCAATTTATTACAACAAATTCAGATACTTAAATCTCACATGCGTTGAGTTTCTTTGCCTGTAGACTGCCCGGGGTTGCATTCTGGGTTTCTGATGCGTGTGTTTGAATACGATGGGTTCTGGCAATCAGGACTTGTCAGGTTAGTAATTCACTATTTACCTTCAGAGGCTTAGTCTAACCGAAGGGAAAAATCTTGCTAAAAGATGACGTTGAAGGCTTCCTTGCCTCTTGTATTCGCCCTGATCAACTTACCCAGTTGCTTGAACGTTGCTTGGAGGATGGTTCGCTAGAAGCCTTGTTGCTTGCCTGCAGACTCTTCGAAGACGACTATGGTGGTACGACTTACAAATGGGAACTCAAGGCTCCGGCGGGTCGTTGCTTACTCTATTGGGGAGAGACAGGTGTCCAACAAATTGTGAATATTTTCGAAGCAGCTGGTACAATTGCAAATCGATCTTTGTCTATTGAAATTCTTGCAGATGTGGCAGCCTGTGAATGCACTATGCCACAAACTATCGCGAGCTATGACCGACTGTGGAAAACAGTTGAGCACAAATTGGGAGGGCTGCATAAGCTTTCGGAAGTAGCCAGGCAGGCTCTTGTGAGGTGTATTCTTTCTTTTTCAGATGACGACGACGTAAGTGCTGTAGTAGGCTTAGTATTGATGGGGAAACAATATGGAAAATCTAAATCTGCACAAGAGCTTGTGAGGGCACTTTCCAAACGTTGGCTAGCGCTCAGCACACCGATATTGAGCGAGTTCCAAAGCCTGATTGAAAGCCAGCCAAGTCATGAACCGTCTTTCCAGCGCTTTTTCGAGCAACACCCCCAACTTCTAGACCCCATGGCGATGCAAATTTGGCCGCAACCAAACGTCTTCGGCTCTCGCATTCCAGACTTCGTAATTCGGAGGTCGGACAATTCTTATATAGTTGTAGAAATTGAATGTCCCGGAAAGTCACTCGTCACTAAAGGTGGTCAGCTTTCTTACCACGCGACCCATGCAGAGCAACAAGCAGTAGACTATCGGACTTACATGATGAGTCACCTTCCCGAAATGCGAAGTATTTTTCCTGCCTTTTCCGATCCTGAGTGCCTCGTGGTTCTAGGGGTACAAAACAAACTCAAGCAAGTTCAGCAAAACGCTTTAAGCATGGCGAACAATTCACGACATAAACTGAAAATTGTAGGTTTTGATTGGCTATTGGAGAGAGCATCTGTAATCTCAGGAAACATCTCCCGGCATGACGTTGAGGTGATTAGCGCCCGCATAACTTAAGAAAGTTGGGATTTTTTTAGTTGTTCCATGCCAGTGAAAGCAATTTAGATGATTTGATGCGAGCAGTTTTTGCGCGGCTACTTGGTAATCGAGGTACAACTCGTGTGACAGGAACGCGAAAAGGCGACAGCACAGAAATATTTGGAGCTCTACTCGAGTTGAGAAACCCGCTTGCTCGGCTTAGTCGATCTCAGGCAAGAGCCCGCATATTCAGCGCAATGGGAGAATTAGTTTGGTATTTGGCCGACGATAACAGCGTAGATTTCATAGAGCACTATATTCCCGGCTACTCAGAGTTTTCAAATGATGGAACGCATGTCAATGGCGCCTATGGGCCGCGTCTTTTTGGGTTAGGTGCAAGCGACAGGAAAGAAGGGAAAGGTGAATGGAACCGCGTTATCTCCCTTTTGCGTAACCGGCCATCCTCGAGGAATGCAGTAATCCAGCTGTACTCGAATTCAGATGCGTTTGAGGCCAACAAAGATATCCCCTGCACCTGCACGTTGCATTTTGCTGTGCGAAATGGGCGGCTAAATTTGCATGTACACATGCGATCCAACGACGCTTTTAAGGGTCTGCCCCACGACATTTTTTCGTTCACAATGCTACAAGAAATTGCAACACGGGAACTGGATCTCAGGCTCGGCCACTATCAGCATTCAATAGCCAGCCTTCATCTGTACGACGACAAAAAAGACGCCCAAGTAAGCTCAGATAGACCCCGCACAGAAGCAAATAGATTTTTGAACGAGGGCTTATATGACTATGTGCCTATGCCGGCAATGCCTCCCACAAACCCATGGACAAGCATTAGTGAACTCGTCCGAGTTGAGGAGGAAATCAGGCTAGGTGGACCTGTCACGGTTTGATTCCGCCCCGAGTTCTCATTTAAGCGGCCCTGGCTTCGAATGCCAATGGGCTTTTCCATGCCAAAGCCGAGTGCCTTCTGCGCGGATTGTAGAAGCCATTGATGTATTCGA
>NZ_JBSWYG010000011.1:0-199499 GCF_056160985.1 Roseibium sp. AWQ4_290
GGCGCTTTATACCTTGGGAGGCCAAAGTCAAAGGGTCCTATCATGAAGCGCTCCACAGACCCTGCTGGCAGCGACTTCGAAGACAACCGTGGACCTGGTGAGGAGGCAACAAGGCTTGGGACTTGACTGTGAGGCCGGAATTAGACAACGAACCATCTTTTCCACTTGCCTTCGGGCAGATCCATCGCATATTTACGATAAATTCAGGGCACGGCCTGGTATGGGCCAGTGTGAGGGAAGGATATGGGCGGAGCAAAGGATACGGTCTTGCAAAAAAGTGCCGGTCTTCAGGAGGAATGGGCGGAATGTGAAGACCTTGCCTCTTTGTTCCGGGCGCTGGGCCACCCGGCGCGACTTGCCATTATCAAACAGCTCGCGCTGAAGAATGAAGCCTGCTGCGGCCAGATCGTTGACTGTCTTCCCCTTGCACAATCGACTGTGTCCCAGCATCTGCAGGTGCTGAAGGAGGCCGGTCTGTTGTCCTGCGATACGCGGGGCCGAAATTGCCACTATGTTTTGAACCGGGACAAATTAAATCGCGCTGCCGCCTGTTCCGCAGCACTTTGGAAAGAATTGAAGTTAAGCTAGCCGGTTTGTGCCGCCGGCCGTGACCCGGACCGTCCGGTGTCAGCCCCATCACGATAAACCGCTGCCCCTGGCAGTCTGGAGATCAGAATTGACCGACCGATCCGCCACCCCGCCGCGAGGATCTTCCCGCGTGGCGTCCGGCAGCCAAACATCACAGGGCCAGCAGACCTCTCCGAAGGCCGTGAGTGCCGACGAAGGCAACACGCTGAAAACCCTCGCCAATTTGTGGCCCTATATCTGGCCGGAGACCCGCCCGGATCTGAAACGGCGGGTGGTCTGGGCGGTTGCCGCCCTGATTGTTGCCAAGATTGTGACTGTTTTGTCGCCCTATTTCTTTGCCTGGGCGACCGACGCCCTGACCGGAGAAAGCAGCCACCTTTCGGCCTTCCTGGTGGCGCCGGTCATGCTGGTGCTGGCCTATAACGCGGCCCGGGTCCTGGCGGTGGCCTTTAACCAGCTGCGCGATGCGCTGTTTGCCAGTGTTGGCCAGCATGCGGTGCGCCAGCTGGCCAATCTGACCTTTCGACACCTTCATCAGCTTTCCTTGCGCTTCCATCTGGCGCGCCGCACCGGTGGCCTCAGCCGGGTGATCGAGCGCGGTGTAAAGGGGATTGAGGCGATTGTCCGCTTCACCATTTTGAACGGCATTCCGACCATCTTCGAATTCGCCGTGATGGCAGCGGTGATCTGGTACCAGTTCGGCTTTGTCTATGTGGTCATTGTTGCGGTGATGATCGTTGCCTATGTCTGGTTCACGATCAAATGCTCCAACTGGCGCATCAGCATCCGGCGGGAAATGAATGACAGCGATACGGATGCCAATTCCAAGGCCATCGACAGTCTGCTCAATTTCGAAACGGTCAAATATTTTGGCAACGAAAAGATGGAAGCGGCGCGCTTTGACGTCTCCATGGAGAAGTACGAACGGGCCGCCACCCGAACCTGGACCTCTCTGGCCTGGCTGAACCTGGGACAGGCGGTGATCCTGGGCATCGGCATGGCCGCCTGCATGGCGCTGTCGGCCCGGGCGGTCATGGCGGGAGAGCAGAATATCGGTGAGTTTGTGCTGATCAACGCGCTGCTGATGCAGATCTCCGTTCCGCTGAACTTCATCGGCTTCCTCTACCGGGAAATCCGTCAGGGGCTGGCCGATATTGAGGCGATGTTCGACCTGTTGCTGGTACCCACCGAAATCAAGGACAAAGAAGAGGCCGGGCCGCTTCGGACCGAGGGCGGCAGCATCGCGTTCAAGGCTGTCGAATTTCACTATGACCCGGACCGCCCGATCCTGAAGGGCATCGATTTTGAAGTGCCGGCGGGCAAGACGATTGCCATCGTCGGCCCGTCGGGGGCCGGCAAGTCGACCATTTCCCGCTTGCTGTTCCGCTTTTATGATGTCACCGGCGGATCGGTTGAGATTGACGGCCAGGATGTGCGCGACGTCACCCAGGCCAGCGTCCGGAAGATGATCGGCATGGTGCCCCAGGACACGGTGCTCTTTAACGACACGATTGCCTACAACATACGCTACGGCCGACCGGAGGCCAGTGACGAAGAGGTCCGCGAGGCCGCCCGGATGGCACAGATCCACGACTTCATCGAAAACCTCCCCGGAGGCTACGGCTCTGAAGTGGGGGAACGCGGGCTCAAACTGTCCGGGGGCGAAAAACAGCGGGTCGCCATTGCCCGGACGATCCTGAAGTCCCCGCCCATTCTCATTCTGGACGAGGCGACCTCCGCGCTCGACACCCATACGGAGCGGGAAATCCAGTCTGCGCTGGATCAGGTGGCGCGGGACCGGACCACGCTGGTGATTGCGCACCGGCTGTCGACAGTGGTCAACGCGGATCAGATCATTGTGCTGGAGGCAGGGCAGATTGCCGAGCGTGGCACCCATCAGGACCTGCTTGCAAAAGACGGTCTTTATGCCTCCATGTGGGCGCGCCAGAGAGAAGCCGACGAAGCCGAGGAGCGGCTGCGCGCCGCACGGGATAACGACGAACTGGGGATCGTTACCCGCGGCCGGACGGCGGATTACGTTCCGGCGAAATAACGGCGCTCCCGGCAAGAGGGGCGGGCGGGTGTCAGGCGGGCGATCCCTTTGTTCAACCGGTTCGCCGAACCATCGCTCCGCCAGTGCTGCGGGGGCCGTCCCGGCCCATGGGGCATGCCACATCCCGCCGGTTGTCATTGTCCCGGAGCGCCGCGCCGCCGGAGGGCTGACAGGTTTGGCGGGCTGAGCTGCCGGACAGGAGCCGGATCAGGGCCCGCATCATGGCGCGCAGTTCCTTTTGGCGTTCCTGGCGCGCACGATGTTCGTAAATGTCTCTCGTATGCATCATGGCTGGCTCCTTCTGTTGGACACAGGCTTTGTCGCACATTGTGTTTCTTCGAAGAATTGGGTTAGTGTGGGAAGGATCTTTCGAAAGTTTCGAATAATGCGCCTTGATGATCTGAAGTTCTTCCAGCGTGTCGCCGAACTCGGGAGCCTGTCGGCAGCGGGCCGGGAATTTGGCCTGTCTCCATCTGCGGCCAGCAGCCGTTTGAGCACATTGGAAAAGGAAATCGGGTCCCAGCTTGTGGCCCGCACCACCCGCCGGACCGGGCTGACGGAAGCGGGCCAGGTGTTCCTGCGTCATTCTGCCAATGCGCTTGAGGAGATGGACCGGGCGCGGGCCTTGATCGACGCGGCCGAGGATGCACCCCGGGGCACGCTCAAGATGTCAGCAAATGTCTTTTTCGGCCGCAAGCATATTCTGCCCTATCTGGCGGAATTCCGTCAGCTTTACCCTGATTTGCGCCTGGAAGTGGATATGAGCGACCAAATGGTCGATCTGGTTGCTGACGGTTATGACATGGGCATTCGCGGGGCGCAGTTACCCAATTCCAGCCTGGTCGCCCGCAAACTTGGCGGGAATGCGCGAGTGCTTTGCGCCAGCCCGGATTATATCGCCCGCAAAGGGACACCCAAGACACCGGAAGATCTGCGAAATCATGATTGCATCCGCCTGGATTCGATGCCTGTCTGGTACTTTCAGGGGCCGGAGGGGGAAATCGTTTATCCGCTAGAGGATCCGGTCATTTCCGGAGACAATGGCGATTTTGCCTATGATGCTGCTTTGTTCGGTCTTGGACTGACGGTGAAATCCATCGCTCATGTCTGGGAAGATCTGCGCGACGGGCGGCTCGTGGAGGTCATGTCCAACTTCCCGATTGCCAGAACCGGCAATATCTATGCTGTCTATCCGCCCGCCCGGTTCATTCCGCCGAAGGTGACCGTTCTGGTCGATTTCCTGATTTACAAATATGGCCGGCCGGCCTATTGGGAGACCGATTACCGCAAGGCGGCCGGTTGACGCGGCTGAAGCCGGTCTGTGGCCTGATGTGCACAATTGCGCGCAAAACGCGCGAGACCGGTTCTCTTCGGACAAAAAAGCCTCTAGAAGCGTCTGAACCAGAAAGCGCAACAGGTGCCACCGGATGCCTTCAAGGGGCTTCAAGTTGCCCGGCGAACCCGGACCATGCCGTTTAGAAGCCGGAAGAGTTTGATGTCGATTGTGGATTCCATCACCAAAGCCGTCGTGCCGATCCACCGGGAGGGCTGGCCGTTCATCGCGATTGCGCTGGTCGCGACCCTGGTCATTGGCTGGTTTGTTGATCCCCTGTTCTGGATCGGCCTCTTCCTGACCGGCTGGGTCTGCTATTTCTTCCGCGATCCCAAACGGGTGACCCCGCTTGGCGAAGGGCTGGTCATTTCTCCGGCTGATGGGGTTGTCAGCCATGTGGGACTGGCCCATCCGCCGGCCGAACTGGAACTGGGCGGCGAAGCGCTGATGCGCGTCTCCATCTTCATGAATGTTTTCAATTGCCACGTTAACCGGGCGCCGGTCGGCGGCAAGATCCTGCGGGTGGCCTACCGGGCGGGGAAATTCCTGAATGCGGAGCTGGACAAGGCCAGTGACGACAACGAACGCAACGGGCTCGTGATTGAAACGGGCGGGGCCAAAATCGGTGTGGTGCAGATTGCCGGTCTTGTCGCCCGGCGTATCGTCTGTTTCGTGCGCGAAGGCGAAACGATTTCCGCCGGGGAGCGCTTCGGCCTGATCCGGTTCGGCTCCCGTCTTGATGTCTATTTCCCGGCTGGAACCCAGCCGAAAGTAGCCCTGGGCCAGACCATGATAGCCGGGGAAACCGTGCTGGCGGATCTCGCCCAGCCACAGGCCCCCGCCCAGCCCGTGACCCGAGTGGGGTGAGGGCTGACGTGTCCGCTTCCTCCGATCCCAATGCCCCAGAGACAGGAGCCCCTGCTCCAGACAGCTCTGGCCCCGGCACTCAAAATGCCCGATCTGCAGCGCGCGAAGAGAGCGGAGCGTCCTCCGGCGCGGCAAGACCGCCCCGCTTCAAACGGGTGCCGATGCGGCTGATCGTGCCCAATTTGGTCACGGTGCTGGCCCTGTGCTCCGGCCTGACCGCCGTGCGCATGGCCTTTGAGGGGCGCTGGGAGTTTGCCGTTGGCGCGGTTCTGGTTGCCGCCGTTCTGGATGGGCTTGACGGCCGGGTTGCCCGGCTGATGAAAGGCACGTCCCGCTTTGGAGCCGAGCTGGATTCCCTGTCGGATTTTGTCAATTTCGGCGTCGTCCCGGCGCTGATGCTGTATCTGTGGCTGCTCAAGGAAGCGGGCAATCTCGGCTGGATTGCCGCGCTGATCTTTGCCATTTCCATGGCCCTGCGGCTGGCGCGCTTCAATGTGGCGCTGGATGATCCGGACAAGCCTGCCTGGACCGCCCGGTTCTTCACCGGTGTTCCGGCCCCGGCCGGTGCGTTGATCGTGCTGCTGCCGCTTTATCTGGATTTTCTCGGCCTGTTCCCTCACTGGTTTGCCGAAGCTGCCTTTGTCGCGGCCTATACGATTGCCATTTCCTATCTGGTGATTAGCCGCCTGCCGACCTTTTCCGGCAAAACCCTGGGCACGCGGGTGCGGCGGGATTTCGTGCTGCCGCTGATTGTCGCCGCCGTTCTGATCGTCGCTCTGACGGTCAGCTATCCGTTCCGCATGCTGGCGGCGGCGGCAGTTCTTTATCTTCTGACGATCCCCATGTCCTGCCGCGCCCACCGCAAATTGCTTCTGGCCGACGCGACGATGGCGCTGGATGACGATGGTGACGAAGACGATACGGATCTGGACAATTTGGCGGACCGGGACAAGGACCACGGTGGCTAATACCCGCCTCGCCAAATAAGACCCTATCGGATGTTTTTTTCAGGTTTGCTGTCAGAAAACGCGCAGGTCGGCCAGGTTGGCCGGGAAAGCGGTGAGACACAGGCAGCGGGCGAAAGAGCCACCCAAGGCCACGACATGATCGTGTTCCGCCGTGTCGCACATCTTGTACGATGCCCCTCATCGCCCTGTGGCGTGCTCCAAAGACTTGATTGAATGTGCATCCATAAAGAGGAGCCGCAGGTGACACAGGAGATTGACATCCACAGTGCTGGGATCCGGGACCTGGGCAGTTTGCGGCAGCTCTATATCGACGCGTTTCCGGATGAAGACCTGTTCCCCCTGGTGACACGACTGATTATGGGCACCGTGCCGGTGCAGTCTCTCATGGCAACTTGCGGCGGCAAGCCTGTTGGGCATGTCATCTTTACACCTTGCACAGTTGATCCGGGCGGCATCGCCGCTTCCCTGCTGGGCCCGCTATGCGTGTCTACAGGACTTCAAAAACGCGGTATTGGCTCAGCTCTGGTCCGTTCTGGCCTCGATCAACTGAGAGCGACGGTCTCGCAGGTGCTGGTTCTCGGGGATCCTCGATACTACGCCCGGTTCGGATTCAAGCCGGACCATCTTGTCGAGCCCCCCTGTCCCATTCCGTTGGAGTGGAAGGGGGCCTGGCAGTCGGTTCAGCTTGATGGCGGTGCCGCCAGTTCATCGGGACGCCTGATTGTTCCAGAGGCCTGGAGTGACCCAGCCCTCTGGTCGGACTAAGCTGAGCGGGGCTCAGGCTTTCTTGCGCACAAATTTCTGTTCGGCGACCGCCTTGCCCCATTGATCGCCGATATACTCTTCGACCAGCACGAACCCGTTGTGTTCATAAAGGGCCCTGGCCGCCTCCAGCCCTTTCAGGGTCCACAGATGGATCTCGTCAAATCCGTTGGCGTCGCAATGGTGAAGGGCTTTCAGAAGCAGCGCTTTGCCAATGCCCTTGCCACGCAGCTTTTCGGACAGGATGAACCAGCGCAGATGGGCAATGTTGCCGTCCAGGTCTTCCCCGTCGATGGTTATGGAGCCGACGACTTGGCCATCCTCAATCACGCTCCAGCTGTTGTTGAGAGGATGGCCGATACGCTGCATGAACTCGGCCATGGCCTTCGTGACGACGCTCTCGAAGGCGGGGCCCATGCCGACAATTGGTCCGTGGGTTCGGGCATGCAGGGCGGCAAGATCTCCGATCATGCCGGTCTGATAGCCTTCCAAGATTTCAAGGGACGCCTCCACCTCAGAAGGGGCGTTCTGCGCCCCCGCAAGTCCGTCCGCATAGGCTGTAAGCGCGTCGGCGATCTCTTGAGGAGCGAGGGCGCTGCTGCGGGCGAGTGCCCCCCGGGCCTGCTGATCGCCAAAGCGGTCGATCCGCGCGCAAGTCTCCCGGCCATGCGGCGTGAGGCTCAGGCCATAAGCGCGGCCATCTTCCTTCAGCTGCGTCTGCAGGATCTCCCCCCGGGCCTCCAGAGATTTCAGCAGGCGGCTGATGGTCGACTTTTCAAGCTTCAGCCGCGTCGCCAGCTCCTTGGCGGTCAGTCCGGGAAAAAGGCTGATCTCCAGAAGGGCATGGACGGCTGAGCCGGACAGATCCGTTCCGGCGATGGTCTTGTCGAGAAACCCGAACTCCCGCACGAGCTGCCGCGAGGCGGCGCGGATTTCGAAGACGAGGGCTGGGGAAACGGTCATGATGAAAGGCCTTGCTTGATAGTTGCAATGTACAACTAAATACGGTGGACTATGCCGCAATGCAAGTGGTTGGAGGATGGGACCCTTGCTCTGAAGAGGACCGGAGGTACGACAAGCCGGCACAATGCTGCGTCCCTTAAGAACATGCAACATTGGGGAGGGACGCGCGCGCGAAAGAGAGGCGGCCGTATGTCAAGAAACGTTCCGGACCGCCAGATTTGGCGGTCCGGAATTTTAGGGCCGGATTATTCGGCGGCGAGCGGAGGCTCCTCGCCGGGCGGAACCTTGGGCGGTGCCGGTTTGGGCATCGTGACCACCTTGGCCGCTGGCCGGTCCTTGTCCATGTCCGGCTCCACCCATTCCACATCCTGATCCGGGCCGGGGCCGGGAGTGTCCAGCGTTCCGGCCGCGGGCACCGAGGACGGGTTGCGCGCACCGGAGATCCGCTGCCAGAGTGCCCGGAACAGGGCCATCCAGGTGCTGGGCAGGGCAATCATGACGGGGACCATGACGAGGGTCAGGATCGTGGAGAAGGCGAGGCCGGAGATCACCGCCGTGGACAGCTGGATCCACCAGATGGCCGTGATCCCGCCCACCGCAACAGTCTGGGTGAAGAAGTCCAGATTGACGGCGGTTGCCATTGGCACCAGACCGACGATCGTGGTTACCGTCGTCAGCAGGATCGGGCGGATCCGTTGGCCGGAGGTTTTCAGGATCGCATCCAGCGGCTCGAAACCGTCATGGCGGAACCGGTTATAGGTGTCGATCAGGACGATGGCGTTGTTCACCACAATCCCTGCCAGCGCCACGACCCCGGTGCCCGTCATGATGATCGAGAATTTCTGCCCCGTCAGCAGCATGCCCAGCAGAACCCCCATGACCGACATGACCACCGTGGAGAGGGTCAGGAGCGTCTGATAGAAGGAGTTGAACTGGGTCAGCAGGATCAGGAACATCAGGAACAGGGAGGCAATCATGGCCTTCATCAGGAACTCGCCCGATTCCTTCTGGTCTTCATCTGCACCTCGGAACTTCAGATAGACATTGTCAGGGAATGTCTGGGCATCCAGCCACTGGGTCAGCTCCTGCACCTTGCTGTCGACCGTGACCGGCTTTCCGTCCTCATCCAGCGCAGCCTTGTCCACCGTCGCCTTGATCATCATGGAATAGAGCCCGTCCCGCCGGGTGATCGAGGACACTTTCTTTTCCGGGGTCCGGTCAATGAAGTTGGCAATCGGCACCAGACCGAGTTGGGTTTGAAGGCGCAGCTGGTCGAATCGGTCCAGCGTGCGCTCATCGGCCGGAAGGCGCACACGGATGTCGACCTCATCTTCGGAATCCGCCGGCCGGTAGGTGCCGATCAGAACCCCGTTTGTCACCAGCTGGACCATGTTGCCGACCGAGCCGATTCCGGCCTGGTAGCGGCCCGCCTGTTCCCGGTCGATGGAAATCTGCCACTCGATCCCGGGCAGGGGGCGGTCATCCTCCTGGTCCAGAAGGTGGTCCATGCTGTCCAGATGTTTGCGGATCCGGGCGACCTGGGCGACCATCTCGTTATAGTCGGTCGAGGTCACTTCAAGCTGGATATCCTTGCCCGTAGGCGGTCCGCCCTCGATCTTGCGGGTCTCGACCTTGATGCCGGGAATGTCGGCCGTGCGGTCGCGGATTTCGGCAAAGATCTCCGCAGCCGTCCGGCGGCAGCAATATTTTGCCAGTTCCAGAGACATTTCGCCGATCACATCGGCAGGCTTGTCCTGAACCCCGCCAATGAAGTCGGGGCCGCTGCCGCCTCCCGGGGGAAAGGCGGAGGTGATAACATTTTGAATGCCCTTGGTCTGAAGGACTTCCGCTTCCACCTGTTTGACGATCTGCAGGGATTCGGCGGCCGACATGTTGCCACGGGCCGAGACCAAGACAACCGCCTGATCCGGCTCCTCATCGACGAAGAATATGACCCCGGTCGGGTTCGAGGAAAACGCGGCAAAGATGGCATAGCAGGTTCCAAGAACGAATACGATCGTCAGCACGTTGCCCACGGGAGTGCCCGCCAGCAGCTTCAGGTGACGGACATAAAGTCCGGTGAAACCTTTAACGGTGCTGGCGTCATAGCTGAGCTCAGCCGGTTTGGCGCTGTCTGGCGCCGGGGTCTTTTGGCCCCGGCGCAGGCGGCCAAACAGGCGTTCCAGCAGATCCACCAGGGGCGACATGGTTTTATAGGCGGCCCACAGCGCCAGGACCGTCAGCCCGATCACGGTCACGTAGAACAGGGTTTCCACCTCGTTGGGGCCGGACAGGAACGCAAGCGGCTTGGCGATCCCTGACAGAACGCCGAGCACGGCTTCAATCGGAGTGAACAGCATGGCCGGTCTGGTGGACACCAGGAAGAAGGCGAACTGCACCGCAAACCAGAGAGCGGCCACCTCAAAGGCGAGGGAGACAAATGTGACCGCGCGGTGGTGTTTGACTGGCTCTTCTGCGTCTTCCGCCGCCAGATGGGCCGCCCGTCGCCGCCGCCAGTCGATGAAAGGCCTCAGCACGAAATAGGCCGCAACGCCGACGGCAGCGAAGGCAACAAGTGCGGCCAAGAGCAGCATTGCGATAGCGCCGGCGGAGAGGCCTTGGTCCGATCCCATTCCGAGGGCGGGCGCCGCTGCGGCGAAGGTGGCGGTTGCGCCGATCAGGCCAAACAGCATTGCCAGCAGTAAGGTCGCGTATTTTTCCAGGAAATGCGTGATCAGGGCAAAGATGCCGCCGGTCACGGGCAGGAACACCATGGCCGTGAGCAGGGCCGCCGTCAGGACGATGATCACCATGATCGGCAGGTAGCTCATGAATTCGCCTGGCACGCCCGGCCATAGCAGCATGGGCAGGAAGGCCACAAGCGTGGTCGCGGTGGAGGACACAATCGGCCAGAACATCAGCCGGGCCGCCCGGATATAGGCCTCCCTGTCTTCCATGCCCTCGCTCACCTTGCGGTCCGCATATTCGACCATGACGATCGCTCCGTCGACCAGCAGGCCGACCGTCAGCACAAGGCCGAACATCACCATGATGTTCACGGTGTAGCCAAGGCCGGACAGGATCAGGAAGCCAACCATGAAGGAAGTTGGAATGGCGAGACCGACGAGCAATGCGGAGCGCAGCCCGAGCGCGGCCAGAACCAGGATCATCACCAGGAACACCGCCGTCATGATCGAGGACTGGAGCGAGCCGAGAACCTCATGGATGTTCGACGACATGTCCAGCATGTAGTCGACCTTGATCGTGTCCGGCCAGTCCTTGGTTGCCGCATCCACCACGGCGCGGATGGCAAGATTGTTCTCGATGATATTGGAGCCGATCCGCTTGGAGACATCCAGCGCAATGGCGGGCTTGCCGTTGACGAGGGTAAAGGAGTCGGGATCTTTGAAAGTGCGTCGGATATCGGCCACATCGGCGAGGGTGACAACGCCTTCGCCCGACTGCTTGATTGGCAGGGACAGCACATCGGCGGCAGATTCCACCAGCCCCGGCACTTTCACGTTGAAACGTCCCTGGCCACCATCGATGAACCCGGCCGGAACAAGCTGGTTGTTGTCGGCAAGGGACACCAGCAGTTCCTGTTGCGTGATGGCGTAGGATTCCAGCTTCTGGGAATCGATCAGTACCTCCAGCAACTCTTCCCGATGGCCCTTCAGGTCTGCGGAGCGCACCGTGTCGATGGCTTCCACAAGGTCCTTCAGGCGGCGGGCATGCTGATAGAGCGTGCGCTCGGGAACGTTGCCGGACAGCGCGATTGTAATGGTCGGCACGAGGGCGAAATTCGTTTCCGAGATTGTCGGCTCTTCCGCGTCGGCGGGAAGTTCACCCTTGGCCGTGTCCACCTTGTCGCGGACATCGGCCAGGGCTTCGTCCTTGTCGAAGGAAATGTCGAATTCCAAAATGATGCCCGCATGGCCTTCAGAGGCGATGGCGGTCAGTTCCTTCAGGCCGTCCAGCCCGCGCAATTCGGTCTCCATCGGCCGAACCAGCAGCCGCTCGGCGTCTTCAGGCGAGATGCCCTGCTGCACAACCGAGACATAAAAGACAGGCACGTCAATGTCCGGACTGTCTTCTTTCGGAATACTCAGATAGCTGAACGTGCCAGCCACCAAAAGGGCGAGCATGAGCACGAAAACCGTTTTCGGGCGCCGCAGGACACCTTCAAGCATGTCGATCATTGGCTGAGCTCCGCAACGTCCAGAACCGGTTCGACGGTTTCTCCGTCACCGACATATTCCTGACCCACCACAATCACGTCGATCTCGTCCGGCAGACCGCCCACCCAGATGCCGTTGCTGCCACCGCCAAGCACCTGAACCGGATAGAAAGCCGTCTTGTTGTGGTCATCGACCGCGCGGACGCCGACAATGCCGTCGTCATTCAGGGTGAGGATGCCCGGTGAGATCATATGCGCCTTCTCCGCCGGCAGGGCGAGCCGGGTCACAGCCGTGACCCCATCCCGGGCCTTGCCGTCCGGATTGGCCAGTTCGACCTCGATGCGGAAGGTGCGGGTGTCCGGGTCGGAGGACGGCGACACATACCGGACCTTGCCGGTCATGGTCTCGCCTGTCACCAGGGTGACGTCGGCCATCATGCCGATGCTGATCTGGCCCACATTGAGTTCCGACACCTGACCAATGGCGATCATCGGGTCGGAATTAACCACCGTTGCGCAGATCCCGCCGCTGTCAAGCTGGGCGCCGATCTCGGCCATGGGGCTTTGAATGACACCGGCAATCGGGGAGCGGATAATGGTGCGTTCCAGCTCCAGTTGGGCTTCTTCCAGCCGCGCGCGGGCCGCATCCAGACTGGCGAGGGTGGCAGCGGCTCTCGTTTGGGCGGTAAAGCCTTTGTCTGCCAGCTGGGTCGCGGCCTTGTGGTCCAGTTCCGCCTGGGCCAGCACAGCCTTGGCTTCCAGAATACCAGCCTTGCGCGCACCGCTGTCCAGTGCGCATAGAACATCGCCTGCGGCCACATGGGCGCCTTCCCTGGCCGGGCGGCGCACAACGTCGTCGCTGGTTTCAGACCGTACGGAGACTTTGGCCTCTGCCTCGGTCCGGCCACGGATTTCCAGAATGGCTTGACGGTTTTCGGCGGTCAGCTTCTTCACCTTCACCTTGAAGATCTGGCCGTCCTGTTCCGCTGCGCGTTCCGCCGGGGCCGGTGTGGCATTGGCACCATCTCCGACACCGCCGACAACAACCGTGCCGTTCGACATCCATATTCCGATGCCTGCGGCGAGACCCGCTGCCAGAACGTAGGAAAGCTTCACTTTCATCTATAGGTACTCCGGAACTTTTGACGTTTTGGCTTACTCAGCGGCATCGGAAAGAGCTTTGGCCGCGTCTTCAGCAATCTTGATCAAGGCATCGCCATGCTCATCGAGATAGGCGAGGGTGAAATTCATGCAGCCGATGCCATAGCTGCGGGTCCAGTTGGATCCGGTATGGCTGCATTCCTGATCGGTTTCTGTCAGCAACTGCAATTCCTGCCGGACCTGAGCTTTCTGGCGCTCCAATGCCCGGCGGATGACCTCCGGCGGCAATTTGTCCGCATTAAGAGCAATCAGCAAAAAGGGTGAGCGGAATGTGTCGGGCGCCTGGGGTTCGCACAGGAACCGGACCAGTTCTTCCCGTCCAGCCGCGGTGATGGAATAGACCTTGCGGGCCGGTTTGCCAGCCTGGGGCTCTTCGCGCACCGTCACAAGACCTTCCGATTCAAGCCGGGCAAGCGCCGGATAGATCGACCCGAAACTGGCATCCTCAAAATAGCTGAACCGGCCATCGGTGGATTCCTTGCGGATCTCGTATCCGGTGGCGTCTCCAAAAGACAGGATTGCCAGGCACAGGCTGCGCACGCTCATGGGGTTCTCCGCAGGGGCAAGATCATACGGCGATGGTCTCCATACAAGATCAGGCGGGAAAGGGAAAAATCATGCCCCTGCAACCACAACGCACTCTTGTGGAAGCTGCCCCTGACAAAATGTCCTATTGCGTATTCAAGTTCGATATATCAGCCTAATATATATCGCTCAGAAATAAAACAAGCGTGCAGCGCAAAAAAAAAGTGACGTTGCGGACGGCGCGCGGAAAGGTCAGACTTTTCCCAATTTGTTTGTTTTGACAGGTTGCTGACTTCAAAAAGAAGACTAGGCTTCTCACGATCGGGTTAGCAATGTTGTGGAGGGCCACATGGCGGTTGAAAATAAGGCGGTCAGGCGTGTGTTGCAGGAGCCGCTGCTGCGTCTTCTGGCCATAAACGGCGCAGCCGGTGTGGTCATTGCACTGTTGGTGCTGGGGGCAATCTTCTGGTCCAACATCGGCAATTTGCGGGTTCTGGTCTTAACAGCCGATGATCCGGTTGTGCCCGTGGTCATGCTGGCAGTGGGTCTTATCATCACGCTTGGCTCTGTCGTGATGGGATCTGCCGTGATGCTGCTGGGAGAGAGGGAGAAGGGCGGCGGTGCCTCAGGAAAGCGCTCCTGTTTTGGTGCTGATGTCAGGCTGCAGCCCGTGCGCGTTGTGGCAGTTTCCCGGCCAAACCAAACTCGTAGACGTGGCTGACCGTTCCTTTTCCTGCGTTGCCTCAGGCCCTGATCCCGTGTGAGTTGTAGGTCTGCCCCGGTGTACTCCGATTTGGCCCAGGCAGCCGTCAGCGGTGTGGATCCAATGCCGGACAAAAGCGTCATCGCGGCGGCCAGCAGCATCAAAAGACCTGCAGAGGTCAGTCTCATGTCATCATTCCCTGGTCTCATGCCCCCCATTGGCTGTTGTGCGCAGGCATAGACTGAAGCTGCCAAGACGCAATCCGGTAAAATCTAGGTTTCTCAAGCTCTGACGCTGGAGGCTCTTGCGTTGCAGCACAGGATGGGAGCACTGTGTAACGGGGCGACTCTTGGGGACTGATGATGACAGAGACCTATCCGCGTGACATGACCGGATACGGGCGTACACCGCCCGATCCGCAGTGGCCCGGAGGGGCGAAACTCGCCCTTCAATTCGTCCTCAACTATGAAGAGGGCGGTGAAAACAACATTCTCCATGGCGATCCGGCGTCCGAGGCGTATCTTTCGGAGATTGTCGGCGCAGAGCCCTGGCCGGGCCAGCGCCACTTGAACATGGAATCCCTTTATGAATACGGGTCACGGGCCGGGTTTTGGCGGATGTGGCGTCTGTTCATCGAGCGGTCCTTGCCGGTGACTGTCTTTGGTGTGGCAACTGCCCTGATGCGCAACCGCGAAGCCGTCGCCGCCATGAAGGAAGCGGACTGGGAAATCGCGTCCCACGGCTTGAGATGGATTGAACACCGGGACATGGACGCGGCCGAAGAGCGCCGCCAGATCCGCGAGGCGATCCGAATCCATGAGGAGGTGACCGGGGCCCGCCCGCTCGGCTGGTATACCGGGCGCTGCTCCATACACACCCGTCAGCTCATTCAGGAAGAGGGCGGGTTCCTCTATGATTCCGACAGCTACGCGGATGATCTGCCTTATTGGGTTGACAGTCCGCAGGGCGATCATCTGGTTATTCCCTATACGCTCGATACGAACGACATGCGCTTTGCCTCCGCGCAGGGGTTCAATTCGGGCGACCAGTTTTTCACCTATCTGAAGGATGCGTTCGACACGCTCTATCAGGAGGGCCTGCGCGGGGCGCCCAAGATGCTCAATGTCGGCCTTCATTGCCGCCTTGCGGGCCGTCCCGGCCGCACAGCGGCCCTGGCCAGGTTCCTGGACTATGCCGCAGGCCACGAAGATGTGTGGATCGCCCGCCGGATCGATATTGCCTGGCATTGGCACGCGCATCACGGCCGGGTCTGAAAAGGCAGGATACTCTGGAAGGGAAAATGACCAGTGGTGTCACACCGAAATTAAGTCTGGTTGCTATTTCAGTCCTATTTCAATTTTTCAGACGGGATTGGGATTTCATATGATCAAGCATGCCTTTTCAGTTGCCGCCCTGTGTGTTGCGTTGACGACCGGCGCCATGGCCGACGACACATCAATTGCCGCTGCATTTGCCGGTAAGCAACTTACCGGGAGCGGCGTCGACATGACCATCAACCCGAACGGGACGTTTACCGGGAAAGTCGGCAAGAACCTCAGCCAGAATTTTTCAGGAACCTGGAAAATCAAAAACGGCAAGTGGTGCCGGACGATCAAGGAGCCGGAAAGGTTCAAGGGCTCTGAATGCCAGAAACTGACCATGAATGGAGATGGCACAGTCACAATCGAGGGCCGGCGCGGGCCAGCGACCTATACTCTCAAGTAACGGGTGCCCTCAGCAAACGCGCGCCGTCAGCAGGGTCCAAGGCAGCGCCGGAACCTTGATGAAGACTGGCGCCTGTGGACAATGCCGGAGCCATTCTTCGGTCAGATAGCCTTGTATGCGGCCATGTTCGGGGGGAGCCTGGAGGGTGCCGTTGAAAAAGGCAAATGGGGCGCATTGGAAGACCATGTGTCAGGAGCTGCGCCTGGCAGGAGACCGGTTTCAATAAAATTACCCCGCGAGCCGTTTCCCGGGCAGCTCGCGGGGCATTGAAAATTTCTGCTCGCAACAGGGTTAGAAAAACAACATTCCCTTTGGGAAGTAAACAGTTTGTTAAATTTAACCTTAAGATTGAAATATCCCTGAAAGCAGGCAACGTACTTAACGGGGTGCACAGCTGCGAACGGCCCGGAAAACCGAGGCGTTTAAGGGAGTTAGAGCGCGGCGAAGCGCTGGTTTGCAACGACTTCAGCCCTGTCTCGCGCGGCTTGCCTGCCGGTACGAACGCCATCGTTCCTACTGTTCTTATCCGTTCAGGAACGGCCGTTGACCGCTATGCGGCAGTCAAACGTGCGGGACAAAAATGACACATCCAAGAAAGATTTTCTTAACTTTTAGGGAAGGACAGCAACGCTGACGGGTTCTGTTGTCGGTGGGGGAGTAACGCCGGGCGGTGAGTTGGTTCGTCCGGGTTTCTCGAATGCGTTTCCGGAGTTTCGGGGGCGCGTGGAACCAGTTGAACGTCGGGCAAATAGACTGTGGATCTCTCAACTGCTCAGGATGCGGCTTTTACCGTATCCGCTTATAGACCTTTCGTCAGAGGTCGCGAACCAAAGCACCTTTCGATTCGCCTCGGCTTCGAAAGAATACTGTGGGTGCCGAAGGCAGGCATCAGGCGGAAAAAACCTCCGGTTCGCAGCGTTGGGCCGAGTGGTCTGACCAAGAAAAAGTCCTTCGTAGAGGCAGCCGGTTCTGTTGGGCGCTGCATGATTATCAGTGGCGCCTCAAAAGAAGGGCATGTGCCGTTCCGTGGAGCGGCAACTGCCAAAAAGTTGTCCAGAATGGATGAAACAGCGTTTCTCAAAGACAACAAGATCAAAACCCGTGGCATCTGTGCCGGCAAATTTCGTAATTCGTCAATTTGCCGTTCGTTGCGGCCAAAAGAGAACGAAGTTCAATGACACTAAGAAAGCGGCAGACTTGGAAGATCAGCGGACAAGGTTCGCTTGGGTCTTTCCCCTTTGAATTCCAGGGAAGGGAGCAGGGCGTATTCCCGGCCGTTTCCTGGGCTCCTCAAGAGCGGGAGGCTGAAATATGAGCCTTGCTCTGGACTATGAGGTTGTTCATCTGCGCGAACAACTGGAAGAGAAGAACGCGCGGATCGCTGAGCTGGAGCGCCTTGTTGCGGACCAGCAGATCATGTTTCCGCCAGACTGGGACCTGACCCGCATTCAGACCCGTATCCTGCGCTTTCTTCTAAAGCGCAGCTATGCGAGCCGCGAGCAGATCCACGCATATCTTTATGCGGACCGGGACGATGGCGGACCGGAACTGGAAAACGTGCGGGTGCATATCTGTCTGCTTCGCAAGAAGCTGAAGCCGCACGGCGTCGAGATCAGCTGGCTTGTCGGGATGGGCTACCGCCTGGACGATGCGACCAAGGATCTGATCCGGGCGAGCCAGACCCTCGTCGGCTAAGCCACGGGCTTGCTGCGGCATGCAGCATCTGAAGGCCCACAGACGCGCTCAGAACGTCTAAAGACGGGACAAGGCAGGTTGCACGCCGCCTGCCTTGTCCCTTTTGCGATACAGGCATGGGTTGCTCTCCGCTTGGCCCACCAACGCGGTAACCGCGTGACCTGCGTCCCGGGTTGCCTTGATATATTCCCCAAGAGA
The DNA here is from genome assembly GCF_056160985.1 of Roseibium sp. AWQ4_290. Classification (NCBI taxonomy): domain Bacteria; kingdom Pseudomonadati; phylum Pseudomonadota; class Alphaproteobacteria; order Hyphomicrobiales; family Stappiaceae; genus Roseibium; species Roseibium sp. AWQ4_290. The sequence continues at coordinate 17,719 of NZ_JBSWYG010000011.1, forward strand.
AGTTTTTGGTTCGCGTCCGCCTTCCTGCTGAAAGAAGCTAAGAGTATCTTCCAAAAAAATTTTTCCAGTTGTCGTGGGGCTGAGGCAGCTATCCGGTTGCCGTACGGGTCTGAAACGCATTGGAAGAGGTTACGGGTTAACCTTACTGGCTAAAATACAACTTAAAACTGAACGAAACAACTTGCGGCTTCCACCACGGCAATCTACGACTTGGCTGAGGTTAACTAAGTATTAATTCGTGGTGGGGTTGCAATGCGCCTTTTGACCCAGAATTTGTATGTATTTGTTTTTTCGCTTGTTTCTCTCGGATCTGCCGTTTGGGTCGCCAGCGGCCCGGACCGGGCTGCGGAGATCGTTCGCTACATGGTTGAAGATGCGGCCGAGTTGCAGCAGGCCACCAGCAGATCGTATCAGGAAATCAGGAATTTCCCCATTGCCAGCGCCATGGACGACGCGGCCGCTGTGGCCGTCGTTGTCGTGCGGTTGCCGACGCTGCTCTTTGAGCAATTGGCGGACCGGCTGGGGGAGGTGAACAAAAAAATCTCCAAACGGGCAGGATCAGTGCGGCCTGTGGTTCCTGAAAAGGCAGGGCCGTCCAGCCCTAGAACCGCGAGACTGTGAAGCAAATCCGGCCAGACGCGGTCTGCGCTATAGCTTTCATGGTTCGTCGGATTTGTCTTTCGCTGCCTGAAATCAGAGATTTCAACGCAAATGACAAAACCGTTTGAAACCTCTTGAACGATGCTCTAGATCGCGGCGAGTGCCAGAGCGATGCCCTGGCCGACGCCAATGCACATGGTTGCAAGCGCCAGTTTGCCGCTCCGGCGGGATAGCTCCAGGGCCGCTGTGCCGGTGATCCGCGCGCCGGACATCCCGAGCGGGTGGCCAAGGGCGATTGCGCCGCCATTGGGGTTGATGGCGTCGCTGTCTTCGGGAAGCCCCAGATCACGCAGGACGGCAAGGGCTTGAGCTGCAAAAGCCTCGTTCAACTCGATGACATCAAATTCGGCCGGGGCAAGGCCGAGACGGGCGCAGAGCTTGCGTGTCGCAGGGGCTGGCCCCAGTCCCATGACGCGCGGCGGCACGCCAGCGGTCGCGCCACCCAGAATGCGGGCGATGGGCTTCAGATTGTATGTCTCAATGGCGGTTTCTGAAGCCAGCAAGAGAGCTGCGGCACCGTCATTGACCCCCGACGCATTGCCTGCGGTCACCGTGCCCTGGTGCCGGAACGGCGTTTTCAGGGCGGAAAGCGCCTCCAGCGTTGTGCCGGCGCGCGGGTGTTCGTCCTTGCTGACGAGTATCGGGTCCCCCTTGCGCTGTGGGATCGTCACCGGGACGATTTCCCGCGCCAGGCGGCCATTCTCCTGGGCCGCGACAGCCCGCAGCTGGCTGCGCAGAGCAAAGGCATCCTGGTCTGCCCGGGAAATGGAAAAGTCTTCTGCGACGTTCTCTGCGGTTTCCGGCATGGAATCGATGCCATACTGGCGTTCCAGCAGCGGGTTGACGAAGCGCCAGCCGATGGTGGTGTCATAGAGCTCTGCTTTTCTGGAAAAGGCCGTCTCCGCCTTGGGCATGACCAGCGGTGCCCGGGACATGCTCTCCACGCCACCGGCAATGGCCAGATCCATTTCGCCTGCCTTGATTGCCCGCGCGGCCGTCATCACCGCATCCATGCCCGAGCCGCACAGGCGGTTGAGCGTCAGGCCAGGCACCGTATCGGGAAGCCCGGCAAGCAGGGCCGACATACGTGCGACATTGCGGTTGTCTTCTCCCGCCTGATTGGCGCAGCCATAAAAGACGTCCTCCAGATGGGACCAGTCCACATCCAGGTTCCGCTCCATCAGGGCTTCAATCGGAATGGCCCCCAGGTCATCCGCCCGCACCCCGGACAACGCCCCGCCATAGCGGCCAATGGGAGTGCGGATATAGTCGCAGAGGAAGACGTGATGCATGGGGTGTATCCGGAACTGGCAGCAAACTGAAAGATGTGGCCGGAGCTTGAAGACTTTTGGAGCCCGGCGCAAGACCGTTCAAAGGTCAGGATGTGGGGCCTCAGTCCTCGTCCCCGTGGCGTTGAATATCATCCTCCGCCAGATAGGTTCCTGATTGCACTTCGATCATACGGACCGGGATTTTGCCCCGGTTGTGCAATGTGTGCTGGGAGCCAAGCGGCACATAGGCAGACTGGTTTTCCGTCAGGAGGCGGGTTTTTCCGTCAATCGTGACTTCGACGGTGCCTGACACCACCACCCAATGTTCGGCGCGGTGGAGATGACTTTGCAGGCTGAGGCCCTTGCCCGGTTTGATCAGCATGGACTGGACCGCGAATCTGTCGCCTGAATTGATCCGCTCCGTGTAGCCCCAGGGCTTGTAGGCGCGCGGGTGCCGTACGATCTCGTCGCGCCCTTCCGCCTTCAATTGCTCCACCACGGTTTTCACGTCCTGGGCGTTGTTCTTGTGGGCCACCAGAACGCTGTCACCGGTGGCGATGACCATCACATCTTCCAGGCCGATCACCGACACCAGGCTTTTCTGGGAATAGGCTAGACAATCCCGGCTTGACAGAAACCGGGTGTCCCCCAGACCGGTATTGCCGTCGGCATCCTTCTCAAGCACGTTCCAGATGGCCGACCAGGAGCCCAGATCGTCCCAGTCCGGGGCGACCGGCGCGCAGACCACGGTGCTGGCGTTTTCCATGATGGCATAGTCAATGGAAATGTCCTGGATCGCCTCAAACCGGGCCTGGTCGAGCCGGGTGAAGTCCAGATCCCCATGGCGCGTTTCCATGGCTGCGCAGACAGCGTCATACAAGGACGGCTGCAGGCCTTTGAAAGCCTCGATCATGGTGTTGGCGGCGTACAGAAAAATCCCGGCATTCCATACATAACTGCCATCTTCCAGAAAGGCTTTGGCCCGCTCAAGATCCGGCTTTTCGACAAAGGATTCAACGGCCCGCACGGGCGCTTTGCCCGGTGCGACCTTGATATAGCCGTATCCGGTGTTCGGTTCGTCTGGCTTGATGCCGAAAGTGACAATTGCCCCGGAGCGGGCCGCGTCTTCAGCTTGATGAACGGCAGAAAGAAACACGTCCTCCTTGCGGATCAGGTGATCGGATGGCAGCAGCAGCACAAGCGCGTCCGGATCCTGTTCGGCTGCAATCAGGGCCGCCATCAGCGCTGGGGCGGCCGTGTTGCGGCCCACTGGTTCCAATAGGATCGTATTGGGTTTGATGCCGAGTTCGGAGACCTGTTCGCCCATCTGGAACCGGTGGGCGTTGCTGCCAATCACGATTGGGGCCGCAAAGCCGGGACGGGCCACGCGCCGGCAGGTCTTTTGAAACAGGCTTTCGCCGTCAAACAGGGGCAGGAATTGTTTGGGCCTGTCTTTCCGGGACAGCGGCCACAGCCGCGTGCCGACACCGCCGGAGAGAATACAGGGAAAAATCATGGTCTTGTCCTGGAACTGTCAAGTTGTCCGTTTGCCGTCTGACGGCTCGCCTGAGCGCCTTCATACCATCTCACCCGGTTTCCGCCACCCATGCCGTGAGGGAGCGGCACTTGACGGTATGGAGCGTTATAATGTAACGCAAACTTGACGTCCGGGAGCGGTATCCCCCGGAGCGAAATAAGGTTTACGGTATGGGACTGGAAAACAACCGGCTGGTGCAGCTCGACGGGGCGGGCGTGCGCAGAAGCGGCGACTGGCTGGTGCGCGGTGTGGATCTGACTGTATCTCCCGGCGAAATCGTGACCCTGATCGGCCCGAATGGCTCCGGCAAATCGACCACGGCCAAAATGACCCTCGGCATTCTGAAGCCGACCGAAGGCCGCAGCCGCCGCAAGAGCGGTCTGAAAGTCGGCTATGTGCCACAGAAACTGGCCATTGACTGGACCTTGCCGCTGACGGTGCGCCGGTTCATGCGGCTGACCAACCGGCTTTCCAGCGAAGCCTGCCACTGCGCGCTGGACCAAACCGGGGCAGGCCATCTTGTCGACGCGCAAGTCCGCACGCTTTCGGGCGGTGAATTGCAGCGCGTTATGCTGGCCCGGGCCATTGCCCGCCAGCCGGACCTTCTGGTACTGGACGAGCCAGTGCAGGGGGTGGATTATGCTGGCGAGATTGCGATTTACGATCTGATTTCCGAAATCCGCGATCGCCTCCGCTGCGGCATCCTGATGATTTCCCACGACCTGCATGTGGTCATGGCCGCTGCAGATCAGGTGATCTGCCTGAATGGCCACGTCTGCTGCCGGGGCACGCCGTCGGATGTCAGCCAGGACGAAAGCTATCAGGCGCTTTTCGGAGCCCGGGCCGGGGCAGGGCTGGCGGTCTACAAGCATCACCACGACCATGTGCATTTGCCGGACGGCACGGTGCGCCATACCGATGGCAGCCTGTGCCCAGACTGCCCGGGCGGAGACCATCTTCAGGACGAAGGGCCCGCAACCGGGCAAGGGGCGGCCAGCCATGCTGGATGACTTTTTTACCCGGGCGCTCATTGCCGGAGTTGGGGTTGCCGTTGTGGCGGGGCCACTCGGCTGCTTTGTCGTCTGGCGGCGCATGGCCTATTTCGGCGATACGCTGTCCCATGCCGCCTTGCTCGGTGTGGCCCTGTCCCTGCTATTTGACCTGAACACGACCCTGGCAGTTGGGGCGACCTCCGTCGTGCTGGCGCTTCTGCTGGTCACTTTGCGCCGTAGCGACACGCTGTCCTCCGATGCCCTGCTCGGTCTCTTGTCCCATTCTGCCCTGGCACTCGGTCTGGTCTGCCTTGCGTTCATGACCTGGGTGCGCGTGGACCTCCTGGGGCTGCTGTTTGGTGACATTCTATCGGTTACCCGGCAGGACATTGCCATGATCTATGGGGGCGGGGCTTTGGTGCTGGTGGTTCTGGTCGGTATCTGGCAGCGGCTATTTGCCGCCACCGTCAACGCGGATCTGGCGGCCGGTGAAGGCCTGGATCCGGACGCCGTCGAGCTTGTCTTCATGCTGCTGACGGCAGTGGTTATCGCCATCTCGTTGAAAATTGTCGGGGCGCTGCTGATCACGGCCCTTTTGATCATACCGGCGGCCGCCGCACGGCGCCTGTCCTCGTCGCCGGAGCAGATGGCCGGTCTGGCGGCGGTGCTTGGCGGCGCTTCAGTGATCGGCGGGCTCTATGCCTCGCTGGCCTATGATACCCCCTCCGGTCCCTCCATTGTTGTGGTGGCCCTGGCTCTGTTCATGATCAGTCTTGTCCCGGGGGGCATACTTGTGAGAAGGATGAGATCAGGGTCCGGGCGTTGATCATGTCCTGGCCTTTCCAAAAGATCCTTGGGGCCAAGACAGCAGGAGAGCATCTTTGAGCGCGCATATGCATCCCGAATTGACCAAGAATCAGGCTCTGGTGTTCGGCTCTCTTTCGCGGGCCGAGGGGCCATTGACGGCCTATGCCATTTTGGACCTTTTGCGCGAAGACGGCTTCCGGGCGCCGCTTCAGGTCTACCGGGCCCTCGAAAAGCTGGTTGAATACGGCATGGTGCACCGGCTGGAGAGCCTCAACGCCTTTGTCGCCTGCGATCACAAGGGCTGCGCGGCCCATGGAACCGCCGCTTTTGCGATTTGCGATCAGTGCGGCAGTGTGCGCGAGTTTTCGCCGGATGCGGCCGTTCTGGCCTTGAAGGACTGGACCGAGGCGGAAGGGTTCCGCCTGTCCCGCTCCACGATCGAATTGCGGGGCACATGCCGGGAGTGTCTCGCCAAGGCGAACTGAACCACCTGCGGCAAAAAACGCGCGCCGTTTGAGGCAGACGCTCATTCGGAAACGCTGCGTTACTTCGCCATAAACCTGCCGAAGCGGACTTGAAGCTGCTTGGCCATCCCCTGAACAGTTGTCACATATCCCATCCAAGAGCATAGATAGTACAGGGCAGCTCTGACCCTTCCCGGTTCAAGGTCCTTGAAGGCCGTGGAGGTCCAGTGTGGGGGGAGCTGCCGGGACGCATTTTGATGCGGTTTGCAAGCTGTGGACCGTAAGACGAGAGGCCGGGCGCGCCGGAACCGGAGCCCGGATGCATGAGGGAGAGCAGCATGGCTGTGCTGATTGCCGGATTGGTTTTGTTTTTGGGAATTCACCTGGTGCCGGCTTTTCCAAGGCTGCGCGCAAGTCTTGCCGCAAAGCTGGGTGAAAACGGCTACAAGGGGCTGTTTTCCGTTGCCTCGGCCATAGGTTTGGGCCTCACAATTTACGGGTATGGCCTGGCCCGGTTTGAAGGTCCGGTCCTGCTCTATGATCCGCCGGTCTGGTTGCGGCATGTCACCATGCTGCTGATGGTGCCCGTGTTCATTTTTTTGGTGGCCGCTTATGTGCCCTGCCGGATCAAGAGAGCCCTTAAGCACCCAATGCTGGTTGCAATCAAGCTCTGGGCGCTGTCCCATCTTCTGGCCAATGGCGATCTTGCCTCGGTGCTGCTTTTTGGTGGATTCCTGGCCTGGGCGGTTCTTGCCCGCATTTCCATCAAACGCCGCGGGCCGGGGGCAGGCCAGCTTCCCTTTGCGGCCGGTGAACCGGGAAAATTCTCCGACATCGTGGTGATTCTCACCGGCCTCGCGTTCTATGGCCTGTTTGCCTGGAAGCTGCACCCGCTTCTGATTGGCGTGCCGGTCGTTTGACAAAAGGGGAGGCAAGCGGCGGAAACCTTCGAAAAAGCGCCGCCGCATGCCTCAAAATCTGGCCGATTGCCCCACTTGCGCCACGAAGGGCGGATTAAAGCCCGGTCAGGGAATTGCCCGAGGCGGATCAAATGGATAATGTGCGCCACTCATAAAGGGATGGTGGCCCGGTTTTACGGCGCGCCGGCAAGGTAACTGCAGGAACAAGACACGCATGTCTGACATTTTTCGTGAAGTCGATGAGGATATCCGCCAGGAGAAATACCGTCGGCTTTGGAACCGGTTCGGTCTTTGGATTATCGGCTTTGCGGTTTTGATCGTGGTGGGGACAGCCGGCTACCGGGGCTTTCTCTATTGGCAGGAGACCCAGTCGGAAGCCTCCGGTGACAGGTTCTTCGATGCAGTGGAGCTTTCCGAAGCCAAGAACTATCAGGATGCGGCAGCCATTTACAAAGAGCTGGAAAGCTCGGTCGGCGGCTATCCGGCCCTGGCGCGGTTCCGTGCTGCGACTGATCTGGCCAGTTCGGGCGAAGCAACCCAGGCCCTTGCCGCATTTGACGCCTTGTCCAACGACGGCAGCCTGATGCAGGCGCTGCGTGACATGGCGGCCCTGCGCGCAGGTTATCTGGCCGTGGACACGCAAGACTATCCGGGCGTTGCCGACCGGGTGGAAAGACTGACCGGCGACACGTCTCCGTTCCGGGCGGCCGCACGGGAGCTTCTGGCTCTGAGTGCCTGGAAGAATGGCGATATCAAAACCGCGCAAAGCTGGATTACGGCTCTGGAAGAGGATCAGGAAACCCCGGTGGAAGTGAGCCGGCGGATTTCGATTTTGAACGATGTAATCCGCGCAGCCAATGGCGGCGCAGCGGCGGATGGTGAAGGAAGCAATCAGTGATTTTTGGGTCAGGTTCCACGCGCAGAGGTGCACTGCTTGGTCTTTTTGCGGTTTCCCTGGCGCTCACCGGCTGCGGATCGGTCAGTGAATTCAGCGAATCCGTCAATCCCTTCTCCCGGGAGAAAACACTGACCGGTGAACGGGCGCCGGTCTTTGACGGCGCCGATCCGGCCGCCCGCGCTCTGGGCAAGACCGCAAAGATCGGCTCCGCAACCGGCGGGCAGAGCTGGACGACTGGTGGCGGCGGCCTCACCAATGATCCGGGCAATTTGGCGGTTTCAGTCTCCGGAACCACGTCCTGGCGGGCAAGTGTTGGTGCGTCCGGAGGCGGGTTGACCTCTTCGGCCCTGCGAATTTCTTCCAGGCCGGTCAGCGATGGCAGCAAGATCTTCATCTATAAGCCCAATGGCGAAGTCGTTGCCCTTTCAACGGCGGGCGGACGGGTCTGGACCCAGAACCTGCGTCCGGAAGGCGAGCGGGATATCGGTCCTGGCGGCGGCGTGACCGTTGCGGGCAATGTGGTTTATGCGGCAACCGGCTACCGTCAGCTTGTCGCGCTAAATGCGGGCTCCGGTCAGGTTCTTTGGACCGCCGATCTGGACACACCGCCGCGCGGTGCGCCAGTCGCCGGGGGCGGCCAGGTGTTTGTCGTGTCCCAGTCCAACGAAGTCTATGCCATCTCACAGACCGACGGCTCGCTCACCTGGACCTATGCGGGGGTGGATGAGACCGCCGGTTTGCTGTCAGCCGCCAATCCGGCGATTTCCGGCAACCGGGTGATTGTCCCGTTCTCCTCCGGTGAGATCATGGCCATCAACATGAAATCCGGTGAGGCGGACTGGATCGACAGTGTCTCCCGCGGTTTCCGCACCCTGGCCCTGTCCGGTCTGGCGGATGTGTCGGCGAGCCCAGTCGTCAGTGGCAACACGGTTTATGCCACAGGCGTCGCCGGGCGCACGGTTGCCGTTGATGTCCGCACCGGCCAGCGGCGCTGGGAACAGGATCTGGGCAGCGTGCATACGCCTGTGGTCTCCGGCAGCAGCCTGTTTATGGTGGATCTGGACGATCGCATGGTTGCCCTGGACCTGAAAAACGGCGAAACCCTGTGGGCGACGTCGCTGCCGCGGCCGGAAAAGAAGAAAAAGCGCCGCAACTGGGCAGGACCGATCCTGGCCAATGGGGCTTTGGTGGCCTTTTCCAGCGATGGCCAGCTGGCCATTGTAGACGCGGCAAGCGGGAATATCATGACCACCCAGCGCACCAATCAGGATGTCTATGTGACACCGATTGCCGCTGGCGGCCGTGTCGTGGTACTGACCGGCAAGGACGGCGTAGCCGCGTTTAATTAGAGATCCGGGCGGATCCCTTGTGAAAAGGGCCCGTCTGTCAGGAGAAATTGCTGTGGGCGCAACTGTCGCCATTATCGGACGGCCGAATGTCGGCAAGTCCACTTTGTTCAATCGTCTGGTCGGCAAGCGGCTGGCGCTTGTGGATGACACACCCGGCGTCACCCGTGACCGGCGCCCGGGCGAAGCCCGTCTGGGCGATCTGAGGTTTACCATTGTCGATACGGCCGGGCTGGAAGAGGCCGACAGAGCCTCTTTGGAAGGCCGTATGCGCCGCCAGACCGAAGAAGCTATCGACAATGCGGACGCGGTTCTTTTTCTGATCGATGCCCGCGCTGGCGTGACACCACTCGATGCCCATTTTGCCGAAGTGGCACGCAAGACCACCCGTCCGGTGATCCTGCTTGCCAACAAGGCGGAAGGCCGGGCAGGGGAAAGCGGGCTTTACGAAGCCTACGCTCTTGGCCTGGGCGATCCGATCGCCATTTCCGCCGAGCATGGCGAAGGGCTTGCCGATCTTTATGACGCGCTCAAGCCCCATGTGGACCGGGTGACGGAAGAGGAAGACGCTCGGCGCGAGGAAGCCATCACCAATGTCGATGTCGACGAGGATGGCGAGATCGTGGACGAGGAAGATCCTGCAGGCTCCCGGGAACGGCCCTTGCGGGTTGCCATTGTCGGGCGCCCGAATGCGGGCAAGTCCACGCTCATCAACGAGATGCTGGGCGAGGACCGGATGCTGACCGGTCCGGAAGCGGGTATCACACGCGATTCCATCTCCGTCGACTGGATCTGGCGGGACCGTCATATCAAGCTGTTTGATACGGCAGGTATCCGCAAGAAGGCGCGGGTTCAGGAAAAGCTGGAAAAGCTGTCGGTAGCTGATGCACTTCGGGCGATCAAGTTCGCCGAAGTCGTTGTGGTCACGCTGGACGCGACCATGTCGTTTGAAAAGCAGGATCTGCAGATCATCGATCTGGTTGCCCGTGAGGGCCGGGCCCTGGTGATTGCCATCAACAAATGGGATCTGATCGAGGACCGGGAAGCGGCCTGGAAAAAGATCCGCGACGCCAATGAGCGCTATTTCAACCAGATTCGGGGTGTTCAGATCGCCACCTTGTCCGGCATTCAGAGGCAGGGCATCGACCGGCTGGTAGAAAGCGTCTTCAAGGCTTATGAGGCCTGGAATGCGCGCGTGTCGACCGCCAAACTGAACCGCTGGCTGGACCGGGTCACCGCCAACCATCCGCCTCCGGCCGTGGCCGGACGCCGGGTGCGTCTGCGCTACATGACCCAGCCCAAGACGCGGCCGCCGCATTTTATCGTCTTCTGTTCCCGTCCGGAGCAATTGCCGGAAAGCTATACGCGCTATCTGGTCAATTCCATGCGCGAGTCATTCGATATCCAGGGAACCCCGATCCGACTTGCCTATCGGAAGGGGGACAATCCTTACGCCCCCCGGAAAAAACGAAAGATCCAGTAGCCCCGATCCTGTCCGGTCGCGCGGCGGTGGCCGGAGACAGGGGCCAGAGGACATGGGCCAGAAGACTTGGGCCAGAGACAGATGTATCGGTACCGGAGCTGTGCCAACATGTTCATGCGGATTTGAAGGAGCAATTTGATGATTTCCGAACGGCTTGCCTTTGCCGAAAACCTGGCCCTGAAGGCCGGGGCGCTTGCGCTGGACTATTTCCGCAAACTCGACACCCTGACCATCACCCAGAAGGGCCATCAGGACCTTGTGTCGGAAGCCGACAGGAACGTGGAAACGCTGATCCGCCAGGAGCTTGCAGCTTCTTATCCGGACGATGGAATTCTGGGCGAAGAGCATGGTATGGAAGAAGGCACGTCCGGCTACACCTGGGTGACCGATCCGATTGATGGAACCGCCAATTTTGTGACCGGGATACCGCAATGGTGCGTGATCATTGCCTGTGTCCATCAGGGCCAGGTGATTGCGGGGGTCATTCATGATCCGGTGGCCGGGGAAACCTTCACCGCTGCGGCCGGGCAGGGCGCCTTTTTGAACGGCAAGCCGATCAAGGCCTCAGACAGTGACAGCCTGTCGGTCGGCTCGGTCGGTGTTGGGTTCAATGGCCGCACCTCGATCACGGACGCGGTCAATGTTGTCGGGGCGGTGGTCTCCAAGGGCGGTGTGTTCTTCCGCAACGCGTCTGGCGGTTTGATGCTGGCCTACGCGGCCTCCGGCCGTCTGATCGGCTATGTGGAAGCCCACATGAATGCCTGGGACTGCCTTGCAGGCATGCTGATCACGACCGAGGCGGGCGGCAAAGTCATGGAGCAGGACATTGCCCACGCCCTTTATCACGGCGCGCGGGTGGTTGTTGGTGCTCCGGGTGTCTTTGACGAGCTCAAGGAGATTGCCGAAACCTCCTTCGCCCCGCTGGAAGCAGCCGAATAAGGCGGTCTTCCAGCGGCAGGACCGGCCTGGGGCGCAAAAGCTTCAAACGTGCTGGTCGACCAGAACCGGGTTCCCGTCCGGGTCGGTCAGCAGAAAGCTCGCAGGCCCGAAGGTCGTCTCATCGGCCTCTCGCAGCGTAAGGTTGAAATGATTGACCAGCCCCCTTAACCAAGGGTTGGTCTTTCAAAGTGTCGGGAACCTTCCCAGATGTTCGCTCTAAAATCTATCATAGCGTTTGGTATCTTGGCGATTTGTGCCTTCATCGTCTATCTTGTAGGTAACGCACTGATAAACGGACCAGCGAACCCTGATCTAGCTGGCACACCAAGATTTTATGTGATCTTAGCGCTTGCAACTCTGCTAGCTGGACGTCCTGTCTGGAAGTTTCTCAAAACCCTGATAAAAGACTAGCTAATTCAAGTCCCGCCGTCCGCACCAACCCTGTCACAGCCTGTGTCATCAGTGACAAACGAGTGACACGGCGCCAAGGTCAATACACCTAAATCGCTGAGACTATTGATCTTTTGAAAATTAAAAGGGACTGCGATTTGTTTCAGAGTTCGGACCAGGAAGCGCTCACCCGGTCATAGAGCGCACCCGTTTGTGAGACGCGTGGGGAGAGCAGTGGCAGCAGGCCACTGGCGGCGTCTGCCGGGTTGGGCAGGCTGTCCGGGGCTTCGCCGGGCATGGCCTTGGCGCGCAGGCCCGTGCGGACCGGGCCGGGGTCGGCCACGTTGATTTTCATGGCCGTCTGCAGGCTTTCATTTGCCCAGGTTTTGGCCATGGCCTCGATGGCGGATTTGCTGATCGATTGCAGGCCCCAGAACGCGGTCCGGGTCCGGGCATGGGCAGAGGTCAGAAACAGCGCCCGTGCAGCCTCTGACTGGCGCAGCAGCGGGTCCAGGGAGCGGATCAGCCGCCAGTTGGCAGTCACATTCACCGCCATGACCTTTTCGAAGTCCTGCGGGCTGATATGGCCGAGCGGGGACAGGACCCCGAGCATGCCCGCATTGGCCACCAGAATGTCGAGCTTCTTCCAGCGCTCAAACAGGGCGGCGCCCAGCCGGTCCAGGGCGTCGAAATCGGCAAGATCGACGGGAACCAGCGTGGTCTGGCCGCCAGCGGCCTGGATTTCGTCATCAAGATCTTCAAGCCCGCCCACCGTGCGGGCCAGCGCGATCACGTGAGCGCCCTGGCTGCCGAGTTGCTTTGCGATCTGGTAGCCGATCCCCCGGGACGCACCGGTGACCAGCGCAATCCGGCCTTCGAAATCCTGTGCCATGCTGCTGCTGCCCCGATCCGCGCCTTATCCGACTTCGACCAGGCGCGGCGCGTTGCCGAATTCCTGATCCTCCGACAGGTCCGTCAGCGGGGTTGGATAGTCGCCGGTGAAACAATGGTCGGTGAATTGCGGATTGTCATTGTCGCGGCCCTCATAGCCCATGGAGCGGTAAATGCCGTTCACGGACAGGAAAGCCAGACTGTCGGCGCCGATATATTTGCGCATTTCTTCCAGACCGTATTTGGCCGCCAGCAGCTTTTCGCGCACCGGCGTGTCGATGCCGTAATAGTCGGAATAGCGGATCGGCGGGCTGGCGAGGCGGAAGTGAACCTCCCGGGCGCCGGCATCGCGGATCATCTGCACGATTTTCACCGAGGTGGTGCCGCGCACAAGGCTGTCATCCACGAGCACAACACGCTTGCCTTCGATCTGGGAGCGGTTCGCCGAGTGTTTCATCTTCACTCCGAGCGCCCGGATCTGCTGGGTCGGCTCGATGAAGGTGCGGCCAACATAATGGTTGCGGATAATGCCCAGTTCGAACGGCACGCCGCTTTCCTGGCTGTAACCGATGGCTGCCGGAACACCGCTGTCAGGCACGGGCACGATGACATCGGCATCAACCTGGGTCTCGCGGGCCAGCTGACGGCCCATTTCCCGGCGCACGTCATAAACACTGCGCCCGCCAATGATGGAATCGGGCCGCGAGAAATAAATATATTCGAAGATGCAGGGGCGGGCGGTCTGCTTGCCGAAGGGAAAGAAGGATTCAATCCCGGTGGAGGTACATACGATCACTTCACCGTTTTCCACCTCACGGATAAATTTCGCCCCGATAATGTCGAGCGCGCAGGTCTCAGAAGCCAGGATCGGCGCACCGTTGAGGTCGCCAAGGACAAGCGGGCGGATCCCGAGCGGGTCACGGGCGCCGATCAGCTTCTTGGCTGTGAGGGCCACCAGAGAATAGGCGCCTTCCATCTGGGTGAGAGCTTCGATGAACCTGTCGACGATCTTGCCCTTACGTGAGCGGGCAATCAGCTGCAGAACCACTTCGGAATCGGAGGTCGACTGGCAGATGGCGCCATCCCGGATCAGCTGACGGCGCAAGGTCAGCGCGTTTGTGAAATTGCCGTTGTGGCAGACCGCAATGCCGCCGCCATCCAGTTCGGCAAAAAGCGGCTGCACATTGCGCAGGATCGTTTCGCCGGTGGTGGAATAGCGCACATGGCCAATGGCGAGCCGTCCGCTGAGCCGGCCAATCGTGTCCGCATCGGAGAAATGATCGCCGACGAGCCCCTGATGCCGTTCAGACCGGAACTGGTCCCGGTCAAAGGTCACGATGCCGGCCGCTTCCTGGCCCCGGTGCTGAAGGGCATGAAGCCCAAGCGCTGTGAGGGCGCTGGCGTCCTCGTGGCCCAGAATTCCGAAAACGCCGCATTCTTCACGCAGCGTGTCGGCGTCCATATCGAGTGGATCACGCATTTCGGTTCCGCCTGCCATGGCGAACACTCCTATTTTTCGCCGGTTGGGGCCGGCCAGGGGCTTTTGATCGGTCCGCCTGTCTGGAAGGCCGGGCCTTGATATCGGCTGCGCGTCAGGCGCAGGCGGGATACACGAAGCATGCAAGGGGCGGGGACCGCTTCTGGATCAGTTGGTGTCGCTCGTCAACTGTTCCAGGCCCTGCTGCTCGGATTCGCTATAGGACGGCTCTTCTGCCGCCGCGCCGCTGCCGCGGCCATTCAGATTGGCATCCCGGATCCGGTCGAGGATCGCCTTTTCCGGATCTTCCGGCAAAATCGCCACCAGCCGCTCGCCAATAGACAACAGGATCGGCCGCGACTTGGCGTCCAGAACCCAGGTCGGCTGCTTGTCCGGCTGAACGAACCAGTTGAAGAACATCATCGCGACGACCACCAGCAGCAGGCCGCGCACGGCGCCGAACACGAATCCCAAGGTCCGGTCCAGCGCACCGATGCGGCTGTCCAGCACGAAATCGGAAATGCGCATAGTGATGTAGCTGACAATCACAAGCGTGACCAGGAAGACGGCGGCCGCAGAGGCGCCCATGGCGACAAGGTCGTGGTTGATATATTGTTTTGCGTAGGGAAGCACGCGCTCATAGAGCAGAAATGCGGCTGCTGCTGCCGCCACCCAGGACACGATAGACAACACTTCGCGGACAAAGCCGCGGATCATCGCAAGCACAGCCGAAATGAACATGATGGCCAAAAGCAGCCCGTCCAGAATGGTGATCGGCATGGTCCTGAAAAATCCCTTTCCTGGTGCTCACCGAGGAGCTCAAAACATTTGCCCGTTCCATAGGGGGCATTTGGGGCCATCATGCGTCAGCCGGAGCTGGCCGCACCAGCTTCAGCCGTGAGTTTGGCCACAAAGTCCCCAAGTTCCGGAAGCCCGGTGGCCTTGAATGACGTTGCCGCACTGTCTTTGAGGTTTCCTTCCGGGCACAAGGCCTGATCGAACCCCAGTTTTTCTGCTTCCTTCAGCCGGGACTGGGCCTGGGCCACAGGCCGGATCGCGCCGGAAAGACTGACCTCGCCGAAATAGACGCAATTGGCCGGAAGGGCAAGCCCGCTCAACGAGGAGACAAGGGCGGCTGCAACGGCAAGGTCGGCGCCCGGTTCCGTGATCTTGAGCCCGCCGGCCACGTTCAGATAAACATCGTGCTGGGAGAAGCGGACCCCGCAGCGCGCCTCCAGCACGGCCAGGATCATGGAGAGTCGCGCGCTGTCCCAGCCGATCACCGCTCTGCGGGGCGTTCCGAGAGACGATTGGGCGACCAGCGCCTGGATCTCGATCAGAAGCGGGCGGGAGCCTTCCAGCCCGGCAAAGACGGCCGCGCCGGGAGCGGAGGTGGACCGGTCGCCCAGAAAAAGAGCGGACGGGTTGGACACTTCCACCAGGCCCTTGCCGGTCATTTCAAACACGCCGATCTCGTCGGTCGCACCAAAGCGGTTTTTGACCGAGCGCAAAATTCTGTACTGGTGCGCACCATCGCCTTCAAAATAGAGAACGCCGTCAACCATATGCTCCACCACGCGGGGGCCTGCAATCTGGCCGTCCTTGGTGACATGACCGACCAGAACCAGCGTGGTGCCGTTTTTCTTGGCGTAGCGCACCATGGCCTGGGCCGAGGCCCGGACCTGGGTCACGGTGCCGGGGGGCGAGTCCACCTGATCGGTCCAAAGGGTCTGTACGGAATCCAGGATCAGCAGGGCGGGCGGAGTGTCCGCTTCCAGCGTGGCCAGAATGTCTTCCACACTGGTTTCGGCAGCCAGCGCCACGGGGGCGTCTGCAAGTCCAAGCCGTTCGGCCCGCAGGCGGACCTGGCCGATGGCTTCTTCGCCGGAGATATAGATGGTCTTGTGGCCGAGATGGGCGAGCTGTGAGGCCGCTTGAATAAGCAGGGTCGACTTGCCGATGCCCGGATCGCCGCCGACCAGAAGGGCGGAGCCGCGCACGAAGCCGCCGCCGGTCACCCGGTCCAGCTCGACCACCTTGCTCTGGATGCGCGGGGCTTCCTTGGTCTCACCCGACAGCCCGACCAGGGGCACGACGCGGCCCTTGCTACGGGATGCCCGGCCCGGGCCGCCACCAATGCCGCCGCCCGTCTGCTCTTCCACAATGGTATTCCAGTCGCCGCAGGATTCGCAGCGCCCGACCCATTTGGCCGTGACTGCGCCACAGGACTGGCAGACAAAGGATGTGGACCGCCGGGCCATTCACTCCGCTCCGTTCAGGTCAGTGGCGCGTAAATCCGTTCGAACCGCTGCCCGAGGCTTGTCAGATACTCATAGTCGATGGTTTCCGCATAAGCTGCCAGGTCCGCAGCTGCAACATGGGGACCCAGCATTTCCACAAAGGCGCCCCGTTTGATGAGGTGCTGTGGAATATCGGTCACATCCAGCGTGATCATATCCATGGAAATCCGTCCGAGGATCGGGGCCTTGTGTCCACCGATCATGGCAAAGCCACCGGGCCGGTCATCGGAAGAACTGGCGCGCCGCAGCATGCCATCGGCATACCCGGCGGCGACAACAGCGTTTTTCAACGGGCGGCGGGCGGTCTGGGCAGCGCCGTAGCCGATGGTATCGCCCGCCGGAACGTCGCGCACGATCATGATCCGAGCCTCCACCTTGGCAACCGGCGTCATCGGATTGGGGCCGTTGTCCAGTGCCTTGCCGCCATAAAGGGCGATCCCGGGGCGGACCAGATCGAAATGATACTCCGGGCCCATCAGCACTCCGGCGGAATTGGCCAGCGAGCGCGGAAATCTGGCGAACGGACCAGTGATATCCTTGAACCGCTCCAGCTGCTGCCGGTTCATGGGATGGGCCGGATCAGAACCGCAGGCCAGGTGGCTCATCAGCAGAGAGGGTTCAAAAGGGCCCATCAGATCCGCATCTGACAGCGAGGCCGTGAATTCTTCTGCCGACAGGCCCAGCCGGTGGATGCCCGTATCCACATGAACGGCCGCTCCGAAGGCCTGGCCGGAGGCCTTGCACAATGCTGTCCACTCTTCCAGTTCGGCCAGTGAGCCCAGAACCGGCCGGATATTGTGCTCCAGATAGGCATCAGCCGTTCCGGGCAGGAGCCCGTTCAAGGCGTAGATGACCGCATCCGGGAGGGTCTGGCGCAGCGCAAGTGCCTCTGTCGGCACGGCGGTGAAGAATGTTCTGCAGCCGGCGTCATAAAGGGCCTGGCCGGCTTTATCCTGTCCAGTGCCATACGCGTCGGCCTTGATGGCGGCGCCGCACTCCGTGGCCCTGCTCAGTTTGGATTTCAGGAAACTCCAGTTTCGTGCAATGGCTGTCAGATCAATGGTCAGGCGGCCACCGTAAAGGCTGGACGGGTAGGGGGAGGACAACTGGGAAGGCACTGTGCTGGAAAGCTCCGCTCGGCTGGGCATCGGGAGGAATCGGAGGCTCAGCTTATCCTATCGGCCGGGGGCGATGCCAATCCGATTTGCCGGAAAAGGGCGGGGTGGGCTTCTGCCGAAGGAGATCCGTGGAGGATCAATCCATATACAAAAACTCGATGCCGATTTCGTCGGTCCTGATCCAGCGGATCTCGCCGTGAAAGCGCAATTTCTTGCTTTCGACCTCAAGAACAACTCTGGCGTTTGAGACCAAGCCCTTGGACTTTGTCGCGACGCGGCACCCGCCAGCACTGATGTCTTCGACAATGCATGGCTGATGGATGTTCTCGTGCTTCAGGATTCCTGGCCATTTACAGTGTTTGCGCGGGAAAATCCGCGCTTCTTCCAATAATTTTTGCGCAGGCGAAATCACGTTTGACTAGTCCTGAGAAATATCAATGCCTCGAAGGCAGGTTCCAAGACTAATTCATGATATTTAAGAAGAACTTAAGATTGTCAATTTGAACAATGCGAGACTGGCTTGCCGCTGCGACGGCAAGAAGATGGCCGGTGCGGGAGAACGCAGACACAGGCTGTTTTCTGGATGGCCATCGGCCTTCGGCCATCCAGATCGTTGAAGAAACAGCAGAAACAGGAAGGTGAAAGGGTGGCGGCGGCCTATTCGTAGCGTTCCGGCAGATGCTCGTCTTCCGCCAGATCGGAGAAACGGGTGAACTCGCCCTGGAAGTGGAGGTTGGCTGTGCCGGTCGGGCCGTGACGCTGTTTGGCGATGATCACTTCAGCCTTCCCCTTGGCTGCCTCATGCTTGGCCTCCCAGGCCGCATATTCCGGCGAGCCGATTTCGGGCTCGGTCTTGGAGAGGTAATATTCCTCACGGTAAACGAACAGGATCACGTCCGCGTCCTGCTCGATGGAGCCGGATTCACGCAGGTCCGACATCATCGGGCGTTTGTCGTCGCGAGATTCCACCTGACGTGAGAGCTGGGAAAGGGCGATGATCGGCACGTGCAACTCTTTTGCCAGCGCCTTCAGGCCGGTGGTGATTTCCGTAATCTCCTGCACGCGGTTGCCGGAATTCTTGGCGGACCCGGACAGGAGCTGGATATAGTCGACCACCAGAAGATCGAGGCCGCGCTGGCGTTTCAGACGGCGCGCCTTGGCCACCAGGGAGGCAATCGAAATGCCGCCGGTCTGGTCCACATGCAAAGGAACCGTCTGCATGGTTTGTGCGCAGGCGGCCAGCTTTTCGAACTCGGCTTCGGTAATGTCGCCGCGCCGGATCTTGGAAGATGAGATTTCCGCCTGCTCGGAGATGATACGGGTAGCCAGCTGTTCGGCCGACATTTCCAGGGAGAAGAAGCCGACAACGCCTCCATTGGTGGTCTTGATCGACCCGTCAGGCTGCTCTTCGGACTTGTAGGATTGGGCAATGTTGTAGGCGATGTTGGTGGCCAGGGACGTCTTGCCCATGGCCGGACGTCCCGCCAGTACGATCAGATCGGAATGCTGCAGTCCGCCCATCAGCCGGTCAAGCTCGCGCAGACCGGTTGATATACCGGAAAGCGCTCCCTCGCGGTTCCAGGCGGCATGGGCCATCTCGATGGTTTCGCTCAAGGCGTCACCGAAGGAGACGAAGCCACCTTCACTGCGCCCGGTTTCGGCCAGTTCGAACAGCCGGCGCTCGGCATCGTCAATCTGCTGGGACGGGGGCACGTCGATCGGCGCGTCAAAGGCGATATTGACCATGTCCTCGCCGATCCGGATCAGATTGCGGCGGATGGCCAGATCATAGATCGTGCGGCCATAGTCTTCCGCATTTATGATCGAGGCCGCATCGCCCGCAAGCCGGAGCAGGAATTGTGTTGCCGACAGGTCCGCGATTCTGGCATCGGCCGGATAGAAGGTCTTCAGCGTGATCGGTGAGGCTGTCTTGCCCGCGCGAATAAGGTGGCTGACCTTTTCGTAAAGGTCCTGGTGTGACGGCACGAAAAAGTGGTGCGGCTCCAGGAAATCCGAGACCCGGTAGAATGTTTCATTATTGACGAGAAAGGCGCCCAGAAGCTGGCGTTCCGCTTCCGCGTTGTGCGGGGCGAGACGCTGGATTTCTTCTTCTGTTTCGACTTTCTGCAAAGTACCCTTCATCTGGACCCCCAATGACGCTTATCCATCCGGAATACCTGTTGAGGCGGGGGGGCTCAAGGTACAAAAACAGCTCTTTTTGTTTCCCACTGCCTTCGGCAAATCAGCGGGGAAAGAGTCGAATCCCGCTTGACTCCAAAGCGTGTAGAGGACTCAAGAGTCTAGCTGTTAGTGATTGATTATAATAAGTTTTTTGCGAATATGAACAAAAGATTAATGAATTCAATAGTGAATTCAATACGTTGTCAGTTGTGTCATGATGCCGTTGTGGAGGTTTGATTTGCCGTAGCGTGAAAATGTCGCCGGCAAAATAAAAACGGCACTGCGGTGCAGTGCCGTTTCCATCTCACAAAAAGAGGAAGGTTGGCCCGATCAGGCGTCTTCTTCTTCCGCAGCTGCTTCCGCTTCGGTGTCAGCAGCCTCTTCAGAAGCTTCGCCGTCTTCGCCTTCAGCGTCTTCGCCTTCAGCGTCTTCGCCTTCAGCGTCTTCGTCTTCTTCAAATTCGAAAACGTCCTGTTCCGGCGTGGTCAGGTCTTCACCAGCAGCCTGGCGGTTCGCTTCGTCTTCGGAGCGGGCCACATTGACCGTGATCGACACTTCGACTTCCGGGTGCAGGCTGATCAGAACCGAGTGCAGACCGATGGTTTTGATCGGGGTGCGCAGTTCCACCTGGCTACGGGCCACGGTGAAGCCGGCGTCTGTCAGGCCTTCAGCCACGTCACGGGTCGAAACGGAGCCGTAGAGCTGGCCGGTTTCGCCTGCAGAGCGGATCATGACCAGAGCTTCGCCGTCGAGTTTGGACGCAACAGCTTCTGCTTCGTTCTTGCGCTCCAGATTGCGGGCTTCAAGCTGAGCGCGCTCCTGCTCGAACCGTTCCAGGTTAGCTTTGTTGGCGCGCAGGGCCTTGCCTTGCGGCAGCAGGAAGTTACGGGCATAGCCGTCGCGCACGCGCACGGTGTCGCCCATCTGGCCGAGCTTTGCGATGCGCTCAAGAAGGATAATCTGCATGGGTTTTCTCCGACTGTCCCGCCCCGTCTGTTCCTGGGGCGGTTAGAGACCGTTTGACCGCGGCCCCAATACGGCTCTCCCGGGCTGGCCCGGGAGATATGCTCACACAGGAGCTGTTAGCTGATCACGAAAGGCAGCAGGCCGAGCAGGCGGGCGCGCTTGATGGCACGGGCCAGTTCACGCTGCTTTTTCGCGGACACCGCGGTGATGCGGCTCGGAACGATCTTTCCGCGCTCGGAAATGTAGCGTTGCAGCAGACGGATGTCCTTGTAGTCGATCTTCGGCGCATTGGAGCCGGAGAACGGGCAGGTCTTCCGGCGGCGGAAGAACGGACGGCGGCTCGGAAGCTGTGCAATATCAACCATTGTCTCTTACTCCTCTTCACCACGGCGCGGGGGACGGCCACCGCCGGAGCGCTCGCCACGGTCACCACGATCACCGCGGCCACCGCCACGGCGGTCATCGCGGTCACGCTTCTGCATCATTGCGGACGGTTCTTCGTCCAGTTCATCGACGCGGAAGGTCATGAAGCGCAGGACATCTTCGCTCAGGCCCATCTGACGCTCCATCTCGGCCACAGCAGCGTGCGGTGCGGTGATGTTCATCAGTGTGTAGTGAGCCTTGCGGTTCTTCTTGATGCGGTAGGCAAGGGACCGCAGACCCCAGTTTTCGACTTTGCCGACAGTACCGCCAGCGCCTTCGATGAGGCCCTTGTACTGCTCGACGAGTTGTTCGACCTGCTGGGCCGAAACGTCCTGGCGTGCCAGGAAGACGTGCTCATAAAGAGGCATGAAAATCGCCTTTCTTCGAGTTGACAGCGCGGGATCGGCGCAAAGCCTCCTCGTAACCCCGGAAAGGCACGAGAAATCTTACGGAGAGCGGGAACACGGGAAGTCGGATCTTTGTTGTGATCCTGGCAAATGCCCTTCCGTTCAGCCCCCGGCCAAATCCCGGATGAAGCGCGCTATGTACTCTGTTTTCTGCGAAATGCAAGCGCAAAACGTGCGTGGTGTCTTCAGTGCACAAAAATGGCAAGGCAAAACCGCTATGCGCGCAAGCGCGAGGTCTGGTGAAGTGAAAGGCCTGCATGCCTCGCCATGTGACCAATTTCAAGAGAGCGGCGTCCGAATTCGGTTCGTAAATCTTCCATCGGCGGCCTCCTGCAACCCTGCCGCAGCGACGAGCAAAAGCGGCCCGCTGGCGGTTACTGGCACGGGAAAGACCCGAATACCCGCCGGAATTACGCTATGTATAAGACCGTATTGGATCGGATCTTCAGGTTTGACGGCAAGCGGCGTGACAACGTGCGGCGGGCGTGCAAAAGCCACCGAAGGCCGCGGCTTGAGAGCGTTCCGCCGTGGCGGGTGCCTTGGACGATGCTCCACATTGCACAGTGACACGCTCCTTGCAGAACGCTCTCATGTCACGGTCAAAAAGGGTCCAATCGGGTGAGGTTGGTCTTTGGCCCAAAGCACCACCTTGAGAGCCGGAACACTCGCTCAAAAGTCTCAAAAATTCTTTCCGCATGTCCAGTCTCGGGAAACGCGAACGCAGCAGCTATGCGTATATTTTGAATTGAAATGTGCATTGAGACAAAACTTAATGACACTGTAAAAAATAACTAAAAATGATATCTTTCATTGGTCATGTGTCAAAGATTAGGGGAGGCGTTTGCCTGGTTTGCCGTCATAATTTGCCTGGTTTGGCGCCATCAGGAGATGGCCCGGATTTGAGACGATTCAGGCCAGACATTGTTTCAGGCCAGACATTGTTTTTGGGGCAAATGTGCAGAATGCGGGATTTTGTACAAAAAGAGCATGATTTAAGGGTTTGATTGTCCCGTGGGCCTTGACAGTGCAGGCAAGAGCGTATCATAGCCTCGCGCCAAGTTCGGCACGCGCCCGCAAGCGGGTGGCAGGCCGTATGTTTTCCAAGCCGCCGGTCTGCACCCAGGAAAAGGGTACGCCGGACGGCCATGTTTTTCGGAGGCGTCTTCCCGATGACCACAGCGTTCACATTCCCAGGCCAGGGCAGCCAGAGTGTCGGAATGGGCAAGCTTCTTGCCGAGACCTATCCGGAGGCGCGGGCTGTTTTTGACGAAGTGGATGAGGCGCTCGGGCAAAAGCTTTCCGAGGTCATGTGGACGGGTCCGGAAGACGCGCTGACGCTTACGGCAAATGCCCAGCCGGCCCTGATGGCGGTGAGCCTCGCGACCATGCGGGTGCTGGAAGCCAAGGGGCTGGATCTGAAAGCGCATGTGTTTTATGTCGCCGGTCATTCCCTGGGTGAATATTCCGCACTGGCAGCCGCGGGCAGCTTGGACATTGCCACCACGGCGCGTCTTTTGCGCGTACGCGGGGAGGCCATGCAAAACGCCGTTCCGGTGGGGCTTGGGGCCATGGCCGCTCTGCTTGGCCTGGATTTTGATGTTGCTGCCGACGTCGCACAGGAAGCCGCGCAAGGCGAAGTCTGTCAGGCCGCCAATGACAATGCTTCCGGGCAGGTGGTTGTGTCCGGGCACCTGGCCGCCGTTGAGCGGGCCGTGGAGATTGCCAAGGCCAAGGGCGCGCGCCGGGCGGTGATGCTTCCCGTCAGCGCACCGTTCCACTGTTCTTTGATGGCGCCTGCCGCTGAGGCCATGTCCGAGGCTCTGGCCAATGCGGATATCAAGGCACCGGCCGTGCCGCTGGTTGCCAATGTTCTTGCAGCGCCGGTCTCCAATCCCTCCGAAATCCGCTCCCGTCTTGTGGAGCAGGTCACAGGCACGGTGCGCTGGCGCGAAAGCGTTCTCTGGCTGGCGCAAAATGGTGTGGACACGCTTGTGGAAGTCGGCACCGGCAAGGTGCTGACCGGCATGGTGCGCCGGATCCACAAAGAGGCGAGCGGTCTTGCGGTTAACACGCCGGACGATATTGATGCGCTTATGGAAAAGCTCGGCGCCTGAGGCGCCCCGGCTTGCCAATCACTTTAAAGACATCCCGCAGGGCAATTCAATCAGGCCACAGGGCAAATCAATCAGGGAAGGACCCTCAATGTTCAACTTGGAAGGCAAAAACGCTCTCGTGACCGGCGCCACCGGCGGGATCGGTGAAGCCATCGCCCGTGTGTTGCACGCCCAGGGCGCTGCCGTGTCCTTGTCCGGCACCCGTGCCGAAAAGCTGGAGGCTCTGGCCGGCGATCTGGGAGAGCGTGCCTTTGTCACGCCTGCAAACCTGTCAGATCGCGAGGCTGTGGATGCGCTGTTGCCGGCAGCGGAGGAAAAAATGGGCTCGGTCGACATTCTGGTCAACAATGCCGGGATCACCCGAGACAATATCTTTATGCGCATGAAGGATGACGAGTGGGATCAGGTGCTGGAAGTGAACCTCACCTCAGGGTTCCGCCTGTGCCGGGCTGCCATCAAGGGCATGATGAAGCGCCGGTCCGGCCGCATCATTGGCATCACTTCCGTTGTTGGTGTGACTGGCAATCCGGGGCAGGTCAATTATGCCGCTGCCAAAGCGGGCATGATCGGGATGTACAAGTCTCTGGCCCGCGAAGTGGCGAGCCGGCACATCACGGTCAACACGATCGCGCCGGGCTTTATTGAAACCGCCATGACCGGGGCTTTGAACGACAAACAAAAGGAATCGATTTTGGCGAGCGTGCCGGCGGGCCGTCTTGGCACTTCGGAGGAGATCGCCTCCGCCGCGCTTTACCTTGCCAGCGACGAAGGGGCCTATGTCACGGGGCAGACCCTTCATGTCAATGGCGGTATGGCTATGATTTAAAAGAGAGTTTCGCCGAGCAGGCAAAAAGAATCCGGGCCGTTTTCAAGCGGTCTGGACTGGCTGGTAAAGGTGAACAAAGTGTGTTACCAACCCGCCGATTGTTCCGAATTGCGTTGTCGCACCCGGTCCCCGGGTCCGATTTCGCTGAGACACTTGGAGTTCGCGCGTTCTCGCCACCGTTTTTTCCCAAGGAAACCGGATTGGTGCGGTGTTGCGGCTGATGAATAGACGAAGAATAAGGAAGTGAAAGATGAGCGATATCGCGGATCGGGTAAAGAAGATCGTTGTTGAGCACCTGGGTGTTGACGCTGAGAAGGTTGTGGAAGGTGCAAGCTTCATCGACGATCTGGGCGCAGACAGTCTCGACACTGTTGAGCTTGTTATGGCATTTGAAGAAGAATTCGGTGTGGAAATCCCGGATACAGCAGCGGAGACCATCCTGACCGTTGGCGACGCTGTCAAGTTCCTGGAAGCCAACAAGTAAGGGAAGCTCCCTTTCTTGAATTCTGATTGACGATCGGGCCGGCGGGGAATGCCCCGCCTGGCCCATCAAACGTAAGTGCAGGTGTATGAGGCGAGTTGTCGTTACTGGGTTGGGCATGGTGTCGCCGCTGGGCGGCAATGTCGACTCCACTTGGAAAAAGATCCTTGAGGGCAGAAGCGGGGCCAACAAGGTCACGACGTTCAAGGTGGATGATCTGGCCTGCCAGATTGCTTGCCAGATCCCGCGCGGCCCGGGCGAGGATGGCGCGTTCAATCCCGACGACTGGATGGACGTAAAGGAACAGCGCAAGGTCGACGACTTCATTGTCTATGCCATGGCGGCTGCGGATCAGGCGATGGCCGATTCCGGCTTCAAGGCGGAAACGTACGAGCAGCAGGTGCGCTCCGGTGTTCTGATCGGGTCCGGCATCGGCGGGCTTCAGGGAATTGAGCAGGGCGCTTATCAGCTTGCGGAAAAGGGGCCACGGCGGATCAGCCCGTTCTTTATTCCCGGACGCCTGATCAATCTTGCCGGCGGCTATGTCTCCATCCGGCACGGTCTCAAAGGACCGAACCATGCGGTGGTAACGGCCTGTTCCACCGGGGCTCATGCCATTGGCGACGCCTCGCGTCTGATCGCCTTCGGCGACGCGGATGTGATGGTGGCGGGCGGCGCGGAATCGCCGGTCTGCCGTCTTGCACTGGCTGGGTTCGCAGCCTGCCGGGCGCTGTCCACCGGCTTCAACGAGGCACCGGAACAGGGCTCACGCCCCTATGATGTGGCCCGGGACGGGTTTGTCATGGGTGAGGGCGCCGGTGTCGTCGTTCTGGAAGAATATGAGCATGCGGTTCGCCGTGGCGCGACGATTTATGCGGAAGTGATTGGCTATGGCCTGTCCGGCGATGCCTATCACATCACTGCACCAACACCTGACGGGGACGGCGCCTACCGGTGCATGGAAGCTGCGTTGAAGCGCGCCGGAGTGTCGCCGGCGGAGGTTGATTATGTCAACGCCCACGGCACTTCAACTCCGCTTGGGGATGAGATCGAGCTGGGCGCTGTGTCCCGACTTGCAGGCGAGCATGCCGGAAAACTGACCATGTCTTCCACGAAGTCCTCGGTTGGACATCTCCTGGGCGCAGCCGGGGCTGTGGAAGCGATCTTCTCCGTGCTTGCCATCCGCGACAGCGTGGCGCCGCCCACGATCAATCTGGACAATCCGTCTGTGGCGACCGAGATTGATCTGGTCCCGCACAAGGCGAAGAAGATGGACATCAACGTGGCGCTTTCGAACTCTTTCGGATTTGGCGGCACAAATGCTTCGCTCGTCTTCCGCAAAGTTGCCGCATAACCCCTTCAAATTCTCCCGGACCGTTGCCGGTCTTTGGCAGCGGTTCAGGAATTTGTTTGTGACAACTGGTTCGATTGTGTCCGGGTCACGGATTTTGGGCTCGATCTTGGAGGTGTGACCCGACATGCGCATAAAGCCGAAAAGCCCGCGTGAAGCCCTGCAGCCGGAACCGGCCCCGGCTCCTCCCCAGCGCTCGCGCCATGTGCGCAATCCCCTGGTTATCCTCAGCAATATGATCATCACGCTGGCGGTGTTCGGGATGGCTGCTGTTGGCGGTGCGCTCTATTTCGGCAAGCATAAATTCGAAGGGCCCGGACCGCTGGCCCAACAGGAAATGGTCGTGATTTCGTCAGGCGCAAGCCTGTCGGGCATTACGGACAGCCTGTCCAGCAAGGGCATCATCAACGACAATGTGGTTGATGAGTGGATCTTCAATCTCGGTATCCGCTTCTTCAAGAATGCGAACAAGCTGAAGGCTGGGGAATATGCATTTGCCCCCGGTGTTTCGATGCAACAGGTCATGACCGATCTGGTGGAAGGAAACGCGGTCACCCACTCCGTCACTGTTCCGGAGGGCTGGACCACGGCCCAGATCGTGGAACGCGTCCGCCAGCAGCCAGTGCTGGTGGGCGAGATCACCGACATTCCGGCCGAAGGCGACCTGCTGCCGGAAACCTATACGTTCGCGCGAGGCACGAGCCGTCAGGAGGTGATCAACCAGATGAAGGCCGCTCAGGAAAAGCTGCTTGCGGAGGTCTGGGCCCGCAGGACGGCCGATTTGCCGGTCTCCACTCCTGAGGAACTGGTCATTCTGGCGTCCATCGTGGAAAAGGAAACCGCCTTGGCGGATGAGCGTCCGCGGGTGGCAGGTGTCTTTGTCAACCGTTTGAACCGCAATATGCGGCTCCAGTCCGATCCAACGATCCTCTACGGTCTTTACGGCGGCGAAGCCTGGCTGAAAGACCGCTCAGCGATCAAACAATCGGAGCTGAAGGCAGAAAACAAATATAATACCTATCAGATTGATGGCCTGCCGCCGGGGCCAATCGGCAATCCGGGCCGGGCGGCTATGGAAGCTGTTGCCAATCCGTCGCGCACCAAGGATCTTTATTTTGTGGCTGATGGAACCGGCGGGCATATCTTTGCCGAGACCTATGAGCAGCATAAGGCAAATGTCCGCAAATGGCGCGAGATCGAACGCAAGCGCCGGGCGGAGCAACAGCAGCAGAACACGTCGAACTGACCTGATGCGTGTCTGACGTGCGGCAGCGCCCGGACATTTCAGGGCCAGACTGGCTGAAAATCTGCAGGGGCAAGGGCGGATCCGCACCGGACACGGGAGGATCCGGCCGGATGGATGGCCACATGGCCAGGATCATTGGAGGGGCACATGGCACTTGCCAGCATGACCGGATTCGCACGCATGCAAGGGGATTGCGCCCCCGTGCGCTGGACTTGGGAACTGAGATCCGTCAACGGAAAGTCACTGGACCTGCGCATCCGGATCCCAGCCGGGCTGGAAGTGCTAGAGCCGCAGATCCGTGAGCGCTGCGCCAAGGTGCTGCGGCGAGGCAACGTGAGCATCGGGCTCGCCATGCAGCGGGATCAGTCGGAGCAGCAGCTTCAGGTTAATGAGGCTGCGCTTGAGGCCGTGCTGTCCACCATTAGCCTTCTGAAATCCCGTGTTCCGGATCTCGCACCACCGTCACTGGATGGTATTCTTGCTCAAAAAGGGGTTTTTGAGCTTAAGGAGCCGGAAGATGACGAGGCAGCTCAGGCTGCTTTGCACTCGGCGCTTCTGACCACCCTGGACGCAGCCCTGATCGATCTGGTGGACATGCGCCACACGGAAGGGACAGCCATTCATCAGGTGGTCCAGGGGCAGATTGACCGGATCGCCGATCTGACGCGGGCGGCAGAAATCCTCCCGGCGCGCAAACCTGAAGCCATCAAGGACCGTTTGAAAAAACAGGTTCAGGAGCTCATGGAGGCGTCTGACGGTCAACTTGACCCGCAAAGGCTGCATCAGGAAGTGGTGTTTCTGGCCACCAAGGCCGATATCAGGGAAGAACTCGACCGGCTGCAGGCCCATGTGGCGGCGGTGCGCGATCTCATGGACAGTGGCGGCGCCATTGGCCGCAGGCTCGATTTTCTGGCCCAGGAGTTCAACCGCGAGGCCAACACCCTGTGCTCAAAGTCCAATGATGTGGCCCTGACCGCAATCGGGCTGGACTTGAAGGCTGTCATTGATCAAATGCGCGAACAGATACAGAATTTGGAGTGATTCCCATGACCGATGTCCCCGCCGGCACAACAGTGAGCGCCGATCAGGCCGAAGAGCAGCGCCGGGGACTGATGCTGGTGCTGTCGTCTCCGTCCGGTGCCGGGAAATCCACAATCGCCCGTATGCTCCTGGAGAAAGAGAACAATCTCGAACTGTCCATTTCGGTCACAACCCGGCCGCGGCGGTCAAACGAAGTGGATGGGGTGCATTATCACTTTCTGGACACGGCCCGGTTTGAACAGATGCGCGCGCAGGACGAGTTGCTGGAGTGGGCCGAAGTGCACGGCAACTATTATGCGACGCCGAGAGGGCCGGTTGAGGCCGCGATCGAGAGCGGGCGGGATATCCTGTTTGATATCGACATCCAGGGCACGTTCCAGCTCTATGACAAGATGCGCTCCGATGTGGTGTCAGTGTTCATCCTGCCGCCCTCCATTGCAGAGATGAAATCCCGCCTGCTCGGCCGAGCAGAAGACGCGGACGAGATCATAACCAAACGCATGAAAACGGCTGTCGGTGAGATGCGCCATTGGTCAGCATATGACTATGTGGTGGTGAATGACGATCTGGACCGGGCCTATGAAAATGTCCGCGCCATATTGCGGGCGGAACGCTTGAAACAGTTCCGTTCCCCCAAGATCGGGCCGCTGATCCAGGGCATGGTCAAGGATCTCGAGGCGGAGCTTGGCGACACAGCCTGATCTCAAAACAAGGTCTTGAGATTGACCGGAACCCTTATGACAGACCATCGCCTGAAGGGGAAAAGAGTTTGTGCCCAAGGGCTGTGGTGCGGAGACGCCGCTTACGGTTTTGGGGCTGCTTGAAAGGTGTTGGCCAGGGATACAAATCCGGCGATGTCGATTTCTTCTGCCCGGGCGGTTGGTTTCAGTCCAGCTGCGGTGATGAGGTCCTCCGCGTCCGGGGAGAGGGCTTTCAGGCTCGCCCGCAACATTTTGCGCCGCTGCCCAAAGGCTGCAGCCGTGACTTTTTCCAGTGCGGTCAGATCACAGGGCAGAGGCGCTTCATTTGGCGTCAGGTGCACCACCGCCGAGGTGACCTTTGGCGGCGGTGTGAAGGCTTTCGGGCTGATGTCGAACAGAATGCCGCTCTTGCAGCGCCAGCCTGCCAGAACCCCGAGGCGGCCATAGGCCTTGCTTCCCGGGGGCGCTACGATGCGATCGCCGACTTCCCGCTGAAACATGAGCGTCAGCGACGACCAGAAGGGGGGCCAGTCTGCTGTGGTGATCCAGTTCACGAGAAGCTGCGTGCCCACATTGTAGGGAAGATTGGCGGCAATACGCACAGGACCGCCGCCGGTCACGGTCACCGGATCAATGGCCAGGGCATCCCCTTCAATCACCTCAAGCCGCCCCGGATAGTGCCGGGAGATTTCCGCAAGAGCGGGCAGGCAGCGGCTGTCCTTTTCAATGGCAACCACTTTTTTTGCGCCAGCCGCCAGCAGGGCGCGGGTCAGCCCTCCAGGGCCCGGGCCGATTTCAAGGACCGTGCAGTCCTCCAGTGTCCCAGCGGAGCGGGCGATCCGCGAGGTGAGATTCAGATCCAGAAGAAAATTCTGCCCGAGTGATTTCTTGGCGTTGAGGCCATGCGTTGCAATGACATCGCGCAAGGGGGGCAGGTCGTCTATCTGTGCCATGAGGGGAAGCCGTTAAAATGTGTCTGGAGCCGCCAGCGCTGCGGCAAGGCGCAAGGATGCAGCGAAACTGTCGATCCGGGCCGTCCCGGTCCCTGCGAGACCATAGGCCGTGCCATGGTCCGGAGAGGTTCTGACAAAGGGAAGGCCAAGCGTCACGTTGACACTGTCGTCAAAGCCGATGGTTTTTGCCGGAACAAGAACCTGATCGTGATACATGCCAAGTGCACAGTCATAGGTACTGCGTGCCGGTGGATGAAACAGGGTATCGGCCGGATGGGGGCCAGAGGCTGCGATCCCCATGGCCTGGAGCCGTTCGATGGCCGGAACAACCGTATCCCGGTCCTCCGTGCCAAGGGCTCCGTCTTCACCCGCATGGGGGTTCAGCCCGCACAGCGCAAGTCTCGGGTGGGAAATACCGAACCGCATCTTAAGATCTGCAGCAGTGATCCGGGCGGTTTCGACAATGAGCTCCACCGTAAGCGCCTCCGGCACGTCCTTAAGCGGAATATGGATGGTGACGGGAACAACCATCAGTTCGGGACCGGCAATCATCATGACAGGCTTTGCCGGTGCACCGGGCCAGTGTTTTTCCGCCAGAGCGCCCAGAAATTCCGTATGACCGGGAAAGGAAAACCCGGTTTTGTAGAGAGCGGCCTTGTTGATCGGGTTGGTCACAAGGGCGGCCGCTAGACCCGCCCGGATGTCCTCGACACAGGATTCGATGGAGCCGACCACTGAGGCAGCCGTTTCATCCCGTTCAATCCCCGGCCGGTCCTGAAGCTCAGGTCCCGTTTGAACCAGAGGCAGGGCCTTGGCAAACTGCGCGGTCGCCTCTTCCGGGCGGCTGTTCAGAATGGACAGTTTGACCCCGATTGTTCTGGCCCGTTCTTCCAGAAGTGCCTTGTCCCCGCGCACATAAAATGGGGGCAGGTCCAGAAGCTTTCGGTTTGCCCAGGCCAGAACGGCGAGTTCTGGCCCGATCCCAGCCGGTTCCCCCATGCTGACAGCCACCGGCAGTTTAGCGAAGCTCATCGGTGATCAGCGGTAGATGATGGTGGCGCGGCGGCGGACTTCCAGCAAGTATTTGCGGGACTGTTGTTCACCTTCCTTGGCGCGGATCTCATTCTCAAGCTCGGCCCGGACAGCTATGTCGGAGGCGATTTCGCGTTTGCCGCAAACAGCAATCATCTCATACCCCACCGGAGTGGTGGTCGGTTTGGTCAACCGCCCCGGTGCCAGTGCATTGATTTCCTTGCGCATGTTTTCCGGCAGCTCGGTTTCCAGGCGGCGGCCAATCGGTTGCACGACCACTTCGCTATACTGCCCGAGCACGGTGCCAATGTCGTCGCAGCTCTGGAAGGAGGCACGGATCTTGTTGCTCTCCTGCTTGCGCTTTGATTTGAAGCCACCGGAAGATTTTTTCGGCACAACGACAATGACGCGCTTCAGGTCATATTCGATGGATTTCTGGCGTTCAGCTTCATCAGTCTTTTGAAGGGCAGCAATGATGTCGGATTCGTTCACTTCAATCTTGCCGCTGAACTTGCGCTGCAACAGGCGGTTCCAGGCAAGCTGTGCTTTCAGGCGGGCCTTCAGGGTTTCCGGTTTCACCCCGCCGCTTCGCAAGGCTTTTGACAGCTGCGACGGCGACATTTTTACATTGCGGGCAATGTTGTTGAAGGCGTTGTCGACCTGCGACGTGCTGATTTCGATATTGTAACGCTTGGCTTCCGACAGTTTAGCCTGGTCATCGATCAGCTCTTCCTTGGCTTGGCGTTTTGCGGCAGACGCCGACTTGCGCTGGGTCAGCGTGATCAGGCGCGCGCGCTGGCTGATGTCATAGTCTGTGATTGGAACATCATTGACGATGATCTTGATGGCCGCAGAAGCCGGAGTTGCCACCGGCGCCGCCAGCACCAGAAGAAACAGAAGAAATACAGGTACAAAGCGGGTTCGCATTGTCAAACCATCCGTAAAGGCCAGAAGCCAAACCGAAATTATAGCGTGTCACGTTTATCTGGATTCGAACCATATTGCCTTCTGCGTTGAAATCTTTGATTTCGGACAGCAAAAGGCAAACCTGATGAAACGCGGCTTGCGCTAGTGTTGTTGTGGCCTGCTTTTTCGCATATCGCGGGCACAAATTCAAAGTATTCCCAGTATGATGCCTGTTTTCGTGGCGGCAAAATGTCTTTGCGGAAGGACCGGAAACAGAAAACCGTGAAGGGGCGCGGGCCTTGCCGTTTGTGATGACCGCCCTTCAGGGAGGGTCTCCTGTTGCTTGCCGGGCAGAGAACGTGCGCAGCTTGCGTATTTCCCGTCCAGGCCATCGCCGCCTGCTATGCCTTGCAGATCTTCACGCCATACGGTGATCTAGTTGTTCAGGACACCTTTTGACACCTGGGTGCTTCCGATTGTGCGCAAGCCGATGCGGAAGAACAACGTCCGGTCGACATCATCGCCATCGTTCCGGCTGCGGTCCTCCGCATAGGAGACGGAGAACGAGAAGCCTTCGTCGTCATAGCCAAGTCCTAGGCCATCCTGCACGATGTTGGCATTTTCCATATCGTAACGCATGGATCCGAACAGCCGCCAGTTTTCCTTCAGGCGCAGGCTTGCAGACCCGAGAATTTCCTCGCGCGGGTCATCAATGCCGAGATCCGGCTGCTCGCCAAGGAAGGCATAGGCAAGGGACGAGACAACCGGACCATAGATCGCGCTCGCCTGGGCCTGCAGGCGGTTGACGGAGAAATTGTCCTTGTCGAACCGGGCCTGCGCACCAACTTTCACCCCGTATTGGGTGTCGAGATAGAGGCTGCCCACGTAATCGGAGACGGAGGACGCCAGGCCTGAATCCTCAGTGGCTCCCAGAATATCGGGAACCGCATAGGAGTTCTCGCCAGCCAGTTGATAGGAACGCCCGAAGAGGCCTGTGACGTAATAGCCGCCATCCAGCTGCAGTTTGTAGTTCATGCCCACATTCAAACGCGTGCCGCCTTCGGCCCGATCGAACCCGGAAAACTTGTCATAGTCGAACAGAGTTGTCGTATCGAATACGATGCTCTGGGCGTCTTCGTTTGGCAAATCCCCGATCCGCTGTTCATCCGGCCGGACAACGACCTGGGCAATCGGTTCGAAAATCTGGGACCCGCCGGTAAAGCTCGCCATGATGGGATAACGGTATTCCAGACCGACGGCCGGCATGGCCCGGCCAACAAAGCTTTCCCCGGCCAGAGCTGTGACGTCCGAATCGGGCGAGGCCAGGAAAAATAGATCGCTGCGCATATAGGCAAAGGGTGTGAAGGACTGGCCCAGCGGATCGATATAGGTCCGCCGCCAGTCGCCTTGCATGGTCAGACGGGAGAACGTTCCGTCCACGC
This sequence comes from Roseibium sp. AWQ4_290, assembly GCF_056160985.1. Lineage (NCBI taxonomy): Bacteria > Pseudomonadati > Pseudomonadota > Alphaproteobacteria > Hyphomicrobiales > Stappiaceae > Roseibium > Roseibium sp. AWQ4_290. Next base: position 51,282 of record NZ_JBSWYG010000011.1, read on the forward strand.
CCCGGAATTTCGCGGTCGTGCCGCCGTCGACCGAAAACGCATCAGTTTCATCCCGGGTCAACGAGGTGAAATTCGCGGTCAGAGACAGTTCACCCGCCAGCACGGGATCGGCAAAGACGTAGTCATAGTCAATCACGGGAAGGACAAGGGGCTGTTTGTCCTGCAGGGAACTCCCAACCGGAGAGAAGCCATTGGCGTCGAAGTCACTGTCTTCATAGTCAGACTGCGAGATCTGGAACGCATAGGCTCGCACGGTCAGGGCATTGCGCTCGTTTGCTCCTTCCAGATAGACGGTTGATGTATCACTGCCGCCGATGGTTGCAAACGAGTAATCTTTGAAGAATTGCCGGTCGCTCTTGTAGGTGACGTTCCAGCCGAAGGTCCAATCCGTCGAAATATTGAACCTGCCCTTGGAATTGACTGCACCGCGCAGGCGGTCATCCGCCCGGTCCGTAGTGAATTGGCTGGGTTGAGCCTGCATGAGCCCGCCCGCCGCAACCGAAAATTCTCCGAAAGAGAACCGCTGCCGGTATTGCACTTCCCCGAACAGACCCTGTTTCGTGAGTGGCGTCAGGGTTGTGGTGACGTCGTTGCTCGGGCTGAGCACCCAGAAATAGGGAACCGTGACCCCGTAGCCCAATTTGTCGTTGATGGTGCCGGTTGGCATCAGGAAACCCGATTTGCGCGTGATCGTCGGGTCGGGCATGGACAGGAACGGGAGATAGGCAATCGGCTTGCCATAGATCTCAAACGCCGCGTTTTCGAAGCGGATGACCTTTTCCTGCTGATTGTGAATAATTTTCTGGGCGCGCACCCGCCAAAGCGGGGGCTTGTTCGGCGGGTTGGTCGGTTTTGTGTAAACCGTGTACACGCCGTTTTCGATCGCTGTGACATTGTCACCCTGGCGCGTGGCCTTCTCCGCCAGGAACCGGGTTCGTTTGGTGGTGTCGATTTGCAGGGCCTTGGCAAACCCATCAGCAAAGTCTTCCGACAGGGTCAGCTCGGACGTGCGGACCACGGTGCCGTTCGAATCGACGAAAATCACGTTGCCCATGGCGGTGAGCTGACCGCTTTTGCGGTCAAACACGATCTTGTGGGCCTGGACCGTGTTGCCGTCGTAAAAGACCTGCACATCACCGGTCGCGACGATCAGATCCTCATCGAAATTATAGATCAGATCGCTGGCTTCCAGCAGCAGCTCTTCATTGGGAGAAACACTTCCGGCAAGGTTGCTTGCCAGATCCTGTGCCTGTGCGCCCGGAAGCGCGTCCAGCCACAGACTTGCAGCCATGGCAACAGCGCTGACCGCCGCCAGCAGGCAGCTCTTTCTGGTCACGTTCTCTGTGTTCAGGAAAACCGGCAAAGACATCGGTCCTATCCGTCCTCCTGATGCAAGAGAATTGTCAAACCCATAAGTACTCCAAATATACCAGGCGCCCACGCCGCGACCAAGGGAGGAACGATACCCGCGCCTCCGAAATCCTTGGCAAGCTCGGTAAGAACGTAAAGCACGAACCCGGACAGGATTCCACCCAGAATCATGCTTCCAAGTCCTCCAAATCTCGAAACTTTCAGAGAAACCGCAGCCGCGATCAGAATCATCGCGACCAAAAGAAGCGGGCGCGCGAGCAGTGTTTGATATTGTAAATTGTAACGATACGCCGGTAATCCGGCGTTTCTGGCCAATTCGATGAAGCGCGGCAGATTCCAGAACGAGATGGATTCAGGAGATCCGATGCTCTCGCGCACCTCTGTCGCGGTCAAAAAAGTGCTGATCTGATACTGTCCATAAGGCTGTGGATCTTGCTCTGTCGTGTAGACTATCGCGTCGTCCAGATACCAGATTTTGTCACCGAGCCTGGCCTGGGCTGCTTCGATACGCTCCCTGAAGGTGCCTTTCTTGTCGAATGTGAAAACGGTCACCCCGAGCAGTTTGGTGCCGCCATCCAGAAGCTGCTTGGCAAGCAGAACTGATTCTCCGTCCAATCCGTCCTGCCGGACCCAGACTTCGTTTGAATTCTGCATCAGGAAGGTCTGGTCGGCCCCAAAGAGCCCAGAGGCCACTTCGTCAGATTTCTTTTGAAACCAGACTGCAGCAGGGTTGTAGACGGTGACGGACAGGATGCCGAGAACAATCCCCACCAAAATGGCAGGTGTTGAAAACTGCCAGACGGAAATGCCCGACGCCCGGGTGACCACCAGTTCCAGGGCCCGGCTCAGCGTCACGAAGGCGGCAATGGACCCGAACAGGACGGTGAAGGGAATCACCTGCTCCAACAGAAGCGGCACACGCAAGGCGGAGATCATTGAGACGCGCAGGACGGAAAAGCCTTCCCGGTCGCCGCCGCGCCGCACCAGTTCCAGAACGTCGAAAAGAAAAATCAGCACTGCCGCGAACAGGAACAGACCCAAAATCGCTTTCAGGAACCGGCCGGAAAAGTAGACTGAAAGGGTTCTGCCGAGAATCACGACGCTCCTCCTGTCTGCCGGTTGTTCAACCGGTTCGCTATGGCGTCGAGGCGGTCCTGGAGGCTGAGCTGCAGCTCTGCGAGCCAGCGGGGCTGAGCCTTCTGTTCGCGCAAGATCGATGCGAGCGCAAGGATCGAGCCGACGATGGGCACCGCATAGAGCAGCCACAACAACGCAACGCTGCCACCCGAAATGGCGGTGACGCCAAAGCCGCTGGTCCGCAGCAGCACACAGCTTGCAATAGCGCCAACCACAGCCGTGCCCCGGCTTTGGCGGGTGGTGCGGGCCTTGCCGAGAAAGGCGAACACGATCAGACCAAAGGCAATCGCATAAAGAGGCTGGCTGAAGCGTTCATGAAGCTCCTGGGCGAGCTTGTCCGGGTTCTTCAGCGCGTAGGCATCGTTGCGGCCCGGTGCGAGCAGATTGCTGGTCGTGCGCTCGCTGGCCTTGAAAACGGGTTCTCCGGCTTCCGGAATAAGATTGGACAGGTCAAAGGCATAGGACTGGAAGCGAACAATGGAAATGTCGCCCTGCTGTTTGGGGCGGCGCTGGATCGTGCCGTTATGCATCACCAGCAAGGTGCGGTCAGCCGCTTCGACGATCTGACCTGTATCGGCCTGATAGGTGAAGGCGGTTTGCGGGTCGCGTGTGTCATGCAGCAGCAGGCCATCCAGTGTGCCGTTGCCCGACCGGTTCCGGATATGAAAGGTCAGGCCACTTTCGACACTGATGAACTTGCCCGGTTTGACGATATTGGCCACCAGATCTGCGCGCACCCGGGTGATTTCGGTCCTGAGCTGGGCAAGGCCGCTCGGAGCCACATAGAGGGACATGGCGGCGATAAATGCCATTACGGCAACCGAGAAAACAAGCACAGGTTTGAGTACGAGAAATCTGGACCCGCCACTGGCGTCGATCACGATGAGTTCGCTGTCGCCGGATAGGGCGTTCAGCACCAGGATCAGCGCAAGCATGAGAGCGAACGGCGCCACGATCATGATCAGAAACGGCAGAGCAAGCATGGTGATGCCGATGAACTGGACGATGGTCTGGCCTTTTGAGGTCACCAGATCCAGCTGGCGCAGGGCCTGGGTTGCCCAGACCACCCCGGTCATGGCTGCAATCGTGAGTGTGAATGCATAAACGGTCCGGCGGATTATATAGCGTTCAAGCGTCTTCATGTCTGGCCGGACCAGGTCCTTTGCATCAATTGTGAAATAGACGAACCGGTCTTTGAGTAACACGGAATGTGGTGAATGGCGCCTAAATAAGGATGGTTAATATACATTAAATTTTGCCGGGTCTTGCCGAAAAGCTGTTAAAACCCCATGATTTGCGAGCGAATCCGGGCGTAAGGGGGTGTGGATGGATCATTTGCATCCCGATGATCAAGAATAAGACAGAACAGTCAGACAGGAACCGACACATGACCAAACTTGCCAAAATCGCCTTTTCCAAGGCAGACGCACCCAAAAAGGGGGTTGCCGTTCTTTTTGCGGATGACGCTCTCAGCCTTGGGTCAAGCGCAGGCGAGATGGTTGCGGGCCTGGAGGGCGGTTTGGACCGGGTCGCCGGGATTGCAGGGTTTTCCGGCCGGAAAAAATCGGTGCTTGATCTGGTCGCTCCAGCGGGCGTTGGCCCCGACCGGATCATCGTTTTCGGCCTTGGCAAGGGAGCTGACCTTGAGGCCGCGGATTGGCGGGCGTTTGGCGGGGCCGTGTTTGCTGAACTGCAGAAGATCAAGGCAGAGGCCGCCGAGGTTCTTCTGGACCCTCCGGCGTCAGCAGAACTGACCCCGGAGGCCGTCGCCGAATTTGCCATGGGGGCGAAGCTGCGCGCCTATGCGTTTGACGCTTATAAGTCGAAGAAAAAAGACGATGATAGCGCCAAGGACCTGAAGCTAACCTTGAAGGTCTCCGATCCCAAAGCCGCCAGAAAAGCCTGGGGTGAGGCGGAGGCCATCGCAGATGGTGTGCTCCTGGCCAGGGATCTGGTGAACGAACCGGCCAATGTGCTCGGCCCGGTCGAATTTGCGAAAAAGGCGGCAGCGCTTGAAGAGCTTGGTGTCGAGGTCGAGATCCTTGGTGAGAAGGAGATGAAGAAGCTCAAGATGGCGGCTCTGCTCGGGGTTGCCCAGGGCTCTGTCCGTCCGCCTCGCCTTGCGGTGATGCGCTGGAACGGGGGCAAGAAATCCGAGGCGCCGGTGGCCTTTGTCGGCAAGGGCGTGGTGTTTGACACAGGTGGCATTTCCATCAAGCCAGCAGGCGGCATGGAGGAGATGAAGGGAGACATGGGCGGGGCTGCTGCGGTGACCGGGGTCATGCATGCGCTGGCTGCCCGAAAGGCCAAGGCCAATGTGGTCGGTGTGATCGGTCTGGTCGAAAACATGCCCGACGGCAATGCCCAGCGGCCAGGTGATATCGTGACGGCCATGTCCGGAACCACGATCGAGATCCTGAACACGGATGCGGAAGGCCGCCTCGTGCTCGCTGATGCGCTCTGGTATACGCAGGAAAAGTACAAGCCTGCGGTGATGATCGATTTGGCCACCCTGACCGGGGCCGTTCTTGTGGCCCTCGGCAATCTCAATGCGGGGCTGTTTGCCAATAATGATGATCTGGCCGACAAGCTTCTGGCATCGGCAAAGGCAAGTGGAGAACCGCTCTGGCGGCTGCCCCTGTCCAAAGATTATGACAAGCTCATCGATACCCCCAATGCGGATGTGAAGAACACGGGCGGCCGCTGGGCGGGCTCGATCACGGCAGCGCAGTTTCTGCAGCGGTTTGCAAATGATGTGCCCTGGGCGCATCTGGATATTGCAGGCACGGCTTTCGGGGCACCGAAAGACGACATTTGCCAGAGCTGGGCCTCGGGATATGGCGTCCGGCTGCTCAATCAGCTGGTGGCCGATCACTACGAAACCTAAAGCTCGGCCCGCGCGCTCTCAGACATGCGCCGGGAGTGCTTTCGTGCGTGTCGCGTTCAATTGGTTTCAAACCGGTTTCTCTTTTACGTTGAAATCTTTGATTTCAGGCAGTGAGAGGCAAATCCGATCAATCGCGACATGCTTTTGAGACAAGAAAAAACCCGCCGGAAGGCGGGTTTTTTGAAACCAGATCGCCTGTGTTTTAACAGGTCTTGTAGGCCTGACAGGCCGTTGCCGGTTCCACCAGCAGTCCCATTCCAAATGTGGCGCCAGCAACAACAGCGACCAATGCACAAAACACAAAAACACGTGCAATCATTTACCAAATCCCCTTTTCGGCCGGTTCGGTGAACCGCGCACCAGCCATCCAGAAAATGATCCTTGGATCGTCCCCGGAAACAAACCTAGTCAATCGACATTTGCGAAGCGTTAATGATACGAGTCTTGTGGCCTGTCTATGGCCGCTTTGCGGCAGGCGGCATTTGCGCCACCCATTGTTGCAAGCGCGCATCACTTTCAAAGGACGCCGGATTACGGGCGTTTTGGTCCTGAATGGCCAGGACATTGGAGCCCGGCGGGAGGCAATATGAGTGTTGAAGTCGTCTTCTATCATCTGCTGCACCAGCCGCTGGAAGCAGCGCTGCCAAAGCTTTTGCTGAAATGCCTGGAACGGGACTGGAAGGTGGTGGTTCAGACCGGTAGCCAGGAACGCTGCAACGCGCTGGATGCCCATTTGTGGACCTTTGCAGATGACAGTTTCCTGCCCCATGGCACCAGGACGGATGGTTATGCGGAGCATCAGCCGATCTATCTGACGGCCGAGCAGGACAATCCGAACGAGGCCGATGTGCGGTTTCTGGTCGACCGGGCACCGCCGCCACCGCTGAACGGCTACAAGCGCGCCATCTACATGTTTGATGACAATGACCAGAGCGCTGTTCAGGAGGCCCGTCAGCGTTGGAAGGACGCCAAGGCGGAAGGCTTCGACATTGCCTATTGGCAGCAGACTCCTGCGGGCGGCTGGGAGCGCAAAGCGTAATACCAATCCCCTTTGATAGATGCCCAGCAAAGGGGGCTCTATCAAAGGGGATTGGCAATACGGCCTGAAAGAGAGGCGCGCATGAGCAGATTGAAAGTATCGTCGGCAGAGCTTGTGGCCCGAGCAAGAGCGCGGATCGTGGAAGTCGAAACCGCGGACGCCATCGCAAAGCTGCAAGAGCCAGATGTTGTTTTTGTCGATCTCCGGGACATCCGCGAGCGGCAGAGACAGGGCTTCATTCCCGGCAGCGCCCATTGCCCGAGAGGCATGATCGAATTCTGGATCGACCCGGACAGTCCCTATTTCAAGCCGGTCTTTGCGGAAGATAAAAAGTTCATCTTTCATTGCGCTGCGGGCTGGCGGTCCGCTCTTACGGTGGCAACGCTGAAGGATATGGGGTTTGACGCCGCCCATCTGAAAGACGGTTTTGCAGATTGGGTGGAGAAGGGGGGCCCGGTCGAAAAGAATGAACCGGAAAAGACCGGTCCGCAGGCTTCAAAAGAACACTGCGATTAAACGGGTTTGCCTCCATTTGACCGCGGTGAGCTCTCAGGCGCGCTGCGCGTGTGGGGTCTTAGCCTGCCTCTTCAAATTCGGCGGACAGCTCCAGCCATTCTTCTTCGGTCTTCACCAGTTTCTTTTCGCAATAGGCCCGTTCCTTGGCGAATTTGGTCGCCCGCTCCGGTTCCTTCTGGAAAAAGTCCGGATCGGCCAGGGCCGTGTCCAGCTTGCCGATTTTTTCCTGAAGGCGGGCCATCTCCTTTTCCGCCGCATCAATCTTCTTTTTGAGCGGCTTTAGCTGGCTGCGCTTTTGGGCTGCTTCCCGGCGCTTTTCCTGGGCGCTGGCCTTGTCCGCATCCTCTGCCGCCACCCGGTCCCGGGCTTTCTGAACGGCCTCGGGCCCCTGCAGGATCAGGCGGCGGTAGTCTTCCATGTCGCCGTCATAAGGCGCAACCCGGCCGTCCGCGACCAGCCACAGCCGGTCGGCGCAGGCTTCCACCAGATGCCGGTCGTGGCTGATCAGCACAACGGCGCCTTGAAAATCGTTGAGCGCCATGACAAGCGCTTCCCGGCTGTCAATGTCGAGGTGGTTGGTCGGCTCATCGAGGATCAGCAGATGCGGGCCGTCAAATGTGGCAAGCCCCAGCAGCAGCCGGGCCTTTTCCCCGCCCGACAGATCCTTTGCGGGCGTGTCCATCCGGTCGGTCGGCAACCCGAATCGGGCGACGCGCGCCCGGACCTTGGCTTCGGGCACATCCGGCATCAGCGCGCGCACATGGGCAACGGAGCTTTCGGCCGGTTTCAGCTCATCCAGCTGGTGCTGGGCAAAAAAGGCGATCTTCAGCTTTGATGCTCTGGCCATCTCGCCGCCCATCGCCTCGAGCCGCCCGGAGATAAGCTTGGCGAAGGTGGATTTGCCGTTGCCATTGGCGCCGAGCAGGGCAATCCGGTCATCCGTATCGATATTCAGGGTTAGGCCCGAGAGGATCTTTGTATCGCCATAACCTGTCGACACGCCTTCCAGCTTCAAAATCGGTGGCGCCAGAAGGGCTTCCGGGTCGGGGAAGTGGATCGGCTTGCCGCTTTCTTCCGTAAGTGCAGCAATCGGCTGCATCCTTTCCAGCATCTTGAGCCGGGACTGGGCCTGCCGGGCCTTGCTGGCCTTATAGCGGAACCGGTCGACAAAGGCTTGCATGTGCTTGCGCTGGGCGTCCTGCTTTTCCTTGGCCTTTTCAGCGAGGATCATGGCTTCCCGGCGCTGCCTGTCGAAACTGTCATAGCCGCCGGAATAGAAGGTCAGTTTGCCCCGCTCCAGATGCACTATACTGTCCACCGCCTTGTTCAACAGATCCCGGTCGTGGGAGATCAGCAGCACCTGGTGCGGATAGCGAGCGACGTAGTTTTCCAGCCAGAGCGTGCCTTCGAGATCCAGATAGTTGGTCGGCTCGTCCAGAAGCAGCAGGTCCGGTTCGGAGAAGAGCACGGCGGCCAGGGCAACGCGCATGCGCCACCCCCCGGAAAAGGACGAGCAGGGGCGTTGCTGGGCAGCCGCATCAAAGCCGAGCCCGGACAGGATCGCCCCGGCGCGCGCTTCCGCGGTGTGCGCCCCGATATCGGCGAGCCGCGTATGAATGTCGGCGATCCGGGTGGGGTCGGTTTCCGTCTCTGCCTCTGCGAGCAGCCGGCTGCGCTCCTTGTCGGCCGCGAGCACCACGTCCATCAGCGTTTCTTCCGTGCCAGGAGCCTCCTGGGCCACCTGGCCGATCCGTGTCCGTTTTGGGACCTGCACAAAGCCGGTTTCGGTGGCAAGGTCCCCGGTGATGATTTTGAAAAGGGTCGACTTGCCCGCGCCATTGCGGCCCACAAGACCGGTTTTTGCTTTGCCGGGCAGGCTCACATTGGCCTTGTCGATCAGGAGACGGTCCCCGATGCGGTAGGTGAGGTCAGAAATCTGCAACATGGCCGGATGTTTGGCGGAGCCGGAGCGGCGATGCAAGCAGAAAGCGCGCTGGAAAAGCGCTGGGCCTCCATGTTGTGACATTGCCGCAGGCTGGGCCTGGGGAAAAATCAGCCGTTCTCTTGCAGTGTCTGGAGAAAAAGCTCTGCAAAGCCGCCAAGCAGCTCGTGGCAGATGACGACTTCCCGCGTGTCCGGATCCCAGAACGCGTTGTCCTCGCCGCAGGTTTCCGCCTTGAACGTGACATTCTCGGGCAGGTCGTACAGCGCATCGATCTCCTGCGCGACCATATCCATCAGCCCTTTCTTTTTCAGAAAGCTAGCCAGAAAGGCAAGGGGGGCGGGGGCCGGATCATGAAGGATCGCAATCCGGCTGGCCGGGTGGTCTTGTTTGTGCAGATGAGGGGCCGTCACAAGGTCCCAGGAATCTGCGGTCTGCTCAAAGTCGTCGGCACAGCTGTCGATCCGGTCCTCAGGCAGGTTCAGATCCCTGGCAAGGTCCAGAAAGGCCGCTTCATCGGTGCCGACCATCAGGCACAGAATGCGGTAGCCGCGTTGTTCGTCCAGATCATGCGCCCCAAAAAAGACCAGAGGCCCCTGATCGCTCTCCGCCTGCAGGAACCAGCCTTCCATGGCGTGGAAGAGATAAAGATCCATCTCGTCCGTGTCGGCACTTAGCATCGACAAGGTGGCCAGATTGTCGACCGCATCTTCTTCCTGGGCGAGGACAGGGAGCCCGAGTTCGGACACGAGCATGTGACCGGCTTCGTGGTAGATCACGAACAGCGTGTTTCCGGCGATGAAGTCATAGAGCTCCTGCCGGTCTTCTTTTGACAGACTGTCAATCTGTGACTTGAGACCAGAAAAGGCCGGTCCGTCGGGCTCCGCTTGATCCTGGGCGGCCAGGGTTGCGCCGGGGCGTCCGGTCACCGCTGCAAAGGTCAAGAAGAAGAGGACGAGAAAACCGGACATTCTTGTCATGGCAGGGCCCTTGAGCCGGAACTGAACCACCGTGCTGTTACGTGTGGTTTTGCCGCTAGGTTAGGCGCAGAGGGCACTGTTTGCCAGCGCGCCAAGAGGAGTGCTGGCATGAATCTTTTCTGCAACAGAGGCCTTGCGGAGCTTCCGGCGCACCGTGACATGAAATTGTCATGCCGGGGCCCCCTTGCGGGCGCGGCGGCGCGCCGTTATTAAGGCCGCGAAATTTCTGACAATCTGCGGGTAGCACCGGGCTGGCCCGCTGAAGAACCGAGAAAGACCAAACCATGGCGATTGAACGCACGTTTTCCATGATCAAGCCGGATGCAACCAAGCGCAACCTGACCGGCGCTATCACCGCAAAGCTGGAAGAAGCTGGCCTGCGGGTGGTTGCGTCCCGCCGCGTTTGGATGTCCCTTCGTGAAGCTGAAGCTTTCTATGCAGTTCACAAAGAGCGTCCGTTTTTTGGTGAGCTGACCGAATTCATGTCCTCTGGCCCGACCGTTGTTCAGGTTCTGGAAGGCGAGAATGCCATTGTGAAGAACCGTGAAGTCATGGGCGCCACCAACCCTGCAGAAGCTGCGGAAGGCACTATCCGCAAGGAATTTGCGCTGTCCATCGGCGAAAACTCCGTCCATGGGTCCGACGCTCCGGAAACGGCTGCGGAAGAAATTGCTTTCTGGTTCTCCGGCACGGAACTGGTCGGCTGACGTTCCAGTCTTCTTTTTTGGAAAAGCCGGTCCACAAGGGCCGGCTTTTCTTTTTTTGGCATCTTTCTCAGCGGTGAGACCGCCTTTTTTTTGCGTGTCCAGGCGCGCAGGCGCGCTTGCAGAGAGCTGCCCGGCGCTTGACGGCGCCCCGGTTTGTTTTCCATAAGTCAGGGTTCCGGAACGCTCTCAAAAAGCCAGCCGATTGGATCTTTCATGAATCAGCAAGCGCCCAAAAGCACTTTTTCCACCTGCCCGCATGACTGTCCGTCATCCTGCGCGCTGGATGTGCATTTGACCCCTGAGGGGGGCGTGCGCCGCCTGAACGGGGCGAAAGACAACAGCTATACGGCTGGGGTGATCTGCGCCAAGGTCGCCCGCTATCCGGAACGGCTCTACCACCCTGAGCGCCTGACACAGCCCCTGCGGCGGGTTGGTAAAAAGGGCGAGGGCTCCTTTGAGGCGATTTCCTGGGAGGCGGCGCTTGATCTTGTTGCCGCGAAGTTTCTGGAGGTGGAGGCCGAGTTCGGTGCCGAAAGTGTTTGGCTGAACCACTATGCGGGCACAATGGGCCTCGTCCAGCGCGACAGCATTCACCGCTTGCGCCACGCCAAAGGCTATTCCCGCCAGTTCGACAGTTTCTGCACCAATATGGCCTGGACCGGCTATGTTGCCGGAACCGGCAGCCTGACCGGGCCGGACCCCCGCGAGATGGCCCTCTCCGATCAGGTGGTGATCTGGGGCACCAATCCGGTGGCCACCCAGGTCAATGTCATGACCCATGCCATTGCCGCCCGCAAGAAACGGGGCGCCCGGATCATCGTCGTGGATGTCTATGAGACGGAAACCATGAAACAGGCGGATCTTGGCCTCATTTTGAAGCCCGGGACCGATGCGGCTCTGGCCTGTGCCATCATGCATGTGCTGTTCCGCGATGGCCATGCGGACCGGGACTATCTTGCCGCCTATACCGATTGCCCTGAGGAACTGGAAGCCCATCTCGAAACAAAAACTCCGGACTGGGCGGCTTCGGTCACCGGTCTGAAGGCACAGCAGATCGAAGACGTAGCCCGGCTGATCGGGGAGACGAAAAAAACTTATTTCCGCCTCGGCTATGGCTTCACCCGCTCACGCAACGGCGCGGTTGGCATGCATGCGGCAGCGTCGATTGCAGCGGTAACCGGATGCTGGCAGCACGAGGGCGGGGGTGCGTTTCACAACAATGGCGGCCTCTTCAAGTTCAACAAGGAGATGGTCGAGGCGAATTCCCTGCGCGATCCGTCTGTGCGGGCGCTCGATCAAAGTCTGATCGGCCGTATTTTGACCGGGGATGACACCGCGCTTCTGGGCGGACCGCCGGTCAAGGCCATGCTGATCCAGAACACAAATCCCATGTCCGTGGCCCCGGAACAGGAGCTGGTGCGCCAGGGGTTCTCAAGGGAAGATCTCTTCACCGTTGTGCATGAGCAGTTTTTGACCGAAACGGCAGAAATGGCCGATCTCGTGCTGCCCGCCACGCAATTTCTGGAGCATGACGACATCTATAAAGGTGGTGGCCACCAGCATATCTCCCTCGGGCCAAAAGCCGTTGAACCGCCGGAAGGTCCAAGAGAGAATATATTTGTTATCAATGAGATTGCGAAGCGGGTTAAAGTAAAACCTCATCCCGGCTTCGGGATGAGCGCCCGCGAGCATGTGGACTGGATGCTGCGCGAATCCGGTTATGGCAGTTTTGAAGAACTGGAGGCTGAAAAATGGCGGGACTTGCAGCCCGATTTCAGAACGTCCCACTATCTGGACGGTTTTGGTCACGCGGACGGGAAGTTTCATTTCAAGCCTGACTGGGGGCGGTCCGCTGCGCCCAACAAACCGGAAGACGGGACGATCTTCGGCGCGTATGCCGACATGCCGGTGTTGCCGGACCAGTGGGACAGCATCGATCTGGCCGACGCGCAACACCCGTTCCGCCTTGCCACGTCCCCGGCACGGTCCTTCCTCAATTCGTCCTTCAACGAGACCGAGAGTTCGCGCAAGAAGGAAGGGCGGCCGGAAGTCTGGCTGCGTCCGGACGATGCAGCCAGGTTTGGCATTGAAGACGGTGCAAAGGTGAAAATGGGTAACAGGCGCGGCATCGTCACGCTGCATGCCCGCCATGTTGCGAGCTTGGCGCCGGGTACGGTGATTTCCGAAGGGCTGTGGCCGAATGGGGCGTTCGAGGACGGCAAGGGCATCAACACCCTGACCGGCGCCGACCCGGTGGCGCCTTACGGGGGCGCAGCCTTTCATGACACCGCCGTCTGGATCAGACCGGCCTGACGAACAGCTGTGCGGTTTCAAACAAGAAAGTGGCAGCGCCGTTTCAAAGAGCGCTGCCTTGTGCGTTTCAGGGGCGCTGGGGCTGCCTCAAAGGGCTCTTTCAGAAGTGCCCCTAAAGCCAGACCAGATCCGGGACGGCCGCCTCTTCAGATCCGGTGAGGACGCGAGCCCCGGATATTTTCGTCCGGCCGCTGGCAACCAGCGCGAGCGCTTGCGGGTAGATCTTGTGTTCCACGTCCAGGACCCGCGCTGCCAGCGTGTCGGGCGTGTCGCGGTCCAGAACGGGCACAGCCCCTTGCGCGATGATTGGCCCGTCATCCATTTCCGCTGAAACGAAATGGACGGTCGCGCCATGCAGCTTGACCCCTTCGTCCAGAGCCCGCTCATGGGTGGCCAGTCCCTTGAAGGAGGGCAGCAGGGCCGGGTGAATGTTGATCATGCGCCCGGCCCAGGCATTGACAAGAAACGGCGTCAGGATGCGCATGAACCCGGCAAGGGCAACCAGTTCGATCTTGTGATCGCGCAGGACCGCATCCAGCGCCTTTTCAAAGGCTTCCCGGTCGCCGCCAAAATCCTTGTGGTCCACCGTTGCGGTTGCAATACCAAACTCGGCGGCCCGCTCCAGGCCCTTGGCCTCGGGCCGGTTGGAAACCACAAGTGAAATCTCAGCCGGATAGCTTGGCGCCATGGAGGCCGAGATCAGAGCGCCCATATTGGTGCCGCGTCCGGAAATCAGAACGGCTGTGCGTTTGCGGCTCATGCGCCAAACCCGAAACTGTTGTCAAACAGCACCGGCTGATCCCCGGCGGCTTCAATCTGGCCGATCCGGGAGACGGTTTCTCCTGCTTCTTCAAGAACGGCAGTCACTGCAGCCACGTCCTCGTCAGAGACCACCAGCACCATACCGATGCCGCAGTTGAAGGTGCGCAGCATTTCGCCTTCGGCAACGCCGCCACTCTTTGCGAGCCAGTCAAACACAGGAGGGGCGGAAATTTGGGCCAGATCGATCCTGGCGGAACAGTTTTCCGGCAGAACCCGGGGCAGGTTTTCCGGCAAGCCGCCGCCGGTGATATGGGCCAGCGCCTTGATGCCGCCGGTGGCTTTCAGGGCGGCCAGCAGCGGTTTGACATAAATCCGGGTCGGTTCCATGAACGCCTGCCCAAGGGTCTTGCCCTTGGCGAAGGGAGCAGCGTCGTCCCAGGAAAAGCCGCTCAGGCCGATGATCTTGCGCACCATGGAAAAGCCATTGGAATGCACACCGGAAGAGGCAAGGCCCAACAGCACATCGCCTTGTCCCACATCCTTGCGCGGCAAGATCCGGCCGCGCTCAACCGCGCCGACGGAAAACCCGGCAAGGTCATAGTCGCCGTCACCATACATTCCCGGCATTTCCGCCGTTTCCCCGCCGATCAGGGCTGCGCCTGCCAGTTTGCAGCCCTCTGCAATCCCGGCCACCACTTCGCTGGCCGTGTCCACATCCAGCGCGCCGGTGGCAAAATAATCGAGGAAAAACAGAGGCTCGGCCCCTTGCACCACCAGATCGTTGACGCACATGGCGACGAGGTCGATGCCGACTGTCTTGTGTTCGCCGGTTTCAATGGCAATCTTCAGCTTGGTGCCGACGCCGTCATTGGCAGCCACAAGGACCGGGTCCTGGAACCCGGCGCCCTTCAGGTCAAACAAGCCGCCGAAACCGCCAATGTCGCTGTCCGCACCGGGGCGCGCCGTTGCTTTGACCAGCGGTTTGATCCGCTTCACAAGTTCGTTGCCGGCATCAATATCAACGCCGGCATCGGCGTAGGTCAGACCATTTTGTCCGGTGGGCTTGGATTGGCTCATGACAGCTCCCGACAGGTTGTGCGCGCGGCCAAGGCCTGCTTGCGTTCAAAAGTCACTGCCGCGCATACAGCCTTGCGGGCGGTTTCACAAGGCCCGGCGCGCGCCATCACCGCAATTCCGCCAGCTCTTGACCGGGGCAGGCCCCCCAACCTATGTGCAGCACGGCTAGGGCTGTAAGACTTGCTGTCCGCGTTGTGGCCTTAGTGGTGTATGGTGGCACGTAGAGTGGCAGTGCTGCCCAGATCTCATTCGATGGATCCCCGTTCGGGAGGAATTTTATGACTTTGCGCCGTCAGGTCCAGTTCTGGCTCATTTCCCTGGCCGTCTTCTGTGTGTTCCTGTTTGTCTTTTCCGGTGTGCTGCTGCCCTTTGTCGCCGGCATGGCGGTTGCTTATCTGCTGGACCCGGTCTGCGACCGGCTGGAAACGCTGGGCATGGGCCGGTTGTGGGCGACGCTGACGATCCTGCTCACTTTCCTTGTGGTGCTGGTGGTGTTCTTTGTGCTGCTGCTGCCGGTCTTAGGCTCGCAGCTTGCGTCCTTCCTGGAGCATTTTCCCGACCTTGTGCGTGGACTGCAGGCGCTTTTGGCAAAGTATTTTCCGGCTAATCTGGCAACATTGGCCGGGCTGTCGCCAACAGATCTTCAATCCTCTCTGACGAATTTGATCGGGCAGGGAGCGTCTTTTGTCGGCAAGCTGGTCCAGTCGATCTGGAGCGGCGGCCAGGCGCTCTTGTCGATCCTGTCGCTTTTTGTCATCACGCCCGTGGTGGCGTTCTATCTGCTGTTGGACTGGGACCATATGGTGGAGCGGATTGACAGCTGGATTCCCAGGGATCACTTGCAGGAAATCCGGGGACTGGCGAGCGAGATGGATGCAGCCGTTGCCGGGTTTGTGCGTGGGCAAGTGTCAGTCTGCGTCATCCTCGGGTTTTTCTATGCGGTTTCTCTTGCACTGGTTGGGCTCAATTTCGGATTGCTGATCGGCATGGCCGCTGGTCTTGTAAGCTTCATTCCGTTTGTGGGCGCTGTGCTTGGCTTTGTTCTGTCCGTCGGCGTGGCGCTGGTCCAGTTCTGGCCCGATTGGCCCTGGATTCTGGTGGTCGGCGGCATCTTTGCGGTTGGGCAGTTTCTGGAAGGCAATGTGCTACAGCCAAAGCTTGTGGGCGAGAGCACGGGGCTGCATCCGGTCACGCTGATGTTTGCCCTGTTTGCCTTTGGATATCTCTTTGGATTTGTGGGGATGTTGATCGCCGTACCGGCCGCAGCAATGATCGGGGTGCTTGCGCGCTTCGGCCTGAAGCAGTACCTAGCAAGCCCGGTTTACAAGGGGATAAGACGTTCCTCAACGGTACCTGAAGAGTTAAGCGAAGAGTAAGTGTTAGGATGATGGGCGAGCCCCCCCGCCAATTGCCGCTGGAACTGCCGCACGAAGCTGCCCTTGGCCGCGATGACTATCTTGTCGGCGCGTCCAACAGGGCCGCCTTTGAGCTGCTGGAACGCTGGCCCGACTGGCCGTCTCCGGTGGTGATCCTGGCCGGTCCTGTGGGCTCGGGCAAAACCCATCTTGTGCGGGCCTTTCAGGAAGACACCGGCGCTGCGGTCTGCGCCGCGCCCGACTTGAGTGAAGCTGCGGTGCAGGATCTGGTGGCCGCGCCGGCTGCGGTCATTGAAAACGCCCATCTTGGCGTGGTGGACACGGCTTTTTTCCATTTGCTGAATGCGTCCCGGCAGGCAGGCAAGAATGTGCTGGTGACCAGCCGCACCTGGCCGGCCAGCTGGAAAATCACGCTGCCGGATCTGATGTCGCGCCTGCGGGCGGCCACCCCGGTGGAGATTCTGGAGCCGGATGACGATCTCCTGCGCCGGGTTCTGGTGAAGCTTTTTGCCGACCGCCAGATTTCCGTTGATTTGGGTGTGGTGGACTATCTCGTCGTACGCATGGAACGCTCGCTGGAGGTTGCCCTGCGCTCGGTGGAAGCCATTGACCAGGAAGCGCTGGCCGGACGGGTCAGGATCACCAAGCCGCTTGTTGGCCGGGTTCTGGAAATTGTGCAAAAAGGACAGTGAGTTGCCGCCTTGCGACATTGGTGTCATTTGACTGTGCGGAACACCATGCTACTGACGGCGGCAGAGAGCCGGGCAAGGGTTGCACAACAAGTCTGAAAAAAGGGCACGCCATGGATGAGACGACCGATCTTTCGGACATTCTTTCCGCATCATCTGATCTGCGGGGGCAGGATGATCCGGCGCCGGAAATCAGCCTGGCCCAGTCGCCCGCCCGGTTCATGAACCGGGAACTGTCCTGGCTCCAGTTCAATTTGCGGGTTCTGGAAGAGGCCATGAACACGTCCCATCCCCTTTTGGAGCGGGTGCGGTTCCTGTCGATTTCAGCCAACAATCTCGATGAATTCTTCATGGTCCGCGTTGCCGGGCTGCGCGGTCAGCAGCGCGCCGAGGTCACGAACCTGTCTGATGACGGGCTGACCCCCACCGAGCAGCTTGAGAAAATCAGCGAGGCGGTGCGCGACCTGCAGGCCACGCAGCAGAAAATCTGGGTTGAGCTGCGCCGGGAAATCGCGGGCAAGGGCATTGAAATCCTCCATGGTGACACGCTGGCCGACAGTGACCGGGCCTGGCTGCAGGACTATTTCCTGTCCTATATCTTCCCGGTGCTGACCCCGCTGGCCATTGATCCGGCCCACCCATTCCCCTTCATTCCCAATCTCGGCTTTTCCATCGTCTTCGATCTGGCGCCTGTGTCGGGCGGGCGCGGCATGATTGCGCTTTTGAGAATTCCGAACCAGGTCGACCGGTTTGTACGCTTGCCCAATGACGGCAATGGTGCAGCGCGGTTCATCGCGATTGAGCGGGTCATCAGCCTGTTTATCGGGCGGTTGTTCCCCGGCTACGAGATTCGCGGCAAGGGCGCGTTCCGGGTCATCCGGGACAGTGATCTGGAAATTGAGGAAGAGGCGGAAGATCTGGTCCGCCTGTTCGAAAGCGCGCTCAAACGGCGCCGCCGGGGCTCGGCCATCCGACTTGAAATTCAAGACACCACCCCGCCTGCATTGCGGGACTTTGTGGCCGATGCGCTTGCAGTGGAAGACAGCGAGATTTTTCTTGCCGATGGCCTCCTGGCCCTGAATAACCTGTCGCAGATTGTCGATCTGGAACGCTCGGACCTGAAATTCGAGCCCTATTCCGCGCGTTTTCCCGAACGTATCCGGGAACATGGCGGGGATTGCCTCTCGGCGATCCACCAGAAGGACATCGTTGTTCACCACCCATATGAATCCTTCGACGTGGTGGTACAGTATCTGCGCCAGGCGGCCCGTGATCCCAATGTTGTGGCCATCAAGCAGACCCTTTACCGGACCTCCAACAATTCCCCCATTGTGAAGGCACTTGCGGAAGCCGCCGAGGCGGGCAAGTCGGTCACTGCGCTGGTGGAGCTGAAAGCGCGCTTTGACGAAGAGGCCAACATCAAATGGGCGCGGGATCTGGAACGGGCCGGTGTTCAGGTGGTGTTCGGCTTTATTGAGCTGAAGACCCATTCCAAACTGTCCATGGTGATCAAACGCGAACATGGCCAGCTGAAGACCTATTGCCATATCGGTACCGGCAATTATCACCCGATTACGGCGCGCATCTATGAGGATCTGTCCTTCTTCACCGATGATCCGGGCATTGCGGCAGATGCGGCCAAGGTGTTCAATTTCATCACCGGCTATGCTGAGCCGGAAGAGCTGCAGCATCTCGTGATTTCTCCAGTCAACCTGCGTCAGCGCATGCTGGAGCTGACGGAAGCCGAATGCGATCATGCCCGGGAAGGCCGTCCGGCACAGATCTGGATGAAGATGAATTCTCTGGTCGACCCGGAAATCATTGATGCGCTGTACCGGGCCAGTCAGGCCGGAGTGCAGATTGATCTTGTCATTCGCGGGATCTGCTGTCTGCGCCCGGGGATTGCGGGCCTGTCGGAAAACATTCGGGTTAAATCGATTGTCGGCCGCTTTCTGGAACATTCACGCATTTTCTGCTTCGGCAATGGCCAGGGGCTGCCGTCGCCGGAAGCCCATGTCTATATCGGCTCTGCCGACCTGATGCCGCGCAATATCGACCGGCGCGTGGAAGTTCTGGCGCCCTTGCTCACCTCGACCGTGCATGAGCAAGTGCTGGACCAGATCATGGTCGCCAATTTGAAGGACAACCAGCAAAGCTGGCGCATTCTGCCTGATGGCAGCCATGAGCGGATTGTCCCGGCCGCCAACGAAGAGCCGTTCAACGCGCACCGTTACTTCATGACCAACCCGTCCTTGTCGGGACGGGGAAAATCCTTGAAGAGCGACCGGCCAAAGCCGTTCCTGAAACGGCAAAAACGAGGATAAGATGAGCAGCCAGTTTCAGCCGGCCCGGGGGCGGCTCAATGGAACCGGACCTGTCGCGGTTGTCGATATCGGCTCCAATTCGGTGCGTCTTGTCATCTATGAGCGCAAGGCACGCACCCCGACCATGCTGTTCAACGAGAAACTGCTGGCCGGCCTTGGCCGCGGGATCGCGGCAACCGGGCGGTTGGCGGAGGAATCCGTCACGATGGCTTTGGGCGAGCTGGCGCGGTTCAAAGCGCTGATCGACCACACGAGCTGCAAGGAACTGCACATCATCGCGACGGCTGCAGCCCGGGATGCGGAAAACGGCCCGGAGTTTGTGCGCGAGGTAGAGCGCTTCCTGGAGGCGCCGGTACGGATTCTCGATGGAAGCGAAGAAGCCTATTATTCGGCCCTTGGTGTGATCGCCGGGTTCTGGCAGCCCCGCGGGATTGTCGGTGATATGGGCGGCGGCAGCCTGGAGCTGGTGGAGATCAAAGGCCAGAAACCGGGCAGCGGGGCGACGTTCCCGCTCGGGGGCTTGCGCCTGTCGGAAGAAGCTGAGGGCAAGATCGCCAAGGCTCGCAGGATCACCGAAGAGGCCCTGAAAGGGTTTGACTGGCCGGACCTCGCGCTTGGGGAACGCACGTTTTATGCCGTGGGCGGCACCTGGCGTTCCCTCGGCCGTCTGCATCTCATGCAGAACAAATATCCGCTGCATGTGATGCACAACTACGAAATCGGCGCTGAAGAGGCGATTGACTTCTGCCGCAGGATTGCCGTGCCCAATCTGGAGGGGGTTGAGCAGGCAGAGGTCGTTTCCAAGCAGCGCCGTCCGCTGGTGCCCATCGGGGCCGTGGTACTGGAGCAGGTGTTGACAGCCATGAAGGCTGAGCGGGTGGTCTTTTCCGCAACCGGCGTGCGCGAAGGGCTGCTGCATGAAAAGCTGCCCGGCGAAATGCAAAGACATGATCCGGTGATCGAAGCGGCCCGCGAATTGTGCATCTTGCGGTCCAGGTCGCCGGACCATGCCGATGAGCTGATCCAATGGACCGATGACATGTTCCGGACCCTGGACATTGAAGAAACGGCCAATGAACGGCGCTTGCGCCACGCGGCCTGTCTCCTGTCGGATATCGGCTGGCGGGCCCATCCCGACTACCGGGGCGAGCAAAGCCTCAACATCATTTCCAATGCGTCTTTTGTCGGGCTGGATCACGCCAGCCGCGCCTATCTGGCCGCAGCCGTTTTCTACCGCCATCAGGGTCTGAGGGAAGGGGCACTGTCCGAGGTGATCCGACATTTGTTCACCGACCGCCTGCGCATCCGGGCAAAGGTGCTGGGGGCGGCGTTGCGGGTGGCGTCCCTGCTCAGCGCGTCAACATCCGGCCTTCTGCCCAAGGTCGGCATTGCCCGCACGGACACTGGCCTGGCGTTCGATCTGGGCGGAGATCAGGCCAATCTGGACGGTGACCGCCTGCGCAAAAGGGCCAGCCAACTGGCCAAGGCAATCGGGGCCGAGGTTCAGATCCGAATCAGATAAGCCGTGGGCTTGCGATATCCTGAAGGAGGATCGCGGCGCGGCTGATCTACTCAGCCGCCTGCTTGGGTTCGGTTTCGCGGGCGCCTTGCGGCAGGGCCACGATTTGCCGGTCCTGGAAGGCGAGGGCGACTTCGCCACGCTTCAGCTGCAGGGCCAATTCTCCGAAGAGCTCCCGGCGCCAGCCTTTCAAAGCGGCCACATCGGCGGTGTCATCGGCCGCGATCTTTTCCAGATCATCGACTGTTGCAATCACCTTGGCGGCAACCCCGTTGGCTTCGCTGACCATTTTCAGGAGCACCTTGAGCAGGTCAACCGCCGCTGCCGATCCGTCCGGCGCCTGCCGGCCCTTGGGCAATTTGGGCAGTTTGCCTTTGGGCACATCAAGGGCCCGGCGCACGGCCTTCAGAATGTCGTCTGCTGCTCTTGACCGCTCAAACCCCCGGGGGATGGTGCGCATACGTCCGAGCGCTTCAGTATCCTGGGGCTGCTGGGCGGCGAGCTCATAGATTGCGTCATCCTTGATGACCCGGCTGCGGGGAACATTGCGCTCTTGCGCCTCGCGCTCGCGCCAGGCCGCCACTTCCATCATCACGGCAAGTTCCACCGGCTTGCGGACCCGAAGCTTCAGCCGTTTCCAGGCCTGGTCCGGGTCGGCCCGGTAGGTGCCGACCGAGGTCAGGACCTGCATTTCGTCCTCGACCCAGTGGCTGCGGCCCTGTTCTGCAAGATTTGCCTTCAGGAACTGGTAGGCATCCCGCAGATGAGTGACATCCGCCAGCGCATAGTCGAGCTGCTTGCTGGTCAGCGGCCGCCGCGCCCAGTCGGTGAAACGGGACGATTTGTCGATGCGCGCACCGGTGACTTTGTAGATAAGCTGGTCATAGGAAATGGAATCGCCAAAGCCGCAGACCATCGCTGCCACCTGCGTGTCGAACAAGGGCGCGGGAATCAGCTCTCCCAGATGATAGACGATCTCGATATCCTGCCGTGCCGCGTGAAACACCTTTGTCACACTGCCGTCGCGCATAAGGTCAAAGAATGGGCTCAGGTCAAGGCCTTCGGACAGGGCGTCGACGATGAATGCCATATCCGGCCCGGCCATCTGAATGACGCAGAGCTTGGGCCAGAAGGTGGTTTCACGGAGAAACTCCGTGTCCACTGTGACGTAATCATTGGCGGCGAGCCGCTCGCAGGCGGAGGCGAGATCTTTTGTTTTTGTAATCACATGCATGGTGACGTTCAGCTATACCCGAGTTCTGCCGCTTTGTCGCCACGAAATGGTAAATTAAGATCTTTGATCTCTTGAAAAAGCGCATTTTGTGCGCCTATGTTGAGGGGCGAAACAAGTTGCCCCGGCCATGGGCCAGAAACGGGGCCAGAAACGGGGCCAGAAACGAGGCCTGAAACGACAGCCGGTGATCGGGGAGCGAAAATGCGCAGGATACTAGTGGTGAATTCCAAGGGCGGATGCGGCAAGACCACGGTTGCCACGAATCTTGCGGTTGCTCTTGCTGCTCGTGGGGAAGATGTGGCGCTGGCAGATGCGGACCGTCAGAAATCAAGCCTGTCCTGGGTCAAGCGGCGGCCCAAGGCACTGACACGGATCGATGGATTGAACTGGACCAAAGAGGAGGCCATTGGCGGCAAGGACAAGTCGCACGATGCCATCGTCATCGATGGGCCTGGCGGCTTGCGCTCGGAACTGGCCAAAACTCTGGTGGCCGAAGCGTCGGACATTGTCGTCCCGGTGCTCGCCTCTGCTTTCGACTGGGATGCGACGCTGAAATTTCTCGACGGCATCTCCGAAATCAAACGCGTGCGCAAGGGCAAGGCAGATATTTTCGTGGTTGCCAACCGCATCAATCCCCGCTCGACCCAGGTCGCGAACCTGGAAAAGACGCTTTCAAAGAAAGGCTATCCCGTGCTGGCGCGGATCTCCGACCGGGTAGCCTATGCCAAACATGCGGCGGCTGGGTCGGGCATATTCGACTACAGCGACATGCGCTCTCACGAGATCCGGGGCCAATGGCACCCCTTGCTGCAGGCTGTGGATACGTGAGGAGCCCCGGGCGGCAGCCAAATCCGCCGCAGGCACGAAAAGGTTCCCGTATTGGAAAGGGGATGCAGGGCGCTCCCGATGCGCCTCTCCCTTGACTTTGGCCGCGCAACATGGCTTGTGCAGCCCGAAACGGCCTGCCTTTGGCGGGCCTAAATAATTTTTCCTGCCAAGAAGAATGCCGAGGAACCAGAATGCACCCCTACCGTAGTCACACGTGCGGTGATCTCCGTCTGTCCGACGAAGGCCAGACCATCCGTCTTTCCGGCTGGGTCCATCGGGTCCGCGATCACGGCGGGGTGCTGTTCATCGATCTGCGTGACCATTACGGCGTGACCCAATGTGTGGTCGATCCGGATTCGGCGGCCTTTTCCCTGGCTGAAACGGTGCGGTCCGAATGGTGTATCCGCATCGACGGCAATGTGAAGAAGCGCACGGACGAGACCATCAATCCGGAGCTGCCGACCGGCGAGGTCGAGATCTTCATCCGCGAGATGGAAATTCTGGGGGCCGCAAAAGAGCTGCCGCTGCCCGTCTTCGGCGATCTGGACTATCCTGAAGAAGTGCGCCTGAAATACCGCTTCCTCGACCTGCGCCGGGAGAAGTTGCACGAGAACATGATATTGCGGTCCAATGTGGTCCGCGATCTGCGAGACCGTATGTGGTCTATCGGCTTCAACGAATTTCAGACCCCGATCATCACCGCGTCTTCTCCGGAAGGAGCCCGGGACTTCCTGGTGCCGTCCCGTCTGCATCCGGGTAAGTTCTATGCCCTGCCGCAGGCGCCGCAGCAGTTCAAGCAGCTGCTGATGGTCTCCGGCTTTGACAAGTATTTCCAGATCGCGCCGTGTTTCCGCGATGAGGATCCCCGGGCGGATCGGTCCCCGACCGACTTCTATCAGCTTGATATGGAGATGTCCTTCGTCACCCAGCAGGAGATCTTCGACACCATCGAGCCGGTGATTGCCGGCTGTTTTGAGCGGTTCGGCAAGGGCCGTCCGGTGAACCGGCAATGGCCGCAGATCGCCTACAAGGAGTCTGCGCTTTGGTATGGTACGGACAAGCCGGACCTGAGAAACCCGATCAAGATGCAGATTGTTTCCGAGCATTTTGCCGGATCCGGCTTTGCCATCTTCGCCAAGCTTCTGGAACAGCCGGGTACGGAAATCCGGGCGATCCCGGCACCGAAAGGCGGCAGCCGGAAATTCTGCGACCGGATGAACAAGTTCGCGCAAGGCGAAGGCCTGCCCGGCATGGGCTATATCTTTTGGCGCAAGGCCGAAGACGGGTCAATGGAAGCGGCCGGTCCGCTGGCCAAGAATATCGGGCCGGAGCGCACGGAAGCCATTCGCGTGCAGCTTGGGCTCGAAGTTGGCGATGCCGCCTTCTTCCTGGGCGGCAAACCGAAACAGTTTGAACCGGTGGCGGCCAAGGCGCGGCTGATCATTGGCGAAGAACTGGGCCATACGGACAAGGACCGCTTCGAATTTGCCTGGATCGTCGATTTCCCGATCTATGAACGTGACGAGGAAACCGGTGAGATCGATTTCGAGCACAATCCCTTCTCCATGCCCCAGGGTGGGATGGAGGCCCTTGAAGGGGATCCGCTGGAAGTGCGCGGCTGGCAATATGATCTGGCCTGTAACGGCCATGAGCTGGTGTCCGGCGCGATTCGGAACCACAAGCCGGAGATCATGTACAAGGCCTTCGAAATCGCCGGTTATCCGGCCGAGGAAGTCGACAAACGCTTTGGCGGTCTGGTGAATGCCTTCCAGTACGGCGCGCCGCCCCATGGTGGCTGTGCGGCTGGTATCGACCGGATGGTGATGCTGCTGGCGGATGAAGCCAATATCCGTGAAGTGATGCTCTTCCCGATGAACCAAAAGGCAGAAGACCTGATGATGGGCGCCCCCGGTGAGCCGACCGCCGCCCAGCTGCGGGAGCTGCATTTGCGGCTGAACCTTCCGGAAGAGTAAGATATCGGTCCTTAACGGACGCCTATCGTTTAAGAGTAGCTCTGTGCTTTTGGCGAGAGGCCGGTTCAACCGGCCTCAGCCGTCAATTGGGTAAAATGCCCCTGGAAAGGAACGCCTCGTGCGCAATCCGTTCAAATCCAAAACCTGGACAGATCCGAAGGGAACGGTGCAGCTGATCAAGCGATTGTTCAGCGAAAATTTCCGGAAATACATCTCGCAATATGCGCTCGCCTTTGTGTTCATGGGGATCATCGCCGCAACGACAGGTGCAAGCGCCTGGATCATGAGAGATGTGGTCAACGAAGTCTTTGTGAACAAAGACGGGCAAATGGTCTATCTGATCGGCTTCGCCGTTCTTGTCATCTTCTCTCTCAAAGGGGTTGCAACCTTCGGGCAGGTGGTTGTTTTGTCTCGGGTGGGCAACCAGATCATCCGGGATTTGCGGAAGAAGATGTTCAATATCCTTCTGCGTCAGGATCAGGCCTACTTTGACAAACACTCCCTTGCGGAGATCAATGTCCAGGTAGGACAAGGGGTTGGCGCAGCCCGCACGACACTCGATCTGGTCATCACCACGCTCGGCCGCGATGTTCTGACGCTGTTTGCGCTGGTCTTCGTGATGATTTTCCAGAACCCTTTTTTGAGCCTGTTTGCCATCGTGATCATGCCTCCAGCCGTTATCGGAGTCACGTTTCTGATCCGCCGGGTCAAGGAATATGTGAAGCGGCAGGTGGTTTCGAACGCCAAGGTCGGGGCCGTCATGCAAGAGACAATTCTCGGCATTCGCATCGTCAAGGCCTTCGGCATGGAACAGACCATGCGCGGCAAGATGGATGTTGGGCTGCTCGAAGTTCAGAAACAGGCCAACAAGATTGCCTCCCTGACCGCTCGCACGTCTCCTCTGATGGATACACTAGGCGGCATCGCGATTGCTTGCGTGATTTTTTATGGCGGGTACTCGGTGATCGAGCTTGGTCATGATCCAGGGGCGCTGTTCTCTTTCATCACCGCGTTGTTGCTCGCCTATGATCCGGCCCGACGGGTGGCGCGGCTGAATGTCAATCTCGGCAAGCAGATTGTGGGATTGCGCATTATGTATGATCTGATCGACCGGAAACCGGGTCTGAGCGATGCGGAGAATGCCACCGATATCGCTGTG
This sequence comes from Roseibium sp. AWQ4_290, assembly GCF_056160985.1. NCBI lineage: Bacteria > Pseudomonadati > Pseudomonadota > Alphaproteobacteria > Hyphomicrobiales > Stappiaceae > Roseibium > Roseibium sp. AWQ4_290. Next base: position 77,115 of record NZ_JBSWYG010000011.1, read on the forward strand.
GGTGAGGGGGCAATCGAGTTTCAGGACGTGGCCTTCGCCTATGGCGAGAGCGCGGCGTTGCATGGCACCAGCTTTGCCGCAGAACCGGGCCGGATGACGGCCCTTGTCGGAGCGTCTGGCGCGGGGAAGTCGACGGTTTTTGCTCTTCTTGAGCGGTTTTATGATCCGCAGTCCGGCGAAATTCTGATTGATGGCCAGAACCTGAAAAGCGTGACTCAAGCCTCGTTGAGAGAGAACATTGCCTATGTCGGCCAGGACTCTTTCCTCTTCAATCTAAGCCTGAAGGAGAACATTTCCTTCGGCAAACCCGACGCCACCCAGGACGAAATCGAGGCGGCCGCAAAGGCTGCCAATGCTCATGACTTTATCTCTGCTTTGCCGCAGGGCTATGCGTCAAAGGCTGGGCAGGGGGGCAACAACCTGTCGGGCGGACAGCGCCAGAGGATTGCAATTGCGCGGGCCATGCTGCGGGATGCTCCGATCCTGCTTCTGGATGAAGCAACCTCCGCGCTGGATGCGGAATCGGAACACAAGATCCAGACGGCGCTGGAAAAACTCATGGAAGGCCGGACAACACTTGTGATCGCCCATCGGTTGAGCACCGTCCGCCACGCCCACATGATCCATGTGATGGATCAGGGCAAGGTCATTGAAAGCGGTACCCATAATGAGCTTTTTGAGCATGACGGCATTTACCGCCGCCTGTGCGAACTTCAGTTTCAGAGCAAGACAGAAGCTGCCGAATAGTCCGGTCTGGTTTTAAGATCGAAACGCAAAAAGCCCGGACGCGTTTGTCCGGGCTTTTGTTTTTGAAAGGCTAGAGCATCGTGCAGACTTATCGCACGATGCTCTAAGCCGCCTACTGGTTGGCGGTGATGCCCACAGACAGGATCTGCGGGATCATTTGCGGAGCGAACATCGCGGTTCCCATGATCTGGGCGAATGGCACGGGGGCTGCCGGAGAAGCAGCCACTTCCAGGGAACCGGGGGTGGTCAGGAAGTCGCTGACGGACTTGGCAACCTGACCTTCAAAATCCTTGTTCTGCAGCACACCCAGCATGGCGGGCAGCGCACCGGTGAGACTGGCGACATAAGTCGGCGTGTCCAAACCGGCCTTCTTGGCTTCCTGATCCAGAATGCGTCCGGTCAGGGTGTCGTCCTCCAGCCGGATCTTTGCGGTGATGATCGAAACATTCTGGAGAAGGGCGAGGGCGTCTTCCGGGTTCTGGGACTTTTTTTCCAGTTCTTCCACGACCTGGCGGGTGACGCCGCCAAGCGTGAGGGCAAGAGACAGGCTTGCCGCATCTTTGGCATCGATCTTCAGGTCCGGAATGACAATGGTTGCCGCCTCCGGATCCCAGGTCGCAGAGGCTGCGATATCCATCGTAAGGGTGTCATAGCCGAGTTCGCGCAGGGTCTTTGTTTCATCTGCTTCAAGCTCGTTGACGTCAATGGTCGCTCCGGTGACGGCGAAGCGGCCCGCCGTCGGCAGATCACCGTCCATGGCGTCAATGGAGGAGGAAATGGCTGCGATATCGGCAACCTTGCCGTCTTCGTCCGTCACCTTGATGTTCTTCACATCAAACGTGCGGTAGCCAGGGTTCGCCGGCTTGTCCTTGGCTGCAGCTTCTTTGGGAGACGGCAGCACCAGATCCGTCACATCCAGGCTTTCCAGTGTCATGCCGCCATCATCGGCAGTCAGGCTCAGGGCCGACACGCCGAGGCTTTCGAGTTTGAGACGGCCATTGGCGAGTATTACGCCACCTGTCAGCACCGTGGACGCGATCGAGACTTTTTCGTCTTTGTCGTCTTCGTTTGTCAGGACAAGGTTTTCAATCGTCACCGCTCCGCCGGACTCAGAGACGTTGCCATAGCCTTCAACAACTCCTTCCTGAGCATCCAGGACCTCAAGAAACGCATCGGCAACCGCATTGCCTGTGGGCTCGAACGCCCAGGCCGTCCCGGTTTGTAGGGCAATCAGGCTGACGGCAGTGGCCAGTCCGGTCAAGGTGCTGCGCGCGGGCGAAAACATCATTTAAGAACTCCAAGGAGACTATGGGCGCTCACTCTGCTTCATGTCGCAGAAGGAGGCAAGGTGAAAGCAAGTGCTCTGGACGCCGAGTGGCAAAGCCGGTCAATGGCGTCCAAAACTATATAGGCAGGCCTGTCAGTTTTTCTCGGAAAAACGGTGCCGGGCCCGGTCGATATCCTCCAGACTTGGCAGGCTTGCCTCGTTGCCCAGGTGCTGAATGGCGTGTGTAGATGCTCCGCGGGCAAAGGAGAAATGGTCCTCCCACGCCAGCTCCGGATGGTGCAGATAGGACGCAATGTAAGCCCCGTGGAAAACGTCGCCAGCCCCGTTGGAATCCAGCACCTTGTTCAAAGGCACATCAAGAGCCGGCAGGACCCGGTCGGGTCCGGAGCCCTCATACCAGACGGTGCCTTGTTCGCCGAGCGTGACCGCGCCAACAGGGCAGTTTCTGGATCTGAGATAGGCCAGGGTCTCGCCCGTGGTTTTGCCAAGCTGCTGGCAGAACCGTTCCGAGACCACCGCAACATCGATATGGCCCAGCAATTCGTCCGTATTCTCACGCACGGCTCCACCATCAAGAGAGGTCAGGATGCCCTGATCCCGGCAGGCCGAAGCGTAGTGCAGGGCGGCGTCCGGCATGTGGCCGTCCAGATGCAGCGCGCGCATTCCGGTCAGCGTCAGGGGGGGGAAGGGGTGCAGGAATTCATTGTCGCGGCAGCGGACAATGGCGCGCTTGCCGTTCTTGGGCATGATGAAGGACAGCGAGGATTCGCGCACTTTGCGCCCATGGATCGAAATGCCGTAGGCAGCGGCCATGTCCAGAAACATGCGGGCCAGCCAGTCATCGGCCTGGGAACACAGCAGCTCAGGCCGGCAGCCCAGTTTGGCGCAGCAGAATGCGGCCGTAACCGCATTGCCGCCAAAACTGATGGCATAGTCCTCGGCAATGGTCTTTTCGTCGCCGCTCGGCAGGGTGTCGGTCAAAAATGTAACGTCGATATAGGCTTGGCCGATAAACAGCGCCTGCATGAACAACTCCCTTCATCCCGGACCTTCGCTCCTGCACCCTAGTCACGGCGCGGTCCGGTTAGCTTTGATCTGGATGAAACCTTGCCATCTTCAGTCCTTGTTTACCCAGATCGTCCATGGTCAGAAAGCGTTAATTGGTAAACAGGCCCCGTTTTGTCTTTCCGGTATGTTGGCTTTGCAAAGACCGTATTGCTCGCCCTTGTTCTGGCGACAACGCCGCTCTTTGTCATCAACGTCATCCTCAATCAATTTGCCGAAAGCCGGGCCGTGACCGAAATGGAGGCCATGGGCCAGGTTTCCATTCACCGGGCCGAGGAAGCCATCAGCACCACGGTGACGCTCTTGCAGCGCCTGGACCGTGACGATGTGCAGACCTGCAGCGCCGAAGACCGGGTCATTTACGAAAAGCTCATTATCGAGAACGGCATGATCGATGCCATCGGTCTGGCGGATGCGGATGGCCAGCGCATGTGCATCATTCCGGACCGGGAACTGGCGGGAGAGATTGTCCTGCCGCCGGTGCGCGCCGATGGTCCGCTTGTCGGCATCGGCATGCTCGACCGGGAATATCTCGGGGCCAGGGCGGCCGTGATCAGCTGGGATCTGAAGGACGGCACAAGGATCTTTGCCGAGGTCACCCCGGCGGTCATTGCCATGGATCCCGGGCCAGAATATCTGCGCTCCTACCGCCGCTCGGAGCTGCGTCTTGGAAATGACCTGCTCTGGTATCATGTGGGCGGGTACAATTCCGAAGGCTCTAAACCTGAAGGGGTTCTGTCGGTCGATGTGCCTTCAGAACTCTACCCGCTGGTGGCCACCATTACGGCGCCGGAAACCGCAGCACTTCATGTGGTCAAGGACCTGAAAGTGGTCGCGGCCACGGCCTGTGTCGGGATTGCGGTCCTGTTCGTGGCCATCGGTGTCTGGTTCTCCTGGCGGCCGGAAAACGAGGCCAACGATGAATTTGTTGCGGCGATCCGCAATGGCGAATTCATTCCCTATTACCAGCCTGTCATGGATATTGAGACCCTGCGGCTGCGCGGCTGTGAAGTGCTGATGCGCTGGCGCCGCCCGAATGGCATGATCGTGTCGCCCGGGCAGTTCATGGCCTATGCGGAAAACAATGGCCACATCTTCGACATGACCCGGCACATGATGCGACTTGCAAGCGAAGAAGTCGGCGATCTTTATGGCGACAATCCGGATTTCAAACTGTCGATCAACCTCTTTGCCGGCCATTTCCTCGATCGGGAGGTGGTCTCCGATATCAAGACGATCTTTGAAAAATCCAAAATCTCGTTCCAACAGATCGTGGTCGAGGTCACCGAGCGCCACCCGCTTGAGGACATGGAACTGGCCCGCAAGATCATGTCTGAACTTCAGGCTCTCGGGGTCCGCATTGCACTGGACGATGTGGGCACAGGCCATGGCGGTATGGCCTATCTGCAGAAGCTCGGTGTGGATATCATCAAGATCGACAAGATGTTCATCGACACGATTGGTTCCGACGACAGTTCCACCACGATTGTTGATTCCATGGTTGAGTTGGCGGACAATCTGGGCATGGGCATTATCGCCGAGGGCGTGGAGCAGGAAGACCAGATCGAACGGCTGCTGGAGCTTGGCGTCACCGCCGCCCAGGGCTATTATTTTGCTCCTCCAATGCCTGCGAAAGACTTCGTAGAATTCTCCGAGCGGATGGAAGAAGAAGCGCGGGAACGCGCAAGGCTTGCCGCAGAAGCCGCCGCTGCAGAACAGGCCGCCAACGAAGCGGCCATGGCGGATGCGGCCGCCTAATCGACTGCGACTGGCCAATTTCGAGCCGGTTGTCTTCACCGGACGGCTTGAAAGCATACGAAAATCAGGTCTCGTGCCACAGCCTTGAACAGGTGGTGCCGAAGTTTTGTTCTTTACTGTACCGTCCAGACGGTATAGGAGCGCAGGATGGGACAGACTGGGCGGTAATTGATGTCGGCGAAGGCTTCGCGAACGAAACAGGATTCCAAAACTGAAATTCTGAGTGCGGCGATCAGTCTGATACGCCGAGAAGGTGCCGCGAGCCTGACAATTGACGCGGTGGCCGAAGAGAGCGGCTTTTCCAAGGGAGGCGTGCTCTACAATTTTCCGACAAAGGATGCCCTGATCACCGGGATGGTGGGTTTTCTCGGGGCCCAGTTCGAAGCCGATGTCCAGTCGGCCAGGGCCAGAAACACGGGTTCACAGTCCCCGACCTTAAGCGGCATGATTGATGTTACCGAGCGGTGGCTCGAGACACGCCGAGACATTGCCCAGGCCATTCTGGCAACAACCGCAAGCCGGCCGGAACTCAGTGACCCGTTCCTGCAGGTCCGCAAGCGGTTGAAACAGGCCATTTGCGAGGAAATGAGCGACGTGAACCGGGCAATGGCCATCTGGGCCGGTCTGGAAGGTCTTCATTTCACAACGGCCCACAGCGTTTCAATTCTCAGCGAAAACGAATTGGCAGGCGTTCTGCAGGACTTGCGGCGCCGCCTTGAACACGATTGAACATATGACGGAAAACCTGATGCGTGGATTTCAAAGAACCGTGGCCGCCCGTTGGGCTGGGATCTTCCTGACAGCCGGATTGCTGGCCTCATGCCAGGATGAGGCCACCGATCCGGTGGCAGAGGCGGAAGCCAAACTGCATGCGGCGCCGCGGCCGGCAAAGATCTTCACCGTAAATGACCAGATCGGCCTGATCGAACGGCGCTTTGCCGGGCGGGTTGCGGCAGTCAAAACCGTTGATCTGTCATTCCAGGTCGCGGGCAAACTGGTGGAGCTGCCGGTGCTGGAGAGCCAGGACGTGAAGCGGGGGGACCTGATCGCCAAGCTCGACACGACCGACTATGACCGTGCCGTGCGGGAGGCGACTATTAAGGTCGAGCAGGAAAAGCGCGAACTGGACCGGCTGGAGACCTTGCGCGAGCGCTCCGTGATCTCCCAGTCCTCTTATGACGAGCAGAAGAACGATTACGACCTTGCTGTGGAAGATCTGAAAGAGGCGCGCCAGAACCTGGACTATACCACCCTTGAGGCCCCGTTTGACGGCATCGTCTCCCTGCGGCTGGTGGACAACTTCACCACAGTCGACGTGGCGACACCGATTGTGCGCATGCAGGATGTGTCGGAAGTCCAGGTCGATATCAACGTTGCCGAAGCGCTGTTCGGAAGGGTCACCGCTTCAGATGTCGCATCGACGGAAGCAAGCTTTCCAGCTTATGGCGACAAGGTGTTTCCGCTGGAATACCGCGAACACTCCAGTCAGGTGGACGAGGTGACGCAGACCTACCGGATCACCCTGGCCATGCCCCGTGCGCAAGCTGAAGGGCTGTCCCCGGGGATGACTGCAACGGTGATTGTGAAATTCCTGCCCGAGGGCTTTGAGCTCGGTGAACAGTTTCTGGTTCCTTCCGCTTCGATCGCAGTGGACGGGGAAGGGGGCACCTACGTCTGGAAATTCTCCGAAGACACTGGAGCCGTGGCCAAGCAGCCGGTCGAGATTGGCACGATCATGGGAGACTATATACCCGTGCGATCCGGCCTCAAGGCCGGAGACGAGATCGTTTCCGCAGGTGTTGCCTATCTGAGCGACGGTCAGGTCGTTCAGCGTTTGCACTGATCCCCTTTACGACAGCTACAAGGATCACACACCTTGGATATTGCACGCTACTCCATCCAGAAGCCGGTCAACACCTGGATGATCGTCGTCATGTCTTTGCTGGGCGGGCTGTGGGGGCTGACCTCCGTGGGCCGTTTGGAAGACCCCGCTTTCACCATCAAGGAAGCCCAGGTCATCACGGCCTATCCCGGCGCCACGGCAGCCGAAGTGGAAAACGAAGTCACCGAAATTCTGGAGACCGCGATCCAGCAGATGCCGCAACTGGACAAGATCCGATCCGTGTCCGAGCCGGGCCTGTCGCGGATCAGTGTCGAAATCAAACCAACCTATGACGGTACCGAATTGCCTCAGGTCTGGGATGAGCTGCGCCGGAAAGTGGGCGACGAGATCCGCAACCTTCCCGAAGGCGCCCAGACCCCGCTGGTCTATGACAGCTATGGCGATGTCTATGGGCTGTTTTACGCCTTCACCGCTGACGGATACACCAACCGGGACATTCGCGACACGGTCAAACGGATCCGGCGGGAGCTGCTGGCTGTTCCGGGGGTTGGCAAAGTGGAGATTGCCGGCGAACCGGAAGATGTCATCTACCTGAATGTCGATCAGGACAAGATGGCCGGACTGGATATCTCCATGAGCGATATTGTCAGCGTTCTGGACGCGGAAAACAGCATTCAGACCAATGGCTCGGCGATTTCAGGCCAGGCTCGCATCCGCATCATGACCCCGTCTGCCTTTGATGACTTCCGGGGCATTCAGGATCTGGTGATCGGCCGGGCCGGCTCCACGGCCATGATCCGCCTGTCCGATATCGCAACCCTGGAACTGGGGGAACCGGAGCAGCCGGACCGTCTGATCCACCACAACGGCCACAAGGCGGTCACTATAGGTGTGTCACAGGTGGACGGTACCAATATCGTCGAGGTCGGCAACCGGGTCATCGACAAACTCGCCCAGATCGAGGCGCAATTGCCGGTCGGCATGGAAATCCACCCGATCTATGAGCAGAATGTTGTGGTGGATGCCTCGGTCAACGGTTTCATTCTCAATCTGGCTGCCTCCGTCGTGATCGTGATCGCCGTCCTGGCGGTCTTCATGGGCTGGCGGGCGGCGCTGGTGGTGGGAACTGTGCTGCTTTTGACGGTGATGGCAACGGTCCTGTTCATGCGCATCTTTGCCATTGAAATGGAGCGGATCTCCCTTGGCGCCCTGATCATTGCCATGGGAATGCTGGTCGACAATGCGATCGTGGTCGCCGAAGGCATGATGATCAATATGCAGCGGGGCCAGAAAGCCATTGATGCGGCCAGCCAGGTCGTCCGTCAGACCAAGTGGCCGCTGCTGGGGGCAACCGTGATTGGCATCATGGCCTTTTCCGGGATTGGCCTGTCCCCGGACGCAACGGGGGAATTCCTGTTCTCCCTCTTTGCGGTCATTGGTATTTCCCTGCTTCTGTCCTGGGTCTTTGCCGTCACGGTGACACCCCTCTTCGGCAAGTATTTCTTCCGCACCGCGACCGGAGATCTGAAAGGGCATGATCCCTACAAGGGCATTTTCTATGCGCTTTACCGCCGCTTTCTGGTGGCTGCACTGCATGTTCGCCTTCTAACAGTAGCCGCTCTCATAGGCATTACGGTGGCCTGTGTCATGGCCTTTGGCAATGTGAAACAGGCTTTCTTCCCGGACAGTAACACGCCGATCTTCTACATCCACTACTGGTTGCCGCAAGGTACAGATATCCGGTCCACGGAAGCCGATCTGAAGGCGATGGAGGATATCATCCTGGCAGATGAGCGGGTTGTGACTGTGACGAGTTTTGCCGGGGGCGGGGCCACGCGCTTCATGCTCACCTATGGGCCTGAAGATCCCAATCCGGCCTATGGCCACATGCTGATCCGCACCCATAGCCGGGATGACATCAACATGCTGGCGCTGGATCTGCGCAAGACTTTCGGCGAAATGTTTCCGGCAGCGCAGGTGATCACAAAACGTCTGGTCTTCGGGCCCGGCGGTGGAGCCAAGATCGAGGCCCGCTTCTCCGGTCCCGATGCCAATGTGCTGAAGCGGCTCGACGATGAGGCCCAGGCGATCTTCTCCCTGCCGGAGAACAAGCTTGCGGATGTAAACACCGACTGGCGCCAGCGCGAGCTGGTTGTGAGGCCGATCTTTGACGAAAACAGGTCCCGTATTTCCGGGGTCACCCGGGAAGAACTGTCCCTGTCGCTGCAATTTGCGACCGAAGGGGTCCAGACCGGTGCCTACCGGGATGTGGATGAAAGCATTCCGATCGTTGCCCGGAAGGCTGGAACACATGGCATTTCGGTGAATGAAAGCGTGTCCGACTCTCTGGTGTGGAGCACCGGTCAGCGCCGCTATATCCCGATGGACCAGGTGGTGCAGGAATTCGTCATGGAACCGCAGGACACGCTGATACACCGGCGGGACCGGGTCCGGACCCTGACCGTGAAGGCGGAAACGACGGCGGGCGAAACGGCCTCGGCTGCCCTTGCCCGGGTCCGGCCACAGATCGAAGCGATGGCGCTCCCTCCCGGCTATGCTCTGGAATGGGGCGGCGAATATGAAAGCACCAATGACGCTCAGAAATCCCTTGGTGCCCAGCTTCCGCTCGGTTTTCTGGTGATGCTGATCATTTCCATCCTGCTGTTCGGCTCGGTCCGTCAGCCGCTGATCATCTGGCTGATGGTGCCCATGTCGATCAACGGGGTTGCGATTGCACTTCTGGCAACGGACACGCCCTTCGGCTTCATGTCACTGCTTGGCTTCCTGTCCCTGTCCGGCATGCTGATCAAGAATGCCATCGTTCTGCTGGAAGAGATCGACCGGCTGATCGAGGAAGAGGGCATGGAAAAATATCCGGCCATCGTGACAGCGAGTGTGTCGCGTATGCGGCCTGTTCTTTTGGCGGCCGTCACGACGATCCTCGGCATGGCACCACTTTTGTCGGATGCGTTCTTCCGGGGCATGGCGGTCACGATCATGGGCGGGCTTGCCTTTGCGACCGTGCTGACCTTGATTGCTGCCCCAGTGCTCTATGCCCTGTTTTTCCGGGTCCGTCCGGCGAAAAAGGGCGCGACAGGACGGGGCGCGGGCATTGGCGAGGCCAGCCCGGCCTGACGGTTCAGCCGGTTCGCTTCAGAAAAAAACCCGTCCGCGTGGCCTGTGCGCGGACGGGTTGATCCAGCGGTGTGGCGTTTCCGGGCTTCGGAAGGAGATCCCGGGCCGGGCTGTCAACCGGCAGCCATCTCACGCTGGACGGTCGACTTGGCGACCTTGATGTTGTCGAGCACCTTTGGGCAGCTGGTGCTCGAGACCTGCTTTTCAGACAGGAAGGACGTCATGCGTGCTTCCAGATCCAGCAGCCGGGCTTTGCGGGATAGGCCAGGCTGCATCGCAGGAAAGAACGTGGGCAGGGGCGTCCTGATAGGTGCCGGTGCTGGCATCTGGGACACAGATCTGCGCGGGTACTCTGAGCGTGGTGCCTTTCTGGGGGCACTCGGCGCACCTGACGCTGCGTTCTCCGGTTTGGCCCCATCACCCGATGACTTTGCCGCGTGATCGGCCTCGGTCTGCAAGACTTTCCTGCGGGCCTGTCCGGCCGGCCCAAGCGCGGTCAGCTGACCCATGATCAGGGCGTTTCGGTAAAATGCCAACCAGGGCCAGAACGGGGTCATGAGGCTCCTCCTTTCAATGGGGCCGTAAAGCGGTGTCAGTAGGCAAGACGGTTGCTGTTGAGACCGGTTTCAATCCTTGAGATTTCATCGCGCAGCCGCAGCTTGAATTTCTTCAGGGACCGGATGTGCTGGGTGTCGGGATAGGGATGCAACTCCTCGCGCCGAATCAGGCTGTCCAGCGTGTTGTGCTGGCTGCGCAGGGATTTTAAACGGTTGTACATCGCCTATCTCCATAACGTTAGCTGTTGTTGCTACCCACGATATGGGATGGAATTGACATAGAAGAAATACATTGTTTGTATCACACCAATAGAAGAAATCTATTGACCAGAGGAGACGGCATGCGATTCCGGCCATCCCCCCGCCAGCTTGACTATTTCATCGCCCTGGCAGAGACCTTGCACTTCGGCAAGGCGGCGGAAAAATGCCATGTGTCCCAACCGACTTTGTCCTCACAATTCAAGCTCTTGGAAGAGCAGCTGGGCAGCAGTCTGCTGGAACGGGGCAATGGTGGTATTGCGCTGACGGCGGCTGGAGAACGGCTCTTGCCGCTGGCCCGGCAGGCGCTGGAAAGTTTGGACGAAATTGTGATCGAAGCCCAGGCAGGGCGCTCCAATCTTGGTGGGCTGATCCGTCTTGGCGTCTCACCGACCTTCGGTCCGTATTTCATGCCGTATCTGTTGCCGATTCTCAAACGGGCCTTTCCCGATCTGGAACTCTATATCCGGGAGGACCGGCCGAACCTTCTGGAAGACGGGCTGGCGTCCGGCGCCCTTGATTGTATCATCTCTCCGGACATCACCCCGTCTGCCCAGCTGGCAGAGCGTGAGCTCTGCCGGGAAGATGTTCGTCTGGCCGTGCCCCTGTCCCATCCCTTTGCCGGTCTGGATGTGGTGCCGGTCTCGCTTTTGAAGGGCGAGAAACTGTTGTCCTTGGGGCAGGGCTTCCGCCTGCACAATGACGTTCAGGCCCTTGCCCGGGCCGCCGGAGCCGACTTCCTGCAGGACTATGAGGGCACCAGTCTGGACGCGTTGCGCCAGATGGCTTCGATTGGCATGGGGCTGGCGCTGTTTCCGGCCGCCTATATTGCCTCTGAATTCGCCAAGGAACCCAATCTCCTTCTTAAAAAAGTGGATGGAATTGCCATGCGCCGGATCATGTACCTGGTCTGGCGCAGCGGCAGTTCCCGTGCGTCCCATTACGAGAAACTGTTGTCCCTTGCGCTTGAGGCTGTCGAGAGCATGCGTGCACAAGGTGTCGAGGCGGCACTACGCTGAAGGGGCTGTCATTAAGAACAGGGTGAAGGTGCACCTGCCTGCGGATCTGGATATCGCCTTGGGATAAGGGCCGGGGACGTGCTTGCTGCACCTGTAAAATCGTGCCAGCCTCGTAGCGTCGGGGCAGAGGAGGAGGAGACCCATGCCTGAGATATCCAGCGGAAGTGATTGCCAGACTGTTATCACCACGTTCGAAATGACACCGGGAACCTGTTTCGATCTTCTCGACGAGCTGAAGGACGCCTATGAAGAGTTCATCCGGCACCAGCCGGGATTTATTGGCGCAGGGCTGCATGTCAATGATGCCCAGACACGGATTGCCAACTACTCCCAATGGCGCCGGCGAGAGGATTTTCTGGCGATGCTGCGCACGCCGGAAATGCGTGACCGCAACCGGCGTATCCATGCGCTTTGCAAAAGCTTTGAACCGGTCATGTATGATGTCGCCGAAAGTTTTAACTGACGCCTGACACTCATCAGTTTTCCAAACAGACAATTCTCCGGACCACCATGTCTTATACCATCACCGATTGCCAGGGCCTTGAGCCTGGGCGGCTCTGTGCGGCCATGAACGAGGCATTTGCCGACTATCCCGTCCCCCTCAGCAAGACGGTTGATAAATTCGTCGATTTCCAGAAACAGCGTGGATTTTCTGCGGAATTCTCTTTCGTGGCCCGGCAGGGAGACGACATAGCCGCATTCTGGTTCTCCACGGTCCCGCTTGGCGCTTATGCAGGGCGGGCCTACACCGTATCGGTGGGCACGCTCCCGGCGCACCGCCGGAAAGGCCTGTCCCGGCAGCTCTTGAAAGCTGTCGCCGAGCGCCAGCAAAATGCTGCTGCCAAGGGCCTTCAGCTGGAGGTCATGCATGCCAATGAAAAGGCGGTGCAGGCCTACCGGACCTTCGGATTTGTGGACCACCGGCCCTTGCGGGTCTGCAGGGTTCCGCTTCAGGTCCCCGGCCTCCAGGGAGCGCCCTCCGTGACGCTGGAAAAGGTGGCAGCGCAGGATCTTCCTCAGGACGAAAGCGTCTATTTTGATACGCTGCCCACCCCGCAGAATTGCAGGGAGGCGCTGAAGGCGCTTGGCGGCAAGGTCCATCTGGTGGGCGCGCGGGAGGGCCGCCAGCTGCTGGGCTGGGCCGCCATTTATCCCGATGGAGCTCTGGCCCAGATTGCGGTTCACAAGGTGCACCGCCGCAAGGGCATCGGGACGTCCCTGCTGTCAGCGCTGAAACAGGCCATTGACGCGGACTTCCTGCGCTTTGTCAATGTGGATGCGGGCTCAATTGCGGTGAATGCCTTCATGGACAAGGCGGGTGCTGAGGATCTGCTCTACCAGCAGGAAATGCATCTCGTTTTCTGAGGACACGCCGCGCTCAGTCCGATGTGCTTTTCTTGAAAGGCGCATGGTCTGCCAGGGCTTCATTCTCGCGCTCCACCGCATAGCGCTCCTGTTCCAGAAAGTCGGCGACCGCCTGGTGAAGCCCCTCATGGGCGATCCAGTGGGCGGAATAGGTGGTGGCCGGCATATAGCCGCGGGCCAGCTTGTGGGCGCCCTGAGCACCGGCTTCCACCCGTCTCAAACCCTTGGCGATGGCGAAGTCAATCGCCTGATAGTAGCAGAGTTCAAAATGCAGAAACGGGTGATCCTCCGTGCACCCCCAATGGCGCCCGAAAAGAGTGTCGGAGCCGATAAAATTGAGCGCTCCGGCAATATAGCGTCCATGGCGTTTGGCCAGAACCAATAGCGTGCGGTCTGCCAGACGGGCATTGATCAGGGAAAAGAAGGTACGGTTGAGATAGGGGCGGCCCCATTTGCGTGCTCCCGTGTCCATATAGAATTGGTAGAACGCATCCCAATGGGCCTCGGTGAGATCGGAGCCTGTGACCCATTCCACCTCGATTCCGTCCGCGCTCAGGGCCTCCCGGCGTTCCTTCCGGATGGCCTTGCGTTTTCGCGAGGCAAGGTCGTCCAGAAAGCTGTCAAAGCTCTCATAGCCCTTGTTCTCCCAGTGGAACTGCTGGTCCGTCCGCTGCAGATAGCCAAGCTCTCCCAGACTGTCCCATTCCGGTTTCGTCAGGAAGGTGGCATGGACGGAGGACGCCCCGGTGCGCCTGCACAATTGCACCAGCCCGGCGGCCAGCGCCTGAACCCCGGCGTCCCTGTTCAAACCGGGGGCTGTGAGAAAACGGCGGCCGGTGGCCGGGGTGAATGGCACGGAGATCTGCAGCTTCGGATAATAGTCGCCGCCAGCCCGGAAAAAGGCGTCCGCCCAGCCATGGTCGAATACATATTCACCCTGGGAATGGCTTTTCAGATAGGCCGGAACCGCCCCGGAGACCCGGCCAGAACCATCTTCCAGCAGAAGATGGCGCGGCAGCCAGCCCGTATCTTTAGTTGCACAGCCAGAGGCTTCAAGGGCGTCAAGAAAAGCATGAGATAAGAAAGGATTGAATGAAGAAACTTCAGAAAATGGTTGAGAATTCCCGTTCAGAAGTCCAGTGAGGTCAGATGCCTCCGCCGGAGGACAGGCGGGCCTCCTCGCCAGGCTCCCGCTTGGTCCCAGCTCCCATCCCGGATTGGCCACGGCGTCCCATGTCTTCGGGGCGATATCCTGAAGGCAGGACAGAATGCGCAGGGAAAAGTTCTCTCCGGGGCTGTTAGCGTCCGGAGTGCCGTTTTCCTCGGTCGGGGATGAAGTCATGCGTCAAGGCAACCACAGTTGGGGATCTGCTTAAAATGTAGCGCTGTCATTTTGCAGCGCAAGAGGGGGCGCCGAAACGGGTGTACCCCAGCCGGAGACGTCAGACCTTTTCCGCAGCATCCGGATCAAAGCCTTCAAACACGATCTGATCCGCGTGGCGGGCTGCGATGGCCCGCTGCTCGCGGGTTCTGACGGTCCAGGCCATCAGCGGGCGGTTGAATACGGACCGGAGCAGGCTCGGACCGGCCTTGGGAAGATCCTTCACCCCATAGGAGATGAAATGAGGGCGGGTGCGCGGCGCGTGCAGGATGTGCCGCAGGATGAACCGGTCGGTGCGCCCGAAACGGGCATAGTCCGGCCCGGGCTGGGCCCCGTCGGCAACGATGCCGCGCAAGACGGCACTGTTGTGGTCTTTGATGTGGCCCAGCAGGTCCGGGTCAAAGGTCTTGAGACAGGCCGGGCCCTGGTAGCGGGCCACCTGATCCGTCACATGCCGGGCAAAATCTCCTTGAGCGTCGCGGCGCATCAGGGACTTGATCTCGATGACCAGGGGCACTTTGCCGTCCACAAGATCAAACAGATCCTGAAGCAGCCAGAGTTTGTCCGTTCCCGTCTTCATCTGGATCCGAGTGAGATCCTTTGAGTGCCAGTCAATGACCTTGCCCGTGCCCTCGGCCAGCCGCTCCAGCGTATAGTCGTGAAAGACCAGCGCTTCCCCATCGGCAGTTTCCTGAACATCGACCTCAATGCCAAAGGTCCGGTCTTTCGCCCCTGACACCGCCGACGGGCTGTTTTCGATGATACCTTTGTCAGCATCATGATACCCGCGATGGGCGACCGGACGGGCGAAGATGGTTTCAAGCTCGGATGTCATGGCGCAATCGCTCTGAAATGGGACCGTTTGTGTCAGTCCGCGAGTTCAAAGATCGCTTCGATCTCGACCGAAGCGCCAAAGGGCAGGGAGGCGGCACCTACCGCAGAGCGGGCGTGACGGCCGGCATCGCCCATGGCTTCGACCAAAAAATCAGAGGCGCCGTTGATCACCTGGGGCTGGTCTGTGAACTCTGCCGTGGAATTGACGAACCCGACAATCTTGACGAGACGGACAACCTTGTTCAGATCCCCGGTGGCAGCCTTGGCCTGGGCCAGCAGGTTGATGGCGCAGAGCTTGGCCGCCTCCTTGCCTGCCTCCAGATCCGTCTCTGCGCCAAGCTTGCCGGTGATCTTCAGCTTGCCGTCTGCCATCGGCAGCTGCCCGGACACAAAAAGCTGATTTCCGGTCTTTAGGGAGGGCACATAATTGGCCGCCGGGGCTGCGGCTTCCGGCAAGGTGACGCCGAGCGCGGTCAAACGGGTTTCAATGGTGCTCATGGGGAGGCTCCGCTTTTGGATTTTGCGATGTCTTGGAGCAATTCGCTGCTGCTGACAAGGTCAAATCCGGCGGCGGACCAGTGCGGGTCCAAGGCACTGGCAGAAGATTGACTTAAAGGGACAGCCTCTCTCTCGCCGATTTTTCAGGGTTTTGTTTCAAGACGTTTTGCCGTGGCTTTTGGGCTCCAAGGGCATTTCTGTGTGGCGAAAGGGGCGGATAGTCGCATAATAAGGGTTGGCGGGCCTGTGCGCAGCAGGTCTGGCCATGTGTGAATAGGAAAATTCTGATGCAGCGTGTTCTCAAGTCCGTGTCCGTCGCCAGTGCTCTTGCCGCCCTGATTGCGGCTGCGCCTTTCTCAGCGCAAAGCGCAGTCGCGGCAGGAACCGGGGCTGCGTCCGGGATCAAGCTGGCACCGCATCGCGCAGTCTACAACATGAAGCTGGGCGACAAGGAAGACGGCTCCGGCATTGCGGGGCTCAGCGGACGAATGGTCTATGAGTTTTCCGGCAATGCCTGTGATGGTTATAGCGTGAGCTTCCGGTTTGTTACCCGGTTCCAGAACACTGATGGCGGCTCCCAGGTCACCGATCTTCAGACAACATCTTTTGAAGAGCCGGAAGCGGAAAGTTATCAGTTCCTGTCCAAGACTTACGTCAATCAGCAACTGGTGGAGGAAACCCGGGGCACGGCCAAGGCCGGGACGAAGGCCAAGACAATCGAACTGAAGGAACCGTCTGAAAAGTCGCTCGAAATCGGCCGGGATGTGCTGTTCCCGACCGAACATTTGCGGTCCATCTTGAAGGCGGCTCAGGACAAGGTCCCCTTCATTGCGGCCGATATTTATGATGGGGCGGAAACCGGTGAAAAGGTCTATGCAACGACGACCGTGATCGGCTCGGAAAAACATGCTGCCGCTGTCAAAGCGGACAAGGATCCTGACGCGCCGCTGGCGGGTATGAGTTACTGGCCGGTAACCGTCGCCTATTTCGATCCGTCAGATGAAGATGCAACGGGGGAACTGACGCCGGTCTATCAGCTGTCCTTCCGGCTGTTTCAAAATGGCGTCAGCCGGCATCTGACCCTGGACTACGGGGACTTCTCCATCAAGGGCCAGATGGAAAAGCTGGAAATGTTCGAAGATAGCGGCTGCGCGCAGGACTGATCTTCTTAAACACACCGCGTTCGATGAGAAGAGAACCGTGTTGTGTTTGCGTTGAAATCTGTGACTGCAGGCAGACTGATCGCCCGGTGCTATAGGCAAGTGCGAAGAAACGGGGCTTGCCTTATACCAACCTCAATAGATAGAACCCCATCTGATGGCGCTGGTCCGGATTGGCCGGCAAGGCGCGTTGCGCAGGACGGCCTGGTTGGCCGTTCAAGCGGCGCAACGCAGTCCGGCGGGCCGGAGCAGGCCACCGAGGCCGTGTTTGAGGACTGTTCAGCTGCGTCCCAGGTTTTGAACGATAAACCATATCGCCCTGCAACCTGCTCCTTGACGAACAGTCCCAAAACACGGTCAGATCGGTTCCTATCTATTGAGGTTGGAATTACCCTTTGCCGTGACGGCCCGAGGGGCGGGCCGCATGGGTCAGACCCAATTCGACAGCCGATTTGCCGAATTTTTCCCGTAACCTGTCGACGGCAAGCTCCGCATTCTTGCGACGTTCGGCGCCTTCATCGACCAGATCCAGAGGATCGGCCCGCTCCGAGGGCTCCAGATCGCTGACGCCAATGCCGATCAGCCGGAAGCGGCGGCCGTCGGCCTCATGCTCCAGCAGCGCGTCGCCAGCCGAAAAAATCTTGTCGGCCAACTGGGTTGGATCGCCCAGGTGCCGGGCCCGCGTAATGGTCTTGAACTCGGCCGTCTTGAGTTTCAAGGTGATGCCGCGCCCGCAAAGGCCCGCTTTTTTCAGGCGTGCCGAGACCTTTTCGGACAGGTCCCGCAGAACCGGCCGCAGGGTCGCAAGGCTCGAAATATCCGTGTTGAAAGTGGTTTCGCTGGACACGCTCTTGGCGCCTCGGGACGGGGTAACAGAGCGACCGTCTTCGCCTTTGGACAGATGCGCCAGCCTCAGACCGATGGAACCATAGCGGCGGGCAAGATCGGCTGCGTCCATGGTTTGCAGCTGGCCAATTGTTTTGATCCCGTCCCTGGCCAAGGTCTTTTGAAACACTTTGCCAACGCCCCAGATGCGCCCAACCGGCATAGGCGCCAGAACAGCCCGGGCTTCCTGCGCGCCGATAACCGAAAAGCCTCGGGGTTTCTCCAGATCGGAGGCGAGTTTCGCCAGAAATTTGTTCGGGGCAAGACCCACCGATGCAGAGATGCCGATATCTGTTTCAAGCCCCCGGACAAAGGCGGCCAGGGTCTCGGCCGGGCTGGCTTGGTGAAGGCGCTGTGTTCCGGTGAGATCCAGAAAGGCTTCATCGATGGAAAGCGGTTCAACGAGCGGGGTGAGAGCGCGCATGCGCTCCCGGATCTCCTTACCGACCTTAGCGTATTTGTCCATGTCCGGCTTGACGACGACCGCATCCGGGCAGGCCTCAAGCGCCTTGAACATGGGCATGGCGGAGCGCACTCCGTAGATGCGCGCAATATAGCAGCAGGTTGACACCACCCCGCGCTTGCCCCCGCCAACGATGACGGGCTGGTCCTGAAGCTCAGGCTTGTCACGTTTTTCAACAGAGGCATAAAACGCATCACAATCGATATGAGCGATGGAGAGGGCGTCCAGTTCCGGATGGCAGACAAGGCGCGGACTGCCGCAGGACGGGCAGCGCGCGGCAGGGCCGCGGGATCTGCTGCCGCAGTCCCGGCACAGGGCGCTTTGGTCTGCCTTGGTGCCGTTCACGATGGTTCGCTGCCTTTGCGGGCATCCAGCACCCGTCTCATGAAAAAACAGGCTACAGAATAGCGCTGATGAAGTGCGCCGTCTCCTGCCAGTCGCCCGTCAGAAGATCGATATGGGCTTCAGGGGGAACCGCATTGCGGAACCGGTCATCGGCTATGAACTGAATCTGGCAGGCGTCAGGCATCGAGGCCATGACCGAAACGTGATTGACCGGACTGTCATCAATAAAAACCAGCGGTCCGGACCGCCCGGCGGCCAGGGCTGCAACCGCACCGCCTTTGGGACCGCGATTGGTCAGCACTGGATAGGACAGTCCAAGGCTGGCCAGAAGCTTTTCGCGCACGGGCTTGTTGTGACCGCCGGGCAAGTTGGTGAGAAAGACGATGTCCCACGCGCCGGCCAGGCTGTTCAGGGCCGTGTCCGCGCCAGCGACCATGTCCTGGTCAGCGCTGACTTCGTCGAAAAACCTATTCAGGTGCGCGCGCACCGCGTCTGCGGAGAGCACGCTGCCATCCGCAACCGAAACGATATTCCCCGTGAATTTGTATTCGTGTTTCAAGAAGGACAGGCTGCGGGCGGCCAGATAGTCTTCAAGATGCCGGATCATGTGCAGGATCACTTCATCCACATCACAGACAATCAGCCGGTTTTGCGAAGGCGGCAGGGTTCTGATCTGGGCCAGGACCTCCGGCAGCACTGGGGTGGGTTCAGGCATCCTCTTCGCCTCCGGCAAGCGCATAACGTGCAGCGGCCATCATAGTTGGCCGCAGGCCGGTGTTTTCACAAAAGGCAAGCAGAAGCGCCTCGTCCGTCATGTAGAACTCCAGAACACCAGCCAGAAAGCCCGGTTCGCTCGCTGCGGTACGAATCATCTCCGGACCAATCCCGGAAAATGCCAGAAACCGGCCAATCAGCTCCGGGTCGCGGCTGAGCTGAAGCAGGGCGTCTGTGGCAATTCCCTGAGCATCTTCAACGGATAATGACTTGCCATGCACTTTTTTCATTGTGTTTTTTTGCCTTTCTGAAACGATTCCGGGTTACAACAAATCTAATGCGGGTGGGGGCAGGGATCTACCGCAGTGGAACACTGGGTTGAGACAATGGGACCGGTCAATGACCGGGCAAAGGGCCGAACTGTATGGCAAAAACCGTGTTGATCGTGGAAGACAACGAGCTGAACATGAAATTGTTTCATGATCTGCTGGAAGCCCACGGCTACAATACCCTGCAAACCCGCACTGGCATCGAGGCTTTGCAGCTGGCCCGGGACAATCATCCTGATCTTATTTTGATGGATATCCAGCTGCCGGAGGTCTCTGGCCTGGAAGTCACAAAGTGGATCAAGGAAGATGAAACGATTTCCTCCATACCGGTGATTGCGGTGACCGCCTTTGCCATGAAAGGGGATGAGGAGCGGATCCGCCAGGGCGGCTGTGAAGCCTATATTTCCAAACCGATTTCCGTTGCCAAGTTTTTGGAGACTGTGCGCGCCTTTCTTGGAGAAGCCTGAAAGGGCTGGCGTTGCACAAACGCGACAGAAGCAAGCAGAACGTGGATTTCAACTTACGTTTCAATCTTGGGCTGTCGATTATGGCAAGAATTGCCTATCTTTCGCCGCGTTTGCAGTGTCCGGCACGCTCGTTAAGGTTACAGATTTACTAAAATCAAACTGATTCTGTGCATATTTCACGGAAAATATTGCATTCGACTAACAATAGGGTAGGGTGGCCGCATCTAGGAGAAGCATTGCAAATGTGGATCCAGTGAATTCTCAGACCTTACGCAAGTAAGGGACAGTATCCCCTCGGAGTGCTCAGGTCCGCCGCATCTCCTGGGTCCGTGGGGCAGGTCGGCAGGGAACCGGTCGATGAGTGGCCTCCTCGAATACCGTGTTCCCGCCGACCACTAATCTCCCCATTCTCTTACCTTTCAGGTCCGCCCGCATCTGCTGATGGCGACTTTTTACCAAGCCGCAATTGATCTTGCCCTATGTGGTGACCTACTTCCGTCCACCGGAGATCGTGGCACCGTTTACCCGGTCAACCAGACCGGGTGGCGCGAGGCGCCTGGCCGCTGAAGGGCAATGGGGCATGAGCAACTGTGCTTGGTCTTAGCCCAGTTGTGTTTCTGGTGGATCTCAAGACCGGTTTATCAACAAAAAACCCGCCGGGACGGCGGGTTCTTGCAAGCGGTCAAAAAGCCAAACCTTATTTGATTTTGGCTTCCTTGAATTCCACATGCTGCTTTGCGACGGGGTCGTACTTCCGCTTCACCATTTTTTCGGTCATCGTGCGGGAGTTCTTCTTGGTGACATAGAAGTAACCGGTGTCCGCCGTGGAGAGGAGCTTGATCTTGATTGTTGTCGCCTTGGCCATGGCCTTGGATCCTGTTCTCTGTTGTCGGGCAAAGGGTTCTCATGGCCAGATTGGCTGGCGAGGAATCTGCCCCAATGTCTGAAATCAGCGCGCAAACTACTCATCGCAGCGTGAAAGTCAAGCGATTGCTTGTTCCTGCGGTGGAAATAGGGACAGAAAACCGCAGGCTCCTGCATCTTGACGGTTCAAAGGTCTCGTGCCCGGTGCCCGGCTAAAGAAGCGCACGCACAAAGGCGCCATTCCGGAAGAAGTAATACGGAACGTCCGTGTCCGGCGACAGGTCCGGATCAACGGAGAGCCGCTCTTCCAGGTCGCTCAGGATCTTGGTGGTGATCAGCGGCAATTCCTTGGCGCGGGCCTCGTCAAAAGTCAGCCAGGCGCAATCTTCAAGCTCTCCGGAGGGGCCTGTGCCCTCCGGCAGCCTGTCGGCAATGGCATCGGACCAGACGGCCAGAAACCGCGTGTCAAAGCGCCGGGGCCTCTGGGGCGGGGTGATGGCCCGGGCAATCATGCGCAGGCCCCCTAGGTCCGGCTGAATGCCCCGTGAGGCAAAGGCATCGAAGCCTGTCCCCAGCCGCAGCGGGCTGTCGTGGTGTTTTGTGCCCACAAACAGCCCGGCTTCCTCATAGGTTTCCCGGATGGCAGCCAGGGCAAAGGCGCGCACACGAGCCGGGGACTTGCCGTTTTTCAGGTCCCGGGACAGTCTGGCTTCCACATCCGGGTGATAGGGGCGGACATTGCCAATGCGCGAATCTCCCGGATCGACCCGGCCGCCTGGAAAAACAAATTTGCCTGGCATGAAGGTGTGCCGCTGATGCCGGCGGCCCATCATCAGCCGCACTGTGCCATCGGCATCCCGGTCCAGTACCAGCAGCGTTGCCGCGTCTTTCGGCCGGATATAGGGGTAATTTCCAGCCTTTTCGTCCTTGGCCAGCTGTTTTTCAAACTGTCCGCTCATGACGTCCTGTCCGGGTTTGCAGGGACCGCCGGGAAGTCGTCTTCCGCGTCCGGATCGAACCCGTGCATATAGAGCGCCCATTGCAGGGCCACGAGGGCTCCCTTGATCGGACGCATCAGGGAAAGGGTAAGAAGCAGCGTCAGCGGGATCCAGATCGTCATATGCAGCCAGATCGCCGGATGCCACAGCATCTCAACCGCCAGCAGGGCGGGGATGATGATATGGCCAACAATGGTGATGGTGAAATAGGGCGGGGCGTCATCGGCCCGGTGATGGTGGAAGGCCTCGCCGCAGGCCGGGCAGGCATGGCGGGTTGTCAGAAACCCTTCCAGAAGCGGCCCTTGGCCGCAATTCATGCATCTGTTGCTGGCCCCGCGCAGCATCGCCGGAAGGACGGGGCGTTGCGGTTTTTCTGGCTGGTCCGCCGGAGATTGAAGCCCGTCTTTCACATCATATCGAACCGTCACTTGGACCTCCTGCGCCCCTTGTTGCTGGAGGAGGTCCTGGTTCGCCCGCCCTTTGGCGGGCCCCGCCGCGCCTTTGGCGCAGCCTTGCGGATCTTCTTGCCGGCGATCCGTCCGTGACTGAGAAGCTCGAATGTCAGCGCCCCGGCAAAGGGTGCAGCTTCCACCAGTCTGACCTCCACTTGATCCCCAAGTTGGTAGGTCTCGCCGGTTTTGTCACCTATGAGGGCATGCGACCCTTCGTCATAGCGGTAATAGTCAAGGCCGATCGTGGACGCGGGTACAAATCCGTCGGCGCCCGTGTCCTTCAACCGGATGAACAGGCCGGATTTCACCACTCCGGCAATCCGTCCCTGAAAGGTCGCCCCGATCCGGTCACTCATCCAAAGGGCGATCAGCCGGTCAATCGTGTCCCGTTCGGCCAGCATGGCCCGCCGTTCAGAGCCGGAAATTTCCGCGCCGATGGTCTCCAGCTTGCTCTCGATGCCGTCAGGCAGCCCGTCCTTGCCAAGGCCGAGCGCGGAAATCAGGCCCCGGTGCACGATCAGGTCGGCATAGCGGCGGATCGGCGAGGTGAAATGGGCATAGCGTCGCAGATTGAGCCCGAAATGACCGATATTCTGAGGCGTATATTCGGCCTGGGCCTGGCTGCGCAGCACAACTTCATTGACCAGATGGGCCTGAGGCGTGTCCTTGACCTTCGCCAGGATGCCGTTGAAGACAGACGGGCGCAGGCCGCCGGAGGATGGCAGTTTCATGTTCAGCGTCGACAGGAAATCCTTCAGGCTTTCCAGCTTCTCGGGGGTCGAGGCATCATGGACACGGTAGAGCAGGGGGCTCTTGTTCTTTTCCAGGGTTTCGGCGGCGGCCACATTCGCCTGGATCATGCATTCTTCGATGAGCTTGTGGGCGTCGAGCCGCTCGGGCACGAAGACGTGGTCGACCATGCCGTTTTCGGTCAGCTTGATCTTGCGCTCCGGCAGATCCAGCTCCAGCGGTTCGCGGGCATCCCGGCCGGCCTTCAGGACCCCATAGGCGGCCCAGAGCGGCTTCAGCACGCCATCAAGCAGCGTTTCCGTCTTTTCATCCGGCAGGCCGTCAATGGCCTTCTGAGCCTGCTGATAGGACAGTTTCGCTGCCGAGCGCATCAGGACCCGGTGGAAGCTGTGGCTGAGCTTGCGTCCCGTCCTGTCGAAGACCATGCGCACGCCCAGCGCAGGTTTGTCCTCCTTTTCGCGCAGAGAGCATAGCTGGTTGGAAATGCGCTCCGGCAGCATCGGGATCACCCGGTCGGGAAAATAGACCGAATTGCCGCGGATATTGGCTTCCCGGTCCATGGGCGAGCCGGGGGTAACATAATGGGCCACATCGGCAATGGCGACATAGACCACATGGCCGCCCTTGTTGCCGGGACCGTCGTCGGGCTCGGCAAAGACCGCGTCATCATGGTCCTTGGCGTCGGCCGGATCGATGGTGATCAGCGGGATCTGGCGCCAGTCCTCCCGTTTGCCGAGTTTTTCGACGGGCTTGGCGGCCTCTGCCTGAGCTTCGACTGCATTTGGAAAGACGTGCGGAATACCATGTGAATGCAGCGCGATTTCCGAAACCGCCTTTTCGGACTTCATGGATCCGAAGCGCTCAACAATGGCGGCGCGCGGATGGCCGTAGCGGCCGGAGCGGGAGATCTGGACACTGACCAAGTCGCCGTCATCGGCCTCTTTCAGGTCCGTCGGGTCCACATCCAGTTCGCGCTGTTTCCGGTCGATGGGCTCCAGATAGGGGGGGCGGTTGCCGCCCCGCTTGCGCAGAATGCCCAAAATGGCGCCCTGCTTTTTTTCCAGCACCTTGATGACCCGGGCCACATGGTCAGCCTCCGGGCCGGGCTCGGCTTCGGCAAGACGGATCAGCGCCCGGTCACCAACGCCCGGTTGAGTGGCCTTGGTCTTGCCGGTCAGAACCAGAATTTTGGGTGGGGGGCCAGCCTCTTCGTCCCAGTCCAGCGGGGTTGCCAGCAGCTCCCCGTCACTGTCCCGGCCAATCAGACCGGCGACAAAGACAGGCGGCAAATCTCCCGGGCGGAGCATGCGCTTGTTGCGCTTTTCAACCAGACCTTCGTCGGCAAGGTCCTTCAGCATCTTTTTCAGATGAATGCGGGCGCCGCCTATGATGCCGAAATGGCGGGCGATTTCCCGCTTGCCGGCCCGGCCTGGATTGTCGGCCACAAAGGCAAGAATGTCCTCACGGGAGGGCATCTCGCCGGGCACTTTGCTGTGTTTGCGTTTGGTGTGTTTACGGGTGTTCAGTTTTTTGGCGCTCAAGTCGCATCATCCCAGGGAACCTCTTCCGACGACGTGTCCACCTTGGCTTTGGCGGATTTTGCCGCAGCCGTCTTCTTTGCCGCAGCCTTTTTGGTTGCGGGCTTTTTTGTCTTTGTGTCGTCTGTGCCGGTTTCCGCCTTGGCCTTATTGGCCGTTGTCTTCTTGGCAGCCGGTTTCTTTGAGGCCGCCTTTTTCTTGGTGCCGCCCTTGGCGGCCTTGGCCGCGATCAATTCCAGTGCCTGTTCCAGGGTCACGGCTTTCGGGTCCGTCTCCTTCGGCAGGGTCGCGTTGATCTTGCCATGTTTGACATAAGGCCCGTAGCGCCCGTCATAGACATTCACCGGCCCGCCTTCTTCCGGATGCTCGCCGAGTTCTTTCAGCGGGGTTGCCGCCGCGCCGCGGCGGCCGCCGCCCTTGGCTCGCTTTTCCGCCAGGGCATCCACCGCCCGGTTGATCCCGACAGAGAATACCTCGTCCGGAGAGGACAGGTTGGCATAGGTGCCTTCGTGCAGCACAAACGGGCCATAGCGGCCGATTCCTGCGGTAATCATCTTGCCGTCTTCGGGATGCAGGCCGACCTCGCGGGGCAGCGAAAGAAGCTGCAGGGCCTTGTCCAGATCCATGTCCGGCGCGGACCAGCCCTTGGGCAGGGAGGCCCGTTTCGGCTTGGCTTCTTCACCCAGCTGCACATAGGGGCCAAACCGGCCGGTGCGCAGCGACACATCCAGCCCGGTTTCCGGATCGGTGCCGAGCACTTTCGGGCCTTCATCGGCCTCTGCGCCATCCCCATTGGGTTTGCCGAGCTGGCGGGTGTAGCCGCATTCGGGGTAGTTGGAACAGCCGATAAAGGCGCCCCAGCGGCTGACCTTCAAAGACAGCTGGCCGCTGTCGCAGCTCGGGCATTTGCGGGCGTCCGACCCGTCTTCCTTTGGGGGGAAGATATGGGGGCCCAGCAATTCGTTCAGATTGTCGATGACTTCGGAAACACGCAGATCCTTGATCTCGTCAACCGTGCCGGAAAAGCTGGTCCAGAAGTTGCGCAGAACCTCCAGCCATGACAGTTCACCGGCGGAAATCTTGTCGAGCTGCTCTTCCAGGCTGGCAGTGAAATCAAATTCCACATAGCGCTGGAAAAAGCTCTCCAGAAACGCGGTCACGATCCGGCCCTTGTCCTGGGGAACCAGCTGTTTTTTGTCGAGCTCGACATAATCGCGGTCGCGCAGGGTCTGCAGCGTGGAAGCATAGGTGGACGGGCGGCCGATCCCCAGCTCTTCCATCTTCTTCACAAGGCTTGCTTCCGTATAGCGCGGCGGCGGCGTCGTGAAATGCTGGCTGGCCTCAATCGCTTCTTTTTCGCCGTCAATGGCAGCCGCCGTCAGGGCCGCGCCTTCATCAACGGCGGGCAGGCGGCGGGAATTTTCGTCTTCCTCGTCATCGCGGCCTTCCTGATACAATGCCAGAAAGCCGTCAAAGCGGACAACGGAACCAGTGGCGCGCAGATTGGCCCTTTTGCCGGAGCCATCTGCAAGAATTTCAATGGTTGTGCGTTCCAGAACCGCCGATTCCATCTGCGAAGCCATGGTCCGCTTCCATATCAGCTCATAGAGCCTTGCCTGATCCGGATCGAGGAACCTTGCCACATCCTTCGGGCGGCGGGACAGGTCCGTCGGCCGGATCGCCTCGTGGGCCTCTTGTGCGTTTTTTGCCTTGGACGAATAAACGCGCGGCTTTTCAGGAACGTATTTGTCGCCAAAATCCTGACCGATCACGGAGCGGGCGGCTGCGATGGCCTCTCCGGCAATCTGGACCCCGTCCGTTCGCATATAGGTGATCAAGCCGGACGTTTCGCCGCCAATGGAGATGCCTTCGTAGAGCTTTTGCGCCACCTGCATGGTCCTTGAGGCGGCAAAGCCGAGTTTGCGCGAGGCTTCCTGCTGCAGGGTGGAGGTGGTGAAAGGGGCGGCGGGATTGCGCTTGGCCGGTTTGGAGGCGACGCTGTCCACGGTGAAGCTGGCGCTTTCCAGCATCGTCTTGATGGTGCTGGCTTCGGCCTCCGTGCCAATGTCGTGGCGGCCGATCTTGCGGCCTTCAAATCCGGTCAGCCCGGCCTGGAACAGGTCTCCGGCCGGGGTCTTCATATTGGCGAAGATCGACCAGTATTCCTGAGGCTGGAACACTTCGATTTCCATTTCCCGGTCGCAGATCAGCCGCAGGGCAACCGACTGAACCCGTCCGGCGGAGCGGGCGCCGGGCAGTTTGCGCCAAAGAACCGGCGAGAGGGTGAAACCCACCAGATAGTCGAGGGCGCGGCGCGCCAGATAGGCGTCAACCAGGGGCGTGTCCAGCTGGCGCGGATTGTCCATCGCATCCAGGATCGCCTTCTTGGTGATCGCGTTGAACACAACGCGCTCGACCTGCTTGTCCTTCAGCACCCGCTTTTTTTGCAGGACTTCCAGAACATGCCACGAAATCGCCTCTCCTTCGCGGTCGGGGTCAGTTGCCAGAATGAGGCGGTCGGCATCCTTGACCGCATTGGCGATTTCGCTGAGCCGTTTCTGGGACTTGCTGTCCACTTGCCAGCTCATGGCGAAATTGTCGTCCGGCTGCACCGAGCCATCCTTGGGGGGCAGGTCGCGCACATGACCATAAGACGCCAGGACCGTGTAGTCGGAGCCGAGATATTTGTTGATCGTCTTGGCTTTCGCCGGCGATTCCACAATGACGACGTTCATTCTTACCCAAATTTTTTTGCCGGAAACGGAGCCCCCGTCCGGTGAAGAAGGAGATTTGACAGGCGCAGACGATCACGGATCATGCGCCGACTGTCAAATGGACCTTTGTCTTGCTGCGGTCAAGTGACCATCTCATACCGCAAGTCTGTGCGGTAAAAATCCTTGTTGCATGGGCCCGGCAAGGCATGCAAGCCCCACCCGGTCGCCGTCAACATCCAAGGCTGGATGCGGCCGGAGCCTATCACAGGGATCCGTCATGGGCGGCCATTCAGCCGGAAATGGGGCACGCTCACATCAGGAGGGAAATCTTTTGCCCGCCATGGCGGTCGAGCCGCCCGGCAAGTTCCAGTTCCAGGAGGATGACATTGACCGCGCGGGCTTCGGCCCCTGTAAAGCGGATCAGTTCATCCAGTTCCATGGGGGTGGGGCCGAGTGCGTCCAGAACGAGATCCCGTAAGGTCTCGTCGCCGTCCGCTTGCGGCACCTCTGGCATCAGCGGGGGCAGGGGACGCTCCGGCTCCGTGATGCCGCTGAACAGGGGCAGGTCCGGCTCAAGCCGCCCGGCCAGGCCCTCCAGCACATCGTCTGCAGATCTGGCCAGAACCGCCCCTTGCCGGATCAAGCTGTTAGCGCCTTCAGAGCGGGGATCAAGCGGCGACCCGGGCACGGCATAAATGTCCCGGTTCTGCTCCAGCGCGTAGCGGGCAGTGTGCAGGGAGCCGGAAGCCTTGGCGGCCTCGATCACGACAACGCCGAGAGAAAGGCCCGAAATCAGCCGATTGCGCCGGGGAAAATCCCGGCCGCGCGGTTTCCAGCCAAAGGGCATCTCGCTGATGGCCGCGCCGCCTGCGTCCAGAAGGGCTGCAAGCAGCCGGTCATGTTCTTGCGGGTAAAGCACATTCAGACCGCCCGCGAACACCGCCACCGTGCCGGTGGCAAGGGCTTCCTCGTGGGCGCTGGCGTCAATGCCCCGGGCAAGTCCTGAGGCAATGGCAAAGCCTTCCGCGCCAAGACCGCGGGCGAAAGCGGCGGCGAGCTTGCGGCCGGACAGCGAAGCGTTGCGCGCCCCGACGATGGCGGCCATGCGCGTGTTTTGAAGCGCACCGCCCCCTTTGACGGAGAGCAGGGGCGGCGGGCTGTCGATGTGTCTGAGATGTGGCGGGTAGTCTGCTTCGCCCAGGGCCACCAGACGGGCGCCAAACCTCAGATGGGCCTCCATCTCGGCGGCCGCTTCTTCTTCTGGGCACAGCCGGTAGCTTTTCTTGCCGCCGCGTTTGGACAGATCCGGCAGAAGGTCCAAAGCGCGCTCTGCAGAGCCGGCATGGTTCAGAAGATCACGGAAGGTGGCCGGGCCGATATGTTCAGAGCGAATCAGGCGCAGCCAAGCCAGACGCTGGTTGTCGGACAGGCTGCGCGTCTGAGCGGCGAGGGGAGCTGTCATGAGCCTCCGTTGCCCGGATCGGCTTCCGCGTCTGTGCCTGCGGCCGGTGTGGCTTTGGAGCCGATGCGGCTTTCCTCGCCGCGCATGAGACGGCCGATATTCTCATGGTGCTTGGCCCATAGCAAAACGGTCATCACCATGGCCATTTCTGCCAGCTCCACCTTGTGGAAAAGAATGTAAAGCAGCAGCGGAGTGACGAGGCTTGCCGTCAAGGCGGAGAGGGAGGAGTAGCGCAGGCTGACAGCAACCCCGATCCAGACCGCAAGAAAGATCAGCCCGGCGGGCCAATAAAGCCCAAGTAGAATCCCGATATAGGTGGCCACCCCCTTGCCGCCCTTGAAACCGAGCCAGACCGGAAAAAGGTGGCCGAGAAACGCGCCAAGACCCGCCACCAGGGCCATTTGGCCGCCGAAGAAATGCCCGGCAATCAGAACCGCCGCCGTCCCCTTCAGCGCATCGCCCAAAAGCGTTGCCGCAGCTAGGGATTTGCGCCCGGTTCTCAAAACGTTGGTCGTACCGATATTGCCCGAGCCGATGTCTCTTATGTCGCCGAGCCCGGCCAGTTTCGTGAAGATCAGGCCAAAGGGAATTGAGCCGAGAAGGTAGCCGAGAAAAAGGGCGGCAAGATAGAAGAGCCAGGCAAGCTCCCAGCCGGTCGGATCAGTCACGCGGAATGTCTCCTTTGCCGGCTCTTATGCCAGCTTCCAGATTTCTGATGCGGCACTGTAGCGATGCGGATTGGAGGATCAAGTCCCGGGTCGTGAAAAGCTATGTCGAGGACGGAAGGAGAACTACTCTCCAAGATCGTTTTGCTGGTTGAGGTCGTGTGCGTGTCAGAGGCCTATCGGGCAATCCACAAAGGTTTCAGGCCGTTCTCGTCATGCCAAACGGAAACCGGATGCAGGCTATCAGGCTGCCCGCATCCGGCCGAAAAGCTATGCTTGGTTTTCAGGCGCTGCCGTTAGGCCGTTGCGGCGGTCCGTTTGCGGCGCCGGGCAACAAGGCCGAGGCCTGCGAGTGCCGATCCGAACAGGAGCGCACTGGCCGGAAGCGGGATCGAGGCGACGAGCTGGTCATAGGTGAGCGTTCCATCCTTGAACTGGAAGCTCTCCCAGGAGGTCAGACGCAAGGTCGCGTCTCCGCCAAGGCCAAGAACCTGCAGGATCAGCGCGCCGTTATCCAGCCAGACCCCCAGAATGTCGCTGGTCAAAAGCCCCAGGAACCAGACATCATCTTCGCCTTCACCGCCGTCAAACAGCGCGCCGCCTGCGAAGAACCCGACGGGCAGGTCGAAAAAGTCGGCGTCAAAAACCAGCGAGTCGTTGCCGGTGCCGAAATCGGCGCCGCCGATGACCTTGCTGCCCTGCAGATTGATCAGCGCGTCTTCTCCGCCGCCCAGATAGAGCGCGGTGCCGCTGGTGCCTTCAAGGGTGCCGAAATTGGCAATGACCTGGCCTTGCGTGTCCGCATCATCGGTGTTGACGGCGATTGTGCCGGTAATCAGTCCCAAATTGTCAACAATAGACCCTTCCGAGCCCGGGTCGAAGTCAATGGCCGAATTGGTGGTGGAACGGATCTCACCGGTATTGAGGATATACCCGCTGTCGATATCAATCGCGTCCTGAGCTTCCAGAGAGGGATCGGCCGCCAGATCAGCTGCGGTCTGAGTGTTGGCGATCAGGCCATGGTTTTCGATCGTGGCCTTTTCACCCACCTGAACCGCATCGTCGAAGGCAAGGATCTCGCCATAGTTGACGACTTCTGCGAAATCGCCGGCCTCAATGGCCTCGTTCGTGGACGATTGGATCACGCCGGTGGTCTCATTGGTGATTTTGGCGCCGTCCCCATTGGCGTCAATGGCCTTTTCCACGGCGGAAATGGTTCCGGCGTTTTGTACCGTCAGATCATCGCCCCCCTGAATGCCCTCATCCTGGGTTTCGATCAGTGCGCCTGCCGTGTTTTCTACGGTCAGATCCGTGCCGCTGCCCACATTGACAGCTCGGTCGTCGGTCTTGATGGTGCCGCTGTTGATGATCTGAACTTCGTTGGCGTCGCTATCGTCTTCGTTTTCGCCAACAATGCCCTGATCCTGTGCCGTGATCAGGCCGGTATTGACCACTTTCAGCTTGTTGCCGCCGACAATGGCTTCATCCCCGCCGGCAATCGTGCCGTTGTTGTTGACCGTGTTGTTCTTGTCTTTCAGCTTGATCGCGTCGTCGCCGGATGCCGTGGTGTCCAGGGTTGCACCTGTTTCGACATTCACCGTGACATTCTTGCTGCCATCATCGAGGGCGCGCGTTTCAATGGCGTCCGGTCCGTCGAACACATCTGTGGCCGAACAGGTGACGGTATCGCCGCTGCCCGGAGACAGGTCGTCACAATCGGCATGCGCCAAACTCGCAAAAGAAAAAGGAACAGCCGCGAGCGCAGCCGTCATCAAAAGACGTTTCATCAGAACCCCCAAAATTAATAAAGTGTTTCAGTAATCAGGCGAGATGACATTTATATGTCAAAATGACGATGCCGTCAGGGAGATGATGCAGCGGCAAAAATTAATTGGGACCGGGCAATTCTTGGAACGCCCGGCCGGGCTCGCCTGCCTGCCGGCAGACGCTCAAATGCTTCCAGACTGCCGCTATTGGCGAAACGGTTCCTCAGCGGGACAGCTTGTACTTTTCCGCTTCCACGACAAGCGGACCAAATGGCGCTGTGATGCTGGCCCGCAGAGGCACCAGGAAAGGCGTCTTGCCAATCTGGCCCAGCCAGATCTCCAGCGACTTGTTTTTGGCCAGTTGCTGAATGGTTTTGCGTTTCGGCCGGTGTCCGGAGACCGGTTCATAGCGGGCCCGGCAGACCAGTACCTTGCCCTTGAAACGGCCATCGCTGGTCCGGGTCTCACGCTTGCTCTTGTAGCTCAAATGCACATCATAGCGCTCCTTGCCATCATAGAGCCGGAGCGTGCGGTTGCAGCTTTCCGCGGCAAGGCCCTTGGGGGCGGGAAACACGGCCGCCGTCAACGGGTCCAGCACATTGGCCAGATGAGCGGCGGTCACCTTGACCCGCTCGTTCATCCGGTCCTGGGGGGGATTTACC
Source organism: Roseibium sp. AWQ4_290 (assembly GCF_056160985.1). NCBI lineage: Bacteria > Pseudomonadati > Pseudomonadota > Alphaproteobacteria > Hyphomicrobiales > Stappiaceae > Roseibium > Roseibium sp. AWQ4_290. The sequence continues at coordinate 109,097 of NZ_JBSWYG010000011.1, forward strand.
GCCACCTTGTCGATTGACCCGTTCTTGAGCTGTATGGAGACCGTGCCGCTGTCATCATCGCTGGTCATCTTGAGATCATAGTCTTGCGGTGTCAGAGCGCCGCCCTCAAGGCTACCGCGCACGGTGACCGATCCCTTGCCGTTTGAAACCAGCTTGCCAAACGCTGCCGTGCCGCCCTTGGCCGACAGGGCATAACTATCCTTGTCAAAATCGATGGTTACAGTGCCCGATCCGATGGGCAGGCCCACCGCATAGAGCTTGTATTTGATGTAAAGGTCGGCGGCCTCTGCCCGGCTGAGGCTCAGAGCAAAGGCAAAGAGGACAAGAAGGGTCGGACGCATGCGGGCTCCTCAGGTATGAGTGGCAGCGCCTCAAAGTGGCGCTGCGGATCAGAGGGCCCGATAAAGCCCGGCACCGCCTGAATGCAGCCTGAACACCCCATTTATCTGCGGTCCAGCCTGTGCCCAGGCAATCCGGCGATGTGCCGGAGACCGCTTATGCGTAAGAATAGACGACTTTGCCGCCAACAACCGTGTGCAGCACCCGGCCCGAAAAGCGTGCATCCTCGAAGGGGGAGTTTTTCGAGCGGGAGCGGATCGCGCTTTTCTCCAGAACCCAGGGCCGGTCCGGATCAAACACGGCAATATCCGCCGGAGCGCCCTTGGCAAGCCGTCCAGTCTCAAGCCCGAGCCGGTCTGCAGGGTTCGCTGTCAGGGTCCCGAGCAGGGTGGTGAGGTCAACCTGGCCGGAATGATGAAGACGCAAAACCGCCGCCAGCAGTGTCTCCAGGCCGATGGCCCCGTCTTCAGCCTCCGCCCAGGGGTGCCGCTTGGTTTCCACGTCCTGCGGGTCATGGTTGGAGCAGATGATATCGATGGTGCCGTCGGCGACAGCTGCGATCATCGCCTGCCGGTCGTCTTCATCGCGCAGCGGCGGAGACATTTTGAAGAAGGTGCGGTAGGCGCCGATATCATTTTCATTGTGGGTCAGATGGTTGATCGAGAGCCCGGCCGTGATGTCGAGCCCCCGGTCTTTTCCGGTGCGCACCGCTTCTGCGCTGTCGGAGGTCGAAATCAGGTTTGCGTGGTATTTGCCCTTGGACATGCCCACAAGGCGCAGGTCCCGCTCCAGCATGATGATTTCCGCCTCGCGCGGCACGCCGGACAAACCTTTCCAGCTGGCATTCAGCCCCGCATTCATCACGCCGCCCGCCAGATCCGGGTCTTCGGTGTGGTGAATGACCAGCGCGTCGAAATCGCGGGCATAGGTCATCATACGGCGCATCACCTGGGCGTTTTTGACCGAGGCATGGCCGTTGGTGAACGCAACTGCCCCGGCTTCCTGCAACAGCCCGATTTCCGACATTTCAGACCCCTTGAGGCCCTTGGTCAGAGCGGCCAGGGGATGCACATTCACAATGGCCGTATCCCGCGCCCGGCGCAGGATGAAGTCGACCAGGGCAGGATCATCGATCACCGGATCTGTATCCGGCATGGTGCAGATCGTGGTGACGCCGCCTGCGGCCGCCGCCTGGGAGGCGCTGGCCAGGGTCTCGCGGTGCTCGGCTCCGGGCTCGCCCACCGACACGCAAATGTCGATCAGGCCGGGGCAGGCAATGGCGCCCTTGCAGTCAATAATGTCGGCGCCATAGGGCGCGCCCTGGTTGGCGGCCGCCGGACCGGCTTCCAGAATGGTGCCGTCGGCAATGATGATCGAGCCAGGCGCATCCAGCCTGCGGACCGGGTCAATCACCCGGGCGTTGGACAGGACCAGAGGTTTCGGGGTGTCGAGTGCCACTTTGTCTATCCTCTGAAGCCTTAGTTGTTTGGCAGGTTGGCGGCGAGCGCCTCAAGAACCGCCATGCGCACGGCGACCCCCATTTCCACCTGTTCGCGGATCAGGCTCTGCGGACCGTCGGCGATGGAGGCGTCAATCTCCACGCCCCGGTTCATGGGCCCTGGATGCATCACCAGAACATCCTCCTTCGCGTGGGAGAGCTTGTCCGCATCAAGGCCATAGTAGCGGTAATACTCGCGCACCGAGGGAATGAAGGCCCCGTTCATGCGCTCCCGCTGGAGCCGCAGCATCATGACGATGTCCGCACCTTTCAGGCCCTCGCGCATGTCGTTGAAGACTTCGACCCCCATCTTGGCAATGCCGGAGGGCAGAAGCGTGGAGGGGGCAACCGCCCGGACCCGTGCGCCCAGGGCGTTCAGCAGGATGATGTTGGAACGGGCCACCCGGGAATGGGCTATGTCACCGCAGATCGCGACCGTCAGCCGGGCGATCTTGCCCTTGTGCCGGCGGATGGTCAGGGCGTCGAGCAGGGCCTGGGTCGGGTGTTCATGCGGGCCGTCACCGGCATTGACCACGGAGCAGCCCACTTTGCGTGCCAGAAGATGCACGGCACCAGCTGCGTGGTGGCGCACCACAAGAAGATCCGGATGCATGGCGTTGAGCGTGGCAGCCGTATCGATCAGCGTTTCGCCCTTTTTTACCGAAGACTGGGACACCGCCATGTTCATGACATCCGCGCCGAGCCGCTTTCCGGCCAGCTCGAACGAGCTTTGGGTACGGGTGGAGTTTTCGAAAAAGAGGTTGATCTGGGTCCGGCCCTGCAGCACATGCTTGCGCTTGCTGATCTGCCGGGAAACCTCGACGGCTTCCTCGGCCCTGTCCAGAAGGCCCAGAATTTCATGGGGGTGAAGACCCTCTATGCCCAGCAAATGACGATGGGGAAAAGGGTTGTCTCGATGGGTGTCTGTCGCGGTCATCGAGACCATCCCTATAGGGGGAATCGGGCCGGGGCACAAGATGCGATTTTACCTTCTGCCCGCTGTCCACATCACGCATGGGAGGAGGTGCAGGTATTTGATCAAATGGACAAATTTAAGGGTGTGCCGGTGGCAGATCAGGTCAGCAGCAGCAGGGCAAGCGGCAGCGTTCCGGTGGCGGCCAGGGTCTGCAGTGTGATGATTTCCGCCATCAGTTTCGCATCGCCGCCCATTTGCCGGGACAGTAGATAGGAATTGCTGGCACAGGGCACGGCCGTGGCGATGATGATCACCGAAAGCGCGGGGCCGGTCACCCCGAACAACCAGGAAAATCCGAACGCCACAAGCGGCATCAGCACGGGACGCAGAAAGGTGCCAAGCGTGAGCGCAGGCCCCGGTTTGCGCAGGGAGTTGAGGTCGAGACCAGCGCCAACACAGATGATGCCAATGGGCAGGGCCGCGCGCGCGAAAATCTCCAGTGTATCGGCGACGGTGCCGGGCAGGGACAAACCGCTGAGATTGAACAGCACTCCTGCACCAATCGAGACGATGAACGGGTTGGTGTAAAGATCCCGCATCACCTTGGCGCCGCTGGGCGCGGTGCCGCTGGCATAGTGGGAGAGCACCAGAACGCACATGACATTCAGAACCGGGATCATGAACACGATCGCAACCGCCAGAAGGGCGAGCCCGGTCTCTCCGGCGATAGTGTTCGCCAGCGCCAGCGCGATCATGGCGTTCCAGCGCAGGGTTCCCTGAAAGATCGAGGTGAAGCGCACGGCGGGGATGCCATAGCGGCGCTCCAGCAGCGGGCGCAACAGCAGCAGCAAGCCAGTGACGGCGGCGAGCGTGCTCAACAGGGCGGCGCCCATGTCGAGGGTCGGAAAACTGGAGAAATCCGCCTGGGAGATCGTGCGGAACAGAACCGCCGGAAAAAGCACGATATAGGCGAGCTTCTCAACACCGCGCCACTGTTCGCCGGTGATCAGGCCGGTGCGGGCGATCAGGTAGCCGCAGGCAATCACAAGGATGACCGGTGCGAGGGCCGCGAGGGTGGTCAGCATCAGAGCGTGCTTTCAAACATCCAGGATCAGCGTCTGTCCAGAAACCCGAGCCGGTCGAGAAACCCTTGCAGGATGAACGCAGCGGCCATCTTGTCGACGACCTCGGCCCGCTTGGCCCGGCTGGAATCAGCCTCCAGAAGCGTGCGCGTCACAGCGGCGGTGGACAGGCGCTCATCCCAATAGGTGACCGGCAGATCGGTTTTCTGGGACAGATTGCGGGCAAAGGCCCGGGTGGCCTGGGCGCGAGGGCCTTCGCTGCCATCCATGTTGAGCGGCAGGCCCAGCACAAGCCCGCCGACGCCTTCGCGGGCGCACAGGGCCAGAAGATATTCCGCATCCAGCGTGAATTTCTTGCGCCGGATGGTTTCCATCGGTGTCGCGATGCCGCGCCCGAGATCGGACAGGGCAAGGCCAATGGTCTTGGTGCCCAGATCAAGACCGATCAAACGGCTGTTCGCGGGCAGGACTGCGACAAAATCTTCAAGGGAAAGTGCGGGATCATGTGCCATTGGCGCGCTTTATCAGGCCCCATGGAAAAAGGCCAGATCGATCTTGCGTTCAAAGCAGCCGCGGACAGGCAGCCTGCGCTTGCGGTTTCCGCTTCGGGGCCTATGCTCCGGGTCCGGTTCTGATGTTCTTCGGGAGACCCTTCATGAAACTCACCTGGTATGGCCACTCCGCTTTCAAACTGGAATTTGACAAGACGTCCATCCTTATCGACCCGTTCTTGTCGGGCAATCCATCCTTTCCGGACAGCCTGTCAGTGGCGCAGGTGGCCGAAGGCGTCACCCATGTGGTCCTGACCCATGGTCATGACGATCATATAGGGGATTCCATCGAGATTCTGCGCAAGACAGGCGCGCAGCTTACCTCCAATTTCGAGATCTGCATGTGGGCCAACCGGCAGGGTGTGGAGAATTTCAACCCAATGAACAGCGGCGGGCTTGTGGATACGGGCACGTTCAAGATCGGACTGACCCGGGCCGAACATTCGTCCTCCAAACAGGGCGACGGCGAGGCAATCTATCTTGGCAATCCGCACGGCGTCATCCTTGAAGTGCCGGGCGAGAAGGTGATCTACCATATGGGGGACACGGATATCTTCACCGACATGTCCCTGATCAACGAGATCTACCGGCCGAAAATCGGCCTGGTCCCCATTGGCGACCGGTTCACCATGGGCGGCAAGGTGGCTGCCATGGCCTGCAGCCGGTTTTTCGACTTCGACACGATTGTTCCCTGTCACTATGGAACCTTCCCGCTGCTCGACCAGAGCGCGGACACGTTTGTGTCTGCCCTCGGGGAGGATGGCAGCAAGGTGGCGGCCATTGCACCGGGCGCCGCGCTGGAGTTTTAAGCGCACCTCGCTCCAAAAGCACGGCGTGACGCCGCAGACGGACCGTTTTTCGAAGACCGGCGGGCATTTGTGCCCGCCGGTCTTTCATTTCGGGCACCCGGCCTCAAACATGGACAAAATTTAATGGACTTCAGCGGTTCATGACCAAAGTTTCACGAGAAATGGCGGCCATGCGACTTATGTGACGGTTTGATGGCGCCGGAAAGCGGGATGTTGCCGGTTGAGGGCGCGGCACAAACAGGGTGACAGCATGCGTTTGGTAAAGTCGGACAGTCTCGTTGAAACCGGCCTGAGGGCGGCAGACAATACAATCTTTGAGCAGAACAGGATCTGGGCGCGCTTTGCGAGCGAAAAGCCTGACGTCTCCGCCAGCCTGATGAGGGCCATTCGGGCATTGCATGCCAGGGTGCCGGAGGACAGGCCCTTGTCGGCCCTGTCGATCGGAGCGGGCAGTGAGCCCCAGTTCCGCATTCTCCAGGCCGGGTTTGAGCGGGGGCTTTGGCTTTATGACATTGACGGCGCGGCGCTGGCCTCCTTGAAAGAGCGGCTGGTGCGCCAGCAGCTGGACAATGTGCACCTCGTTCAGGGGGACTATTCAAAGGACTTTCTGACCCCCGAGGTCGCCCGCCAGGCGCTGGCCAGTCTTCTTGACGGGGAAAAGCAGGATCTGATCACCCTGCATCACGCCTTGTATTATGCGCCTGTGTCCACATGGCCAGACCTGATCACGGCCCTTTACGGCCATATCCTTGCTGAAAATGGCGTTATGCACATGGCTTTGATGTCAGCAAGGGAGACCAGACCGCACACGTCGACCTGGCTCTACAATCATTTTGCCGGAAAATTCTTCGGCAGCGCCACAGATCAGGATCTGTTGCAGCTCCGCCAGGACCTGAGTTTGGGCACTGCGCTCAAGGACTGCCAGATTGTCACGGAACAGAAGGACGTGACCTTCTGGGCCGATGACTTTGAACTGTTCATGTCCGCGGTCTGGATGATCCTGCTGCACCCGCATGCCCATGAATTCAATCTGGAACAGCGTGTGGAAATCACCGAGTTCGTGATCGAGCAGTTCTGGATCCCGCAGCGCCCGCTTGTTCAGGTCCAGGACTATCTGGCCATTCACAAGCTCGGCATTGCGCCCCCAAAAGGTGCCTTTCACGGCAATTACTAGGGCAAAGGCGGGCAGGCGCGGCGGGCGGTCAGAGCCGATTCAAGAAGGCCGGGGTCGGCCAAGCATCTGCGGGCATACCAAGTTTCTGCTGCATGTCCTGAACTGCCGCCCGTGTGCCTGATCCCAAAATTCCGTCAATCTTGCCAACGTCATAACCCTTGGCGCGCAGCTTCGTCTGCAGCTGTTTCATCTGTGCGTCGCTCAAGCCCTGGTCCGGATTGCCCGCATCATAGCGCGGGGCTCCGGCCAGGCGTGTTGCAAAATAGGCGGCCGAGGTCGTGTAGATGAAGGACTGGTTCCATTCCAGATAGATGTTGTAATTTGGATAGGCGAGAAAGGCCGGACCCTTGCGGCCCTGGGGCAGCAGAAGCGAGGCCTGAAGATTTGACGAAATCTGCCCCCAGCGCGGTTTGACACCGAGCGCGGCCCATTGGGCTCCTGATTTGGTCTTGCCCAGGCCGCTGTCGGCCCAGTTGAGAGACTGGGGCACACTGACTTCCTGAAGCCACGGCTCGTCGCGCTTCCAGCCCAGATGCTCAATGAAGGCGCCTGCGGTGAGAATCGCATCGGGCGCACTTTGTTTCAGGCGCACATGGCCATCGCCATCGCCATCCTGGCCGAATTTGATGATATCTTCGGGAAGCATCTGAACCATCCCGATTTCACCGGCCCAGGCCCCGGTGGTGCGCTGGGGATCCAGATCCCCGTGCTGAACCATTTCGATGGCTGCGATCAGCTGCGGGCGGAACAGTTCCGGGCGGCGGCAGTCATGGGCAAGGGTTGCCAGGGCGTTGACCGTGTTAAAGTCTCCCTGGACAGCACCGTAGTCGGTTTCAAGTGCCCAGAAGGCAGTGATCACCGGGGCGGGCACCCCGTATTGCTGCTCGGTGCGCTGAAAGATACGGGCGTATTTTTTCATGTTCGCCGCACCGTTTTTCATGCGGTAGCTTGAGATGACCCGTTTGGAGAAATCCAGAAAGGTCATTTTGAAGACACCCTGGGACCGGTCTCGTGCAAGAACCTTCTTGTCGATCCGGGCGCCGGCCAGAGTCTTGTCTGCGGCGCGGGCGGACAATCCCTTGGCAACCGCTTCCTGTTTTACACCTGCCAGAAACTGCCTGAAGTCACCACCGCATTGCTGCGCCAGGGCCGCGCTCGAGGTCAGACATAGCCCGGCCGCAAGGGCCACACCAAAAAACGCGGTCGGAAGGGAGGGCGCGAAGGTTTTGCGGCGTGTCATGAATGGGTCCTGTCAGTCTCGAAATTGCTGTCAAGGAGCTCGAGGCCCCTCTCAATCGGGCACAGTTGACGTTGCTTCGCCCGCAAGGTCAACCATTGTGTTTCCTGGCGCGGCCATCATCCACCGGAGGGCTGCGAAACAAGGTTTAGAGCGAATTGCATTTCATCTGATTCGCATTTCGCTGTCTGATATCGAAGCTTTCAAAGCAAAGAGACGAAGCAGTTTGCTCCCGGATATTTACGGCATGTTTTAGTTGCAATCGCCGAAGCTGGAATCGGCTATGATCCCGCCCTCCGGTGTGCGTTTAAAAGGGGAGTTGACGCGCGCTGACGAGCGGCAGCTTGGGGATGGGGCGGGCAGAGGAGCAACGGGGCCAGCCGTGAGGCCGGAGCTTTGCTGAAGGCAAAGTTGATAGGCGGTATCATAAAGCGCTTGCCAGCCGCCCGGCAGCGATCCGAGATTGTTCAGGACGCCAAGGGCACCGCCTGCGCGGGCGCCGCGCGCAGCCCCGGAGTCACCGGCCCATTCACCGCCCAGAACCGACCCGGCCATGCCACCGGATACCGCATCACCCACCACATCCCCGCTGCCCATATGGGCGTTGGCATAATCGGTGGCGTAGATCACGCAATCGGTCCCATCCGCGTGGGCGGCGGCCGGGACCAGCATGACAAGGCTCAATAGGCCGATGCTTGCAGCGACGGTGCTCCGCTCACCCATGTCTGTTCCCCAATCCGGTTGTGCTCACTGGTCCAGCGAGACTAGGCGAGGGGACTTAACAAGCTGATACCTGCCTCACTCGCTGGCTACCTGCGGTTCGGCTTTTTCTATGTATTTCTGGCCGACAAAGCCGATCTTGTCGTTGTATCTCACCCCACACCACCAGGTGCCGCAGTCACTATAGTGGAGGATCGTGTCTTTCGGAATGACGGCAATGATCTCGCCGTCCTGGTTGCCGGTCAGGCGCATGTTGACGGCTTCAAGCGTCCGGCCTGCATTTGGATAGGCCGGGTCGGCGTTGGCAGGTGTCTGCGCTGGCGCAGCTGCGGCGGGTGCAGATTGTGAACGGACCGGGGTTGAGGGGGCCGCTTGCGCAGGCACGGGGGCTGAGGTGGCATCGTCAAGGGAAGACCGGTCCGCAAAGGCGGGGGAAGCGGCAATGTCACGCAAGACGTCAGCCGTGCGGCTTGATGGCTCTTGCGAGCGGGAATTTGACGATCCGGCCGGTTGCGCGGGCTGGACCGGCAGGGGGAAGGCCGGTGTGGTGCCGGACTGTGTCTGGGCAGCGTTTTCGGCCTCAAAGGCTGATTTGATCCGGTCTTCCGCCTTGCGCGCCCCACGGGGCGATGCCGGGCTGGGTGCAGCCTCTTCGGCTTGCGCGGCCTGAGCTGTCTGGGTGGTTGCAGCGCTCTGGGCAAAATGAACGGCCGGTCCGGACTGCGTGGGATCTGCAGGCTGGGCCGCTTTAGCCAGGGCCGCTTTTGCAGCGGCAAAGGCGGCGGCCGCACCGGACAAGGCTTCTTCAGCGCTCAGATCGCTGTTCTCCGCTTCGGACTTCAGGAAACTGCCGAGGTCCGTGGTCAGAACGGCGCCGCCAGCAAGGCCAAGGGCCAGGGTGCTGACCACCAGAAACTTGAAGCTTGGCCCACTGCCCAGCTTCGCCTTGCGCTCGCCCGCATCAAGGGCTTCGGGCCGCACCGGAACGCTTTCATATGTCTCTTCATCAGGTTGCTGAAAAACACTGGGAATATAGAACGTCTCGTCGTCGGATGGTTCGTTCAGCTTGGGCTGGCGGCGGGGAACCGGGCGCATGTCCAGCTTGTTGCTGCTCAATTGCAGGATCTTTGCTGCGAGAGCTGCCGGTTCGACCGCCTCAAGAGAGGTCTCGTCTGATTTGGTGTTGCTCAGTCCCAACGGCGGTTCAGTGTACAGAGGCGGAGGGGACCAGAGGTCTTTTGCCTTGCCCGTTTTGAGACCAGACATATTTGGTGCTGATTTGGCACGGAGTTTTTCATCCAGATCGACGGGGGTGGCTGGCGCTGAGACGGAAAACATGTGGCCCTCCTGTTTTACGGTTCGGACAGGTGATTGCGGTGACCTGTCTGGGTTACCTGCACAGTCAACGGGAGAGCTTGCATTCCAATGCGACCGGACACGGGCCGGATTGCGGCGATCCTTGGGAAATTTTATTAAAATATGTCTTGGCTGTGACTTATCCACCACAGGTTTGTCCCCGTTTGCAAATGCCTAACCTGTCTTTGCGATGCTGGACCCGGGATGGAGTGACTCGTGGTTGCGCTTTCGGGACGTGCAGCCGTAACCCTTTGGGGACAAACGGACAGATTGCAATGTTGCATACGCTTTTGCTGAAAACCGCCGGTGCCTTGTCTGCGCTCGTGATTCTGTGCCAGGGCGCGGGCGCGCAGCAGGCCCAGGAACTGAAAGTCGGCTTCATGGCGACCCTGTCCGGCCCGGCTGCCGTCTATGGCGAGCAAATGCGTGACGGCTTTATGCTGGCTGTGTCCCAGTCCCATGGGGCGTTGGGCGGGGTTCCCGCCAATGTGATTGAGGTCGATGACAAGCTGGACCCGGAATATGCGCTTGAACAGGCGACCAAACTGATCAACGAAAACGGTATTGATGTCCTGGTGGGGGTCAACTTCTCAAAGGTCATGCTCGCGATCCACGAAACGGTGGTTCGCTCCAAGACGCTGTTCATAGGTGCGGGCTCCGGTCCGGCCCCGATCGCCGGGCGCAAATGCAACCGGTATTTCTTTTCCACCGCCGCTCAGGATGATCAGGTGCACGAGACCATGGGGCGCTATGCCAGCCTCAAAGGGTATGACCAGGTCGTCACCCTCGCGCCGGACTATGAAGCCGCGCGGGATGTGATTGCCGCCTTTCGGCGCCATTTCAAGGGGCAGATCACGCGGGAAGTCTACACCAAGCTCGGACAGACGGATTTTTCAGCGGAACTTAAGGAAATCGGCGCAATCGAACCGGATGCGATCTTTGCCTTCATGCCGGGCGGCATGGGGGTGGAACTGATCCGGCAGTTCCAGACCTCTGGGATGAAAGGTATTGTGCCGTTCCTGTCCACCAGAACACTGAATGCGGTCTCGCTGCCTCACACACAGGAAGCCGGAGAGGGGCTCTTTTCTGCCTCTGTTTGGGCTCCAAATCTGGACAATCCGGCCAACAAACGGTTCGTTCGCGAATTCACGCGCGCCTATGGCTATCCGCCCTCGATTTACGCAGCACAGGGATATGATGCGGCCAAGCTCATCCACTTCGCTTTGGAATTGACCGGCGGTGTGAAGGACCAGGAAGCGCTCTTGTCGGCGATCAGCGCGGCGCCTTTTGAAAGTGTCCGTGGGGATTTCCGGTTCAACTCCAACCAGTTTCCGATCCAGGATTTTTATCTGGTGGAGGGGGTGCGCCGGACCAGCAAGCTCTACGAGATGGAGGCGATTGCCCGGGTCTTTGACGATGTGGGCGATGCGTTTGCCGGCTCTTGCCGCATGTAATCCACCGCTGCAGTCAGTCTCGCCTGCAAGAGGGGCGGAAAGGCGTCCATCTCCAACCCCCCTTGTATTCCGGACTGGATAGTCCATATTGGGGTGTATGATAAAGCATGCCCCCAACACGTCAGCTGCCGGCAAGCGTGCCTCCGGGCCGGGCCGTCCGCGTGCCTTTGACGAAGCGGCAGCCCTTGAGGCAGCTTTGGGGGTGTTCTGGAAAAACGGTTTTGAAGCCACATCCCTTGACGACCTGACCAAGGCCATGGGCCTGAGCAGGTCAAGCTTCTATGGAACTTTTGGCAGCAAGCAGGCTTTGTTCCTGCGGGTGCTCAATCAGTACTCCAGGCGGGGCCTTGCCAATTTGAAGGATGTTGCTGACACGGCGGGCGGCGATCCGGTCGCTGCCATGATGCAGGCGTTGTCCGATCCGGAGGGCGGGCCGAAAGGCTGCATGCTGGTCAATTGCATTACGGAACTTGCTCCCCATGATGAGGAGGTGGCCGTCATTGGCCGCCGCCATCTTGAAAGTATCGAGGAGATCTTTGCCAAGGCCATCGACCCGGACGATCCCGCCAGCGTCCGCGACCGGGCGCGTGCCTTTTCCTCCCTTGCCATCGGCACTCTGGCACTCCGCAAAGCGGGCATCCCAGCCGAGCGGATCGCAGAAACCTTGAAACAGGCCAGAACCATCCTGCCGGCCTGAGACACGCCCTTTAGCTAAAGCGAAAACCAAACGGTATGAGATGTGCAGAAATTTGGACTGAATGTTCCAATAATAGGCAAGCACCAACCTTTGAAAGGAAATGAAAATGTCTGAGGCAAACTTGTTCTCCCCGGCAAAAGCCGGCGCCCTTGAGTTGAAAAACCGTATCGTCATGGCCCCCTTGACCCGCAACCGGGCCCGGCCGGAAGACGATGCCCCCTTTGAGCTGCATGCGGAGTATTATGGCCAGCGCGCTGGCGCGGGGCTGATCATCACGGAAGCGTCGCAGATTTCCCCGCAGGGAAAGGGTTATGCCTGGACCCCGGGTATCCATTCCAAGGCCCAGGTCGCAGGCTGGAAGGCGGTGACAGAGGCCGTTCACGCCAAGGGCGGCAAGATTGTCCTTCAGCTCTGGCATGTCGGCCGCGTGTCACATCCGGTGCTGCAGCCCGGTGGAGCAGACCCGGTGGCCCCGTCTGCCATTGCGGCCAGGACAAAGAGCTTTGACGGGGTCCAGTTTGTCGACACGCCAACGCCGCGCGCGCTTGATCTTGAAGAGATCCCCGGCATTGTCGGGGACTTCCGGACAGCAGCGGAAAATGCCAGGCTTGCCGGGTTTGACGGGGTTGAGGTGCATGCGGCCAATGGCTATCTGATCGACCAGTTTCTGCGGGACGGATCAAACAGGCGTGAAGATGCCTATGGCGGCTCGCTGGAAAACCGGACCCGGTTCCTGAAAGAAGTGCTGGATGCGGTGACCGGCGTCTGGGGCAGTGGCAGGGTAGGCATTCGCCTGAGCCCGTTCTCCAATGCCAACGACATTGAAGACAGTGCGCCGCAGGCAACCTTCAGCCATGTGATCAAACTGGTGAACAGCTATGGTCTTGCCTATATGCACCTGATCGAGGGCCAGACCGGAGGGCCCCGCGATCTTCCCGAAGGCGGGGATCTGGCTGCGCTTTATGCGCTGTTTGACGGGGCAAGGATGGGCAATAATGGCTATGACCGGGAGATGGCCCTTGAGGCGGTGGCAACGGGTGCGCTGGATCTTGTGGCTTTTGGCCGGCCCTTCATTTCCAATCCGGACCTTGCCGAACGGCTGGCTGCCGATGCACCGCTCAACGCGCTTGACCCCGATACGCTCTACGGCGGCGGCGCCAAGGGATACACGGACTATCCGGCGCTTGCCGAAAGCACTGAAGCGGCGGAATAGTGACGGCCGCGCCTTTCTGGATTGGCCAGCCCTGATTTGACATCAGGATGGGCAAGGCAGGAGATTAAACGATACGAAAATCCATCGTTTCAGGCTGCCCGGTATCCACATCGTCTAGTTACCTGACTCTGAAGTTGGTCACATTTCCCGGTACGCTTCGAACGAACTTCAGAGTCAAGAAGGAGACTTGCAAGTTTATGTTTCTAGTGTGATTTTCAAATTTGAAATACGCTCCGGCGGTTCTTGCCAAAAGGGGGCGTGTTTCGAGTTCACCACACCAGGCGGCTTGAAGACCAGCCGGTGCCGGGCTCTGCCCGCACCGGCTGTTTTTGCTCAAACCGACACGCTCTTTCAATTCGCGTTCCGGAGAAACGGCTGAAAAGCACGTGCGAAAATAGGGAACCGTACCGTACCGTACACTTTTTTCGGTTTCCGGCCTTTCGTTCTGGACCGAAACCTGTCACACCCCATATTCAGATTGAATTTGGGCGCGGATACCTGTTCTGGAGCGGCTTTTTGCCAGCGGCCGGAGCAGACGCGGCCCGTTGATAAAACAGGGAGAGAAAAATGCCCCCTTACCGCTCCAGAACGTCAACCCATGGCCGCAACATGGCCGGAGCCCGTGGCCTGTGGCGCGCGACCGGCATGAAGGACAATGATTTCGGCAAACCGATCATTGCCATCGCCAATTCCTTCACCCAATTTGTGCCCGGTCACGTTCACCTTAAGGATATGGGCCAGCTTGTGGCCCGCGAGGTGGAGAAGGCCGGTGGGGTGGCCAAGGAATTCAACACGATTGCAGTTGATGACGGCATCGCCATGGGCCATGACGGCATGCTCTACTCGCTGCCTTCGCGTGAAGTTATTTCCGACGCTGTGGAATATATGGTCAATGGCCATTGCGCTGACGCGATTGTGTGCATTTCCAACTGCGACAAGATCACGCCGGGCATGCTGAACGCCGCCATGCGGCTCAACATTCCGGTTGTGTTTGTGTCTGGCGGGCCGATGGAAGCGGGCAAGGTCGTTCTGGAAAACGGCGTGGAAAAATCCATCGATCTGGTGGACGCTATGGTAGCTGCCGCCGATGACCGCATGTCCGATGCAGATGTCCTGTCCATGGAGCAAAATGCCTGCCCGACCTGCGGGTCCTGTTCGGGCATGTTCACCGCCAATTCCATGAACTGCCTGACCGAAGCGCTCGGACTGGCGCTGCCGGGCAACGGGTCGACACTGGCGACCCATGCGGACCGGGAGCGCCTCTTCGTGGAGGCGGGCCATCTGATTGTGGATCTGGCCAAGCGCTACTATGAGCAGGATGACGAGAGTGTCCTGCCACGCAACATTGCCAGCTTCAAGGCGTTTGAAAATGCCATGAGCCTCGACATTTCCATGGGCGGCTCAACCAACACCATCCTGCACCTTCTGGCCGCTTCTCATGAGGGCGAAGTCGGCTTCACCATGGATGATATTGACCGCCTGTCCCGCAAGATCCCGGTTCTGTGCAAGGTCGCGCCTGCGGTGGAAAACATCCACATGGAGGATGTGCACCGGGCCGGCGGGATTTTCGGCATCCTGGGCGAGCTTGACCGCGCCGGGCTTCTTCACGCGGACGTGCCGACCGTTCATTCCGGAACGATGCGGGAAGCTCTGTCCCGATGGGATGTGCGTCAGACCAATTCGGAAAGCGTGCACACGTTCTTCAAGGCGGCCCCGGGCGGCGTGCCGAGCCAGGTGGCCTTCAGCCAGTCCCGGCGCTGGGACGATCTGGACATTGACCGTTCGGCCGGGGTTATCCGCGATGCGGATCATGCTTACAGCAAGGATGGCGGTCTGGCTGTCCTGTTCGGCAACATCGCCGAGGATGGCTGCGTGGTGAAAACCGCCGGTGTGGATGATAGCATCTTGACCTTCACCGGCCCGGCGCGGATCTTCGAAAGCCAGGACAGCGCCGTTTCCGCGATCCTGACCAACAAGGTCAAGGAAGGCGATGTGGTGTTGATCCGCTATGAAGGCCCTCGCGGAGGGCCGGGCATGCAGGAAATGCTCTACCCAACCAGCTATCTGAAGTCCAAGGGGCTGGGCAAGGCCTGCGCCCTGATCACGGACGGGCGCTTCTCCGGCGGGTCCTCGGGCCTTTCCATCGGCCACATTTCCCCGGAAGCGGCCGAGGGCGGTGCAATTGGCCTGGTGGAGGAAGGCGATCTGATTGTCATCGACATTCCGAACCGGGTTCTGAAGGTGAATCTTGCCGATGACGAACTGGCCAGACGGCGTGCGGCCATGGAGGCCAGGGGCGAAGACGGCTGGAAACCGGTTGAAAAAAGAAAGCGCAAAGTGTCCAAGGCCCTTCGGGCTTATGCGCAGCTGACAACCAGCGCCTCCAAGGGCGCGGTGCGCGAGGTCGACTGATCCCCGGCGCGATCCGGGCCAAAGCTTAAGAGGCGGGAGTGATCCCGCCTTTTTGGTGGCAGACCCATTGCCCTGGCGCAGGACCGGCCCCATAACCGGCTAAGTCTTTTTCTGAGAGCAGTTGTCTTTATGGATTCCCTGACCCAATTTGTCCTCGGCGCTGCCGTCTCCACCGTCTGTCTTGGCCCGAAGATCGGCCCGCGCAAAGCGGTTCTGGTTGGCGGTTTGCTCGGAACGCTGCCGGATCTGGATGTGCTGATCCCCTTTGAAGATCCGATCGACAGCTTTGTCTATCACCGGGGCTGGTCCCATTCGCTCTTTGTCCATGCGCTGGCGGCACCTGTCATCGGAGAAGGACTCAGGCTTCTCTTCAAAGGGCTGCGAGCGCACCGGTTCCTGACCTGGGCGGCGGTGTTTCTGGTCTTGTCGACCCATGCGATGCTGGATGCGATGACCGTCTATGGAACCCGCCTGTTCTGGCCGCTTTATGCTAATCCGGTCGGGGTTGGCTCGGTGTTCATCATTGACCCGGCCTATTCCCTGCCGCTGCTTGGTGTGGTGATTTACGCGCTGTGCAAGTCCACCTGGAGCACAAGACTGCGCAGCTGGCTTACGGGCGTGCTTTTGTTTTCAGCAGCCTATCTGGGCCTCAGCGCGGTGCTACAACAGGTTGTCCAGGTCAAGGCGCGTGCACTGTTTGAAGCCGAAGGCCTCGCGCCGGAGCGCATTTATGCGATCGCGGCTCCGTTCAACATCCTTTTCTGGAAAGTGATCGGCCTCAGCGATGACCGCTATGACAATCTTTATCTGTCGCTTCTGGATGGCAGTGGTGCGCCGGAAATCTACGAGCATCCACGTCACCCGGAGCTGAGTGCCTGTCTTGAGGGAACCGCGTCCTTCGCCAAGCTGGCCTGGTTCAGCCGGGGCTATTTCCGGGCGGAACAGGCCGGTGACAAGATCGTAATCTCGGATCTGCGCATGGGGCTGACGCCAAGCTATGCCTTCCGCTTCGCCATTGGCGAGATCGGCAGCAGCGGGGTCAAGGAAATTCCGCCGGAACGGGACCAGGGCCTTGGGCGGATTGACAGTGCGGACTGGGACTGGTTCTGGACGCGGCTTCGCGGGGAACCGGCCGTTCGCAAGGCCGAAGCCGGTTCCGAGCCAGGAACCACGCCCGGACGTGAGCCTGACCCCGGCAGTCCGGCAAGAGAGTCAGCACCGCCGGGTCTTGCCTGCGGGCCGGAGACCTCCAGCACCGGCTGAGGTTGGGATCCAGGAGCCTCACCCCGTCATACTTGAAAGGGAAAGACACCGCGCGGTCGTCACTCTTCGGCAGGCGGTTCGGGCAGGGGGACCAGATGGATCTCTGCCAGCAGTGCAGCCGGATCATGCACTTCCGGCACTTGCTGGCAGTCCGCGGGCGGCTCGGACATCGTATCCTGATGCGCCTTGAGGACGGCGCAGATCGGTATGGCGGCCTGCCGGGTGCCGCCAATGGCAACCGTCATGGCCTCCTGCAGCGTCCCCTCGGTTTCTTTCAGGGCCAGAGCCAGGTGTTTTGCGAACAGGGAAATGGTCCTGTCGGCGGAATAGTTGGCGCTTTGACCGGCACCTGCGGAGGAAATCAGCGCTTCGGGCCGGTTCTTGTGGTCGGCCGAATGGGCATCAAGCAGATGCATGTTCACCGCATAGGAGCCGTTCGTGTCCAGGATCAGGATCACTTCGGCAGCCGGAAGGGTGTGGAGCATGGCGGCAAAAGCCGGCGCGGAAATCCAGGTGCCATTGCTGATTGCCTGATCCGCTGTCTTCGGCTCCTGGTCGGCCCAAAGCTCCAGAACATAGCCATTTTCGGGGGCAGCCTGCGCATCATCCGGCAATCCGAGCGGCAGGTTGGCATAGATGATCAGCCGGTCTTCCGGTCCGAGGCGGTTGGCCAGTTCCGTCACCTTCCGTTTCAGAGCCGGAGCCGTGGCGCCTTCGTTGATCAGGCGGTGCAGGTCCGCGGGGGCAGTTGCCAGCCGGGGAGCCAGTGCTTCGGTGACCTTTTCCAGGCTGTTGCGGCACACTTCGGGCGCCTGGGCTTTCCAGGGGGGGCAGGTGCCGATGGCCAGAATCGTGTTTTTGAGTGGTTTGGCGGAATGCGCGTGGCCACCTGTCAGAAGGGCGCCCGCCAGAAGGATTGCCGCCAGACACGCAAACACCGCAAGCAGGCGGGATGATCTTCCTGCCTGAGCCTTGGTCCAACGGGGGGCTGCGGTCATTTTCTCTCCCGGAGATCCGGTAGGCCGGATCGTATTTCTTTTATGCGTCTGTATCTTATGCGCCCAAATCTTGGCGCCAGCCTGTGAAGGCAGAGCACATTTTTAGGATGAATTCCATAGAACGCTGTCGCGATCCGTTAATCAATGTCCTTTTGCCAAAGGGGGATCAGACCCTTTGAAACCTTCGGAACGGGAGGAAGGCCGGGTGGTTAGCCGCGCAGCTGTTTGAGCTTTTCGATGATATGCACGGTGTCGTCGGTCGGGGTGCCGGTATCCGCATTGCCAACGGCCGTGACCATCTGGATCAGGTCCGGCAATGTGTCCCGGCCGCCCAGGTTCACGGTTTTCTTGATCAGCCTGCGGATCATATCGTCCGGATTGCTGCTTTGATTGGCCAGCCATTTGGAGAATACATAAAGGTCTTCCGCATCCGCCGCCGAGAGCTGAAAGACTGTTTGCAGCTGCTCCAAAATGGCCGCCTGTTCGGCCCGGGAAATCCCTCCATCGGTTTCCGCTGTCAGAACCAGCAGGGCGGAGGCGGTCACACGGGGGTCGTCCACCCCTTCCGTTGGATGCTGATTGGCCCGCGTCCGGAACCCGAACCGGCGGGCGGCCGCCTTCACGTCCTGGGTGGCTTCAAGCACCACCCGTGTGCTGTCGGCAGCCTGCCGTGCCCGGTAAATCCAGAATGCGGCTCCCGCAACAACAGCCAGAAGCGCCAGCAAAATGTGCAAGGGATGTCCTTTCTTTTCTGATCATGTCCGCTGACACTAGATCAGGCTGTGCCAAGGAACCATGACATTTTTCACAGTCCTAAGCTGGGCGTGCGGGTTTTGCCGGAACCAGACGGGAGATAACATTCTCGATGATCTTGTGCCCGGCTTCCTGATCCAGCGACATGATGGATTCAGGATGAAACTGAACAGCTGCAATGGCTTCGCTCTGGTGCTCCACGGCCATGACAACTCCATCCTCTGTCTCTGCCGTGACCCGCAAGCTGTCCGGCAAGGTGTCCCGCTTGGCGAACAACGAGTGATAGCGGCCAACAACCACCGGGGCATTGAGCCCCTCAAAGAGAGTGGAATTTCCAGCCAGGCTGATGGGGGAGGGTTTGCCGTGCATGGGGATGTCCAGCTGGCCAAGTTCAGCGCCGAAATATTCTGAAAGGGCCTGCAGGCCGAGGCAGACGCCGAACATCGGCAGGGCCCGCGCGCGGGCGCGCCCGATGGTGGCCGCGCAGTCAAAGTCCTTCGGATTGCCGGGGCCGGGCGAGAGAACCACCAGATCGGGCGCCACATCGTGAAACACATGATCTGCCACCGGCGTTCTGTAGGTGACCACCTCCGCGCCAGTCTGGCGGAAATAGTTGGCCAGCGTATGGACAAAACTGTCTTCGTGATCCACCAGCAGGATTTTCAGACCCTTGCCCGGTTTGGCTTCTTCCCTGGTTTCGGCGGCACGGGTCGCCAGTCCGGCCTCTCGCACAGCCGCGCGCATGGCCTCGGCCTTCAACTCTGTCTCGGCTTCTTCATCTTCCGGAATGCTGTCATAGAGCAGGGTCGCTCCAGCCCGGATCTGGGCCGTTCCGTCCTTAATTCGCACCGTTCTGAGCGTGAGGCCGGTATTCATGTCGCCATTGAACAGCACGGCGCCGATGGCCCCGCCATACCAGGCACGGGGCGATTTCTCGTGGTCCTCAATGAATTGCATGGCCCAGCGTTTCGGCGCGCCGGTCACGGTGACGGCCCAGGTATGGGAGAGGAACGCGTCCAGCGCATCCATATCCTCACGCAAAATGCCTTCGATATGGTCGACCGTGTGGATCAGGCGCGAATACATCTCGATCTGGCGGCGGCCGATCACCTTGACCGATCCGGGCACGCAAACCCGGCTCTTGTCATTGCGGTCGACATCGGAACACATGGTCAATTCGGCTTCGTCCTTGGCCGAATTGAGCAGTTTCCGGATCTGGGCTTCGTCCTCAATGGCATTCTTGCCCCGCCGGATCGTGCCGGAAATCGGGCAGGTTTCCACCCGCCGGCCGCCGGTCACCCGCACATACATTTCCGGGGAGGCGCCAACGAGATATTCGTTTTGGCCGAGATTGAAGAAGAAGGAATAGGGGGAGGGGTTGATCTGCGCGAGCCGCCGGGAGACAGCTGATGGCGGATTCGCGCAGGGTTCATAAAAGGTCTGGCCAGGCACGGTTTCAAAGAGATCGCCCCGCCGGAAATAATCCTTCGCCTTTTCAACCAGCCGGGCATATTCCCCCGGTTCGTGATCACCGCGTCCAGGATCCCGGTTGGCGGGGGTATAGGGCTGGTTTTCGCCGGTGCGTGCCATGCCCTTTGTAGAGGTGCCGTCTACCACGAAGTCATATTCCAGCACATAGGCGCGCTTGCCGTGGTGATCGACGATCAGGATTTCGTCGGGCAGAAACAGGACCACGTCGCGCTGGTCTTCCGGGCGCTCCAGCTTCAGGTCAATCGGCTCGAACTGGAAGGCGACATCATAGCCAAAGGCCCCATAGAGCCCGAGCTGATCATCCCCGCAGGCAAACAGCTCTTTCAGCGCCCGAACAACGGAAAAGGTCGAGGGCTGGCGAGAGCGTTCCTCTTCGCGGAACGCCCGGTCCGGCTTTGTAACGGTCAGGGAAATCTGCTCCGCATCCGCTGAGAAGGTCCCAACGTCCTCAAGGGCTTCCAGCGTGCGCGCGATCACGGGAAGCAGAACCTTGCCCCGCTCATTGAGCGCACGAACGGTCACGGAGCGGTCAAAGGCTTCCAGAACCAGCGGCGGATTGACCAGGGCCATGTCCCAGCGTGTGTAGCGGCCCGGATATTCGTAGGACGAGGACAGAACCGCGCCCAGCTCGCCGTCGAGCCGGTCGATCCACTCAGACGTACCCTTGTCATAGTCGGAGGGACGCGACGTCCGCAAGATCGTGATCCCGCTTTTTGTTTCAAAAGTCTGGTCCGCCAGTGCCGGCATGGTCTTTGTGTTCCCGCTTCTGGTGGCCGCCGGGAGGGCTGGCAGCCTTTAAACCATCAGGGCCGCCAGCGGTGTCCCGCGGCGGCCCTGATGGTTTATGTCGATCTTGTCAGAACATGAAGGATCGCAGGCCGCCTATGTCGCGCTGCGCCACCACCATGCTGCTGAAAGGATCATGCTCATGCCAAGACGCATAGCCGACTGGGCGGGGGATGGCAATGGAATTGTTGCCGGTTAGCGCATGGGGAGCTGGAGACAGGAGCTTCAGCGCCACCGGCCCGGCCGTCAGTCCGTTTTCGGGGCGTGGGTGCCTTCATCTGGAAAGGGGTTCCAATCGGAAAGACCATATCTCTTCAAAATACGGTCCAGTTCACCACTGCGGCGCAAATCGGCCATACCGTCCGAGAGGGCCTGTGCGATCTCATGGGACTGGGCCTTGGCCGGAGAGAGCGCGATGAACAGATCGTCTTCCTCAAAGGCCTTGGCCAGTCTGAACTCGCCCGATAGCCCCAGCTCATTTGCCTTGTAGGCGAAGGTATTGATGTCTTCGACCACCATGTTGAGCCGGCCGGCCAGAAGTGTCTTGATATTCTGTTCAAGGGCATGCGTACCGCCCGTCTGGACCAGCTCTGAATGGTCTTTCAATTCCCGGTCAATGTCCTCGCCATAGCTGTAGTCGATGATGACACCGACAGATTTCTGGTCCAGCGATGATGGGCCGAGATAGCGCCAGGGATCGTCCTTGCGGACAAAGAGCCCAATCCGGTATTGGCCCTGAGCCTCGCTGGGAAAGACAAATCCTTTTGCCTCTCCCGGCGTGCTGGCATAGATGCCGTCAAAATGGCCGGAGCGGGTCATCAGAAGTGCGCGGGCCCAGGTGATCTGCTCGTAGCGCAGGCGGTAGCCTCGGGGTTCCAGAATGGCCTTGGCAATTTCAATCATATAGCCGGGAGCCTTGGCATCCGGGCCGCAATTGACAGGACACCATTCATCCGCAGCGAATGTGAGGGTCTGTGCCTGTCCGGGGGCGGACAGCACAAGTGCGCCCGTGCAGGTCATCCAGATCATTGTCTTGCCAAAGGAAATCACCTGTCACCCCGTTTGCTGAGTCTGCTCATTGTATTCCGTTAGGGAAATTATTCCAGATGGCAATTTCCGGTTGGTATTGCGGCAATTGTTCGGAACTTAACGGTTTTTCGCTCTACTGCTTGACCGGGACGCGCATATACTGTTTTGCAATGCGACATATTTTGTGCATAGCAATATGCACTGGCGGTGATGAGGGGCACATGGAACAGTACGATCTGATCGTGATCGGCAGCGGGCCGGCCGGGCGCAGGGCGGCGATTCAGGCTGCAAAATTCGGCCGCAGTGTTTTGGTTGTTGAGCGCGGGCGCAGGGTCGGCGGTGTGTCAGTCCACACCGGCACCATCCCCTCAAAGACTTTGCGCGAAACGGTGCTCAACTTGACAGGCTGGCGCGAACGGGGCTTTTACGGCAGCTCGTACCGGGTCAAACAGGACCTGACCGCCGCGGATCTCAGGGCCCGCCTGCATATCACCTTGAACCATGAAGTGGACGTTCTGGAGCATCAGTTCACCCGCAACAAGGTTGATACAGTGCGCGGGGAAGCCAGGTTCCTGGATTCGCATCAGATCGAGGTTCATGGTGAAGCAGGCGAGGTGCTGACCTACCGCGGGGACAAATTCATCATCACGGTCGGCACCCGGCCGTTCCGTCCGGACTATGTGCCCTTTGACGGCGAATATGTTCTCGACAGCGATGAAATTCTTGAGCTGACGGAGATTCCCCGCTCCATTGCCGTAATCGGTGCCGGGGTGATCGGGGTGGAATATGCCTCGATTTTCTCCGCTCTGGATGTTCATGTGACACTTGTCGAGCCGCGCGATTCCATGCTCGATTTTCTCGACAAGGAACTGGTGGCCGATTTCACCCATCAGCTCCGGGACCGGGGGATTTCCATGCGGTTCGGGGCCAAGGTTGAAAAGATCGTCAAGCACGGTCCGGCCGATTGTGAGATCTCCCTGGAAGGGGGGCGCAGCGTGCGCTCCAATGTGATCCTGTTTGCCGCCGGGCGTATGGGCGCAACGCGTTCGCTGCAGCCGCAAAATTGTGGTCTGGGCGTGGACCACAGAGGACGGCTGAAGGTTGATCCGGAAACCTTCCAGACGGAGGTTCCGCATATCTATGCCGCAGGGGATGTGATCGGCTTCCCGAGTCTCGCCTCGACCTCAATGGAACAGGGACGCATTGCGGCCTGTCAGGCCTTGGGCGAACAGGCCTATGATCCGCCGGAATATTTTCCCTATGGCATTTATGCGGTGCCGGAAATTTCCACGGTGGGCATGACCGAGGAAGAAATCCGGGAGCGCGGCATTCCCTATGAATGCGGGGTGGCCCGGTTCCGGGAAACCTCCCGGGGCCATATTATGGGCCTGGATACCGGCATGCTGAAATTGATCTTCTCGCTCAAGACACGGCGGCTGCTCGGTTGTCACATTGTCGGCGAGGGGGCGACCGAGCTGGTCCATATCGGACAGGCGGTCTTGAACCTGCGCGGCACGCTGGAATATTTCGTGGAGAACACGTTTAACTATCCGACCCTGGCCGAAGCCTACAAGATTGCGGCCCTGGATGCGTGGAACCGGATGCCGCCGCTGGCAGACTAACGGCTATCGGAAACAGCAGAAAGTGTTTCCGCTCCAGGCGCATGGCGCGATCGGACGGGGCGGGCTAGTGTGCCTGCCGATTTGGATTTCAGCCGACAGACCGGACCCCTTGCCATGGCCAAGACCCTGCTTTTGAAGAATGCCGACATTCTGGTGACAATGGATGAGGGGCGCCGGGAAATTGAAAACGGCGGTCTTTATGCCGAAGACGGCATGGTGACCCAAGTCGGCCCGACAGAGGACCTGCCTCAGGCGGCGGATCAGGTGATTGATGCGTCCGGCCAGATTGTGCTGCCCGGATTCATTAACACCCACCACCATCTCAACCAGACTCTGACCCGCAATTTGCCTGCGGCCCAGAACAATAATCTCTTTCCCTGGCTCCAGGCCCATTACCGGATCTGGGCGAAGACCCACCCGGCAGCCTCCCGCAGCAGTGCGCTTGTGGGGCTGGCCGAGTTGGCACTCTCCGGCTGCACCACGGTGTTCGACCATTCCTACCTTTTCCAGAGCGGTAACAAGGTCGACTACCTGATCGAAGCCGCCCGGGATCTCGGCGTGCGCTTTCACGCCAGCCGGGGCTCCATGTCCCTGGGTGAAAGCGATGGCGGGCTGCCACCGGATGACTGTGTTGAGAAGGAAGAAGGAATTCTGGCCGACAGTATCCGGGTGATCGACCGTTACCATGATGCGTCGCGTGGGGCGATGACGCGGATCGTGGTGGCCCCCTGTTCACCATTTTCCGTCTCCGAAGATCTTTTAAAGGAAAGCGCCCGCCTTGCCCGCGACAAGGGCGTGATGCTGCACACCCATTTATGCGAGACCGTGGACGAGGAACGCTACACACTGGAGCGCTTCGGCAAACGGCCGGTTGAGTGGATGGAGGGGCTGGACTGGACCGGGCCGGATGTGTGGTTCGCCCATGCGATCCATGTGGATGATGATGAGATCCGCCTGTTTGCGCGTACCGGCTGTGGTGCCGCCCATTGCCCCTGTTCCAACATGCGGCTCGCCTCGGGCATTGCACCGGTGAAAAAATATATGGCCGCCGGGGTCAAGGTCGGTCTGGGCGTCGACGGCTCGGCAAGCAATGACGGCTCGAATATGCTGATGGAAGTGCGCCAGGCCATGCTGCTCGCCCGGCTTCAGCTTGGCCTGATGCCGCCGGAAGGCCCGCGCAAACATGCGCTGCTGCCCCCGTCCCACCCCTTGCGGGCCAACGAGTGGATGACCGCCCGCGAGGCGCTGGAACTGGCAACACGCGGCGGTGCGGCAGTGCTCGGCCGGGATGATATCGGCTCCCTGAAACCTGGAAACTGCGCCGATTTCTTCACTCTGGATCTGGGCGCCCTTGAATTTGCCGGCGGTTTGCACGATCCGGTGGCAGCTGTGGTGTTCTGCTCTCCGCATTCGGCCAGAACAACGGTTATCCACGGCAAGGTGATTGTGGAGGACGGGCGGATCGCGACGATGGATATAGACCCGGTGGTCAGGGAGCACAACCGGATGAGCCAGGAACTCGCCTCGGCCTCATGATACCATTTTCACCTGGTTGAGACCTGTCTGAGGGCATAAGGCGCGAGTGTTTCAGCAGAGCCAGCAGCTCTCCGGCATGACCGCTTCGGTCAGGCCGCCCCCGGCGCTGATCCAGCCCAGAACCCCGCTTTTCACGTTGATCACATGGGAAAAGCCTGCCTGGCTGGACAGGTAATTTGCAACAATCTGGCTGCGGTGGCCAGACCTGCAAATTAGGACGACTTCCTCGTCCGGATCGGTGACGATCTGCTTGAGCCGGTCTGGAAAATGCGGGTTCACATTGCCGTCCGCATCGAAAAAGGTCACAAGACGGCTTCCGGGCAGAACGCCGGTTTCTTTCCATTCCTGGGGACTGCGGATGTCGATGACGGTGGTTCCGGCCGCAAGCTTCTTCTTCAGGTCCTCGTTGCCGATGTCGGAGAACTTTTTGCCCTTCACATCCAACAGTTCGATTTCAAATTTCAAGGTGGCATTGGGGGGGATAACACCGCCAGCGCCTTGGGCGCCATAGGCCAGATCGGGCGGGATGATCAGTTCCCGCTTGCCGCCCACCTGCATGCCTTCCACGCCTTTTTCCCAGCCTGGAATGACCCGGCGCTCACCAAGGGTGAAGGAAAACGGTTTGCCCCGGTCCCGGCTGGAATCGAATTTGGTTCCGTCCATAAGCCAGCCGGTATAGTGCACGACGACGGTTTCCCCGACATTGGCTTCTTCACCGGTGCCTTTTTCCAGATCGCGGATCTGCAACTCACCTTGTGCTGCGGCGGAGCCTGTCATCATCAGGATGAAGAGGAGGCTGGACAGCCATTTGAGCATCGTCATATCCGTTTTTCTTGCGCGGTCCCGAGCCGGGAGGCCGCTTCCCGTGTGCAGTGTCTCACGTGAGTATCAACATATCATGAGGGCCGCCTAGGCCCTTTGAGCAAGCGCAAGCGGTTCTCCACGAGTTGATTGCAGTGCACAATTTCAAGTGCCCAGAGCCGCTGCGGCAGCTTGAAAAAGGCCGGTCAGTTGCCAGAGAGCGGATCGCTGGCGGTGCGGATCAGCTTTTCCAGAAGAGAGGAGAGTTGCTCCTGTTCGTCCGGGCTGAGGCCGTTTACGGCGTCGCTCTGCATGTCAACATAGCCGGGGATCATGTCCTTCACCAGTTTGAGCCCTTTTGGGGTCACGCAGACGGTCAGCGCACGCCGGTCTTCAGGGTGCGGGCACCTGTCCACCAGTCCGGCCTTCTCCAGCTTGTCGACCCGGGCAGTCATGCCACCGGAGCTCATCATCGTGGAACGGTACAGCTCCGTCGGGGTGAGTTTGTAGGGCGGTCCGGAGCGCACCAGGGTGGCAAGTACATCGAATTCGCCAGATTTCAGGCCAATCTCCGCATAGGCAGGCACCAGATAGTCCCGGCTCATGATCTGAGCGGCCTCGTTGAGGCGCCCCAGCAGCACCATTGGTTGCAGTTTGCCAGCCACCTCCGGCACTTCACTTTGCCATTGCCGCTGTGCCCGGTCTGCGCGGTCGGCAAGCAACTCCTCCGGGTCCCCGAACA
This sequence comes from Roseibium sp. AWQ4_290, assembly GCF_056160985.1. Taxonomy (NCBI): domain Bacteria; kingdom Pseudomonadati; phylum Pseudomonadota; class Alphaproteobacteria; order Hyphomicrobiales; family Stappiaceae; genus Roseibium; species Roseibium sp. AWQ4_290. The sequence continues at coordinate 135,576 of NZ_JBSWYG010000011.1, forward strand.
GATGGTCTTTCGATTTTGACGGGGCCTTGGCCGGTTTTTTCATGGTCGCGCTGCGTCTGGGCAAATCGTGTTTCCTGGGCTCCAGTCTCCTCTAAACAGAAGACTTTCCCTCAGGTTTCTAAGGGGCTGGGAGGGGAAAAGATCTCCTTTTTGGGATTGAAAGTCAAGAGATGTCAAGAATCTTGAAAATAAGTATCTTGATATCAAGATAAAAAGAGCTATCTTGTCATCAGCAAGGCGCGAGGCCGGCAGGGCCAGGTCTGCGCCCAAGAGCTGTCACACATGCATGTCCGGCACGCCGGGAAGCGAACTGGACGAGGAGCACAGATCATGACTATTCAAGCTGAAGCGCAGGACATGCGGGCCGGGGAGGCCGCTCCCGCAGAGCCGCATGCCCCCCAAAGGCCCTCTCAGAAGATGGTCCGGAAGGCACCCCAAGGGACAGCCCTCCTGGACAGACCTTTGCTGCTACTGGTGGTGGTCGGAGGGTTTTTGGGCCTGTCCACCCTCTTTGCCAAGGCCGCCCCAGCGTTTGGCTGGCATCCGCTCGCGCTGCTGCAGTGGTCGATGCTCGGGGGCGCAGCCGGGCTTTTCGCTGTCACCCGGCTGAGATACAGGGCCCGGAGCCCGCAGGCGCACGGGGCCGTTCAGCGGCACCATGCCCCTTTGCGGTCCATTCTGGTCTTCACGCTGATCTCCGGTCTGCTGTTCATAGCCCCCAACATGATTGCGGTTGTAGCCGCGCCCAAGGTGGGGGCGGGCTTTGTCTCCCTGTGTTACGCTTTTCCTCTGGTGCTCACCTATGCCTTTGCGGTGATCCTGGGTTTGCAGCGGTTGCAATTCCTGATGGGGGCAGGGGTTCTGTCCGGGCTCGCCGGGGGGCTATTGCTGGCCCTGTCGGGGGCGGAGCTTTCCGCAGAGGCGTCTCTCTGGTCTGCCCTGGCCCTGTTGATCCCGTTCTTTCTGGCGGCCGGAAACATCTTCCGCACGCTGAAATGGCCCCAAGGCGCCAAGCCGGTTGATCTGGCCCTTGGCATGATGGCTGTGGGCGTTGCCGTGCTGATGGTCTTTACCAGCCTGTGGGACATCCCCGTGCTGCCTTCGCATTGGAGCGCTGAGGCGGCCGCGCTGCTCGCCGCGCAAACGCTGATCTTCAGCTTGCAATACGGTCTGTATTTCCGCCTGCAGCAGTCGGCCGGGCCGGTTTATCTCAGTCAGATCGGGTCTGTCGCAGCCGTGTTTGGGCTTGCACTTGGCTATCTGGTCTTCAACGAAGTGCCGAATGGGGCAAAGCTGGCCGCTGTCGCCTTTGTGGGGCTGGGGATTGTTCTTGTCACTCTCGGCCAGCGCCGTTCCCAAGGACGGGGGAATGGGCGCGCCTGATCAAGCGCTCAGCAGTTGGTGGGCAGGCGCGTCAGGTCCAAAGCCAGGCCGCGCCGCGCACGCCGGAACTGTCCCCATGCACGGCCTTGCGGATCGGCGTGTCGAATGTATCGGAAAAGATGAAGGGGGCCATGGCAGCGGGAAGGTCACCGTAGAGCTCGTCAATATTCGACATGCCGCCGCCCAGCACAAACACATCCGGGTCCAGCAAATTGGCCGACATGGCCATTGCGCGGCCAAGACGGCTGACATAGGCGTCATAAACCGCCGTTGCCACGGCGTCCCCAGAGCGCTTGAGCTCCATGATTTGCGGCCCTTTCAGGTCCGTGCCGGTCCGCTCCGCATAGTCGAGTTGAAAGCCGGTGCCAGAACACCAGCGGTCAATCACGCCCTTGTGGCCGATCCAGCTGTCCGGGCCCGGAAACTCGTCCGCCCGAAGCCAGGGAACGGAGATCCCGCCCCATTCGCCGCCAATGCCGTTGGCCCCCAGATGCGCCTTGCCGTCAATGGCGATGCCAGAACCGCACCCGGTTCCGATAATGATGGCATGCACAATATGGGCGCCCGCGCCCGCACCATCGGTTGCCTCTGAGACCGCAAGGCAATTGGCATCGTTCTGAATGCGCACAGGCCGTCCAAGAAGGGTCTCAAGGTCCTTGTCGAGAGGCTGGCCGTTCATCCAGGTGGAATTTGCGTTTTTGACCACACCGGTTGTCGGGGACAAGGAGCCAGGAATGCCGAGCCCGAGGGTTCCGGTTGTTCCGGTGGCCAGTTCGGCCGCGGCCACAAGATGCTGAACAGCCTTCAGACAGCCCTTATAATCGTCTCTCGGCGTGTCGACCCTCTGGCGGAAAAGTTCTGTCCCCCCGTCGGACAAAGCGATGATTTCGATCTTGGTTCCGCCCCAGTCAATGCCCAGCCGCATCCCGTTCCACCCGTTTCCCTGTTTTGGCCGTTTCCCTGTTTTGGCCGCTTGCCTGTTCTGGCCGCAGCGGGACTTGTCTGAAGACCCGCTGGTCGCTCACACCTGTCTTGGCAGAGATAACCCCGCCTGCGCAAGCGGGCGGGGTTTGAAAGCTGGTGAAACAGAGGACTGCCAGTCAGGCAGTGTCAGGGGCCGGGACGGTCGGGAAGGGGAATGAACTCTTCCGCATCTCCCGGCACCGTGTCGAAGCGGCCCTGACGCCAGTCTTCCTTGGCCTGCTCGATCCGCTCTTTCGAAGAGGACACGAAGTTCCACCAGATATAGCGCTTGCCATCCATGGGGGCACCGCCCAGCACCACAAACCGGGCCGGGGCAGGGGCGGTGTTTTCGACCACCAGATGATCGCCTGCCTTGAACACCAGCAACTGGGCCGGGTCGAAGGACTGCCCGGATATGGTGATCTGGCCGGAGATTGTATAAAGGCCACGTTCTTCCCAGCCTGCATCCAGCGGCGCCTTGGCGCCAGGCTCCAGGGTGATGTCCGCGTAAAACATTTCAGATGCGGTGTTGACCGGCGCGGTGTGACCGAAAAGACTGCCCGCAATCAGTTTGACCGAAGCGCCCTTGTCGGAGAATTCCGGCTGTTCCTCCGTTCCGTGATGCTGAAAGGTCGGGTCGCCTTCTTCCAGGTGTTTCGGCAGCGCCACCCAGCTCTGCAGACCAAAGAGGGGACGTTTGGCGGTCAGGCGCTCCGGGCGTTCGCGTTCGGAATGCACGATGCCCTTGCCTGCGCTCATCCAGTTGAGGGCGCCGGGGGCAATGGCGATCTCGGTGCCGAGACTGTCCCGGTGATACATTTCGCCTTCAAACAGATAAGTGACTGTTGCCAGCCCGATATGGGGATGCGGGCGCACATCTATGCCGCCGCCCACCAGAAGCTCCGCCGGTCCCATCTGGTCAAAGAAGATGAACGGGCCGACCATGCGCCGCTTTGCCGAGGGCAGGGCGCGGCGGACGGAGAAGCCGCCGAGGTCAGAGGTGCGCGGGACTATGATTGTTTCGATCGGGTCACAGCTTGAGGCAACTCCGGGAATGGGATCAGGGCAGTTCAACCAGCTCATCAGTCTCTCCTCTCCGTCAATTCGCGTCTGACATCTCATTTGGGCCGCGTGTCGGGACGTGTCCATTGAACAGTCTGTTTCAGGTTTTCTTCTGCTCAGAAGCGGCTATAAAGACGGGCCTTTTTCTTCAAGGTGCAGGTCGGCATGAAGCGCGTCATGATTGTTGGTGGTCCGGGCTCTGGCAAGAGTACGCTTGCCGTCGCGCTGGGCAAAAAGACCGGCCTTCCGGTCTATCACATGGACAAGATCCAATTCCGCCCCGGCTGGGTTCAAAGAACCATGGCCGAAAAGGACCGGATGAGCCACGAGGTTCATATGGAAGACGTGTGGATTTTCGAAGGCGGCCATTCAAACACCTATCCGGAACGGGTCGCCCGTGCAGATACCTTCATCTGGCTGGATGTGCCGGTGGCCCGGCGGCTGTTCCGGGTCTTGAAACGCTCCATCCGGTATCACGGCCAGAGCCGTCCGGATCTGACCGAGGGTTGCCCGGAAGTCTTTGACCGACAGACCCTTGATTTTCTGAGCTATATCTGGCGAACCCGGCACAGCGCCCGTCTGAAACTTGAAAAGATATATCAGGCCCCGCCGGATCACCTGACGGTTCTGAGGATTGCGACAATCGGCGAGGTGGAGGCCTTTCTCTCCGGGCTTCCTGACCGGGTGCACGCCTCCCAACGGTAACTTGACAACAGCCGGGATCGGGCGGCACAAGAAGGTTTCACCCGGGGTGCCCTGACAAGGGGCTGAGATACTGCTGGCTCAAGAGGCAGCGCAGGGACCCGACGAACCTGATCCAGGTCATGCTGGCGAAGGGAGGGTGTGCGGCCCCGAGAAGGGCCGCGGCAGTTGGCTGCGAGCCTCCCTTCCAGAAACCACGGGACCGGACGGCCGGACCTTCTCAGGGTCCTTGCGGAGACACATCCTATGGCTTTTCTGATTTCAAGCGGGTCTTTCCGGCAGAAGACACATCTGCGTCCGACCTGGGCCCAGTCATGAGGCTTGGCATCAAGGGCGCAGGCGTTGCCGGTCTGGCGCTGGCGTACGAACTTGCCTCGCGCGGCCTCGAGGTCGAGGTGATTGAACGGCATGAGAGCCTTTGCGCCAGTGCGTCCTGGCTCGCAGGCGGCATGCTGGCCCCCTGGTGTGAGCGGGAAAACGCGGAAGAACAGGTGCTGTCCTGGGGCGAAAAGTCCATCGGCTGGTGGGACGCCGCCGTGCCCGACGAGGTCCACCGCAAGGGCACTCTGGTGGTGGCCGCTCCGCGGGATGCTGGAGAGCTGAGCCGTTTTGCGTCGCGCACCAGCGGCTTTGAGTGGGTGGAGGCCGAAGCGCTGGGCGTTCTGGAGCCGGATCTGGCAGGCCGGTTCGCAAGAGGGTTGTTTTTTGCCGGAGAAGCCCATCTTGATCCGCGCAAGGCCCTCAAGGCTCTTGAGGCCGGACTGGGCGAACGCGGGGGCCGGATTCGCTACGGCTGCCGGGACTTTTTTGCCGCCACGGGCTTGAACGTCGAGTGCACGGGCATGGCGGCACCAGATCCCGCGCTGCGTCCGGTGCGCGGGGAAATGCTGATCCTGCACGCGCCTGAAGTCACGTTCTCCCGCCCGGTCCGTTTTCTGCATCCGCGCATCCCGGTCTATGTGGTTCCGAGGGAGGGCGGGCATTTCATGGTCGGGGCGACAATGATTGAAAGCGATGACCGGGGTCCGGTCTCCGTGCGCTCAACCATGGAACTGCTTAACGCTGCCTACAGCCTTCATACGGGTTTTGCCGAGGCCAAGATCGTTGAGACCGGGGCGGGCCTGCGCCCGGCCTATGCTGACAATCTGCCGCGCCTTGTCTTTAGCGGCAATAGCGTCTCCCTGAATGGGTTTTACCGGCACGGCTTTCTGCTTGCTCCCCATTTTGCCGTTTCGGCGGCAGACAAGATCCTTCCCCTTTTGCAGGAGACCTCCCTTGAAGCTCATCATTAATGGCGAGGCGCAGGACCGGGCCAGTGCAACACTGGCCGCCCTGCTTGACGAACTGGCCTATGACCATGACTTTCTGGCCACTGCCAGAAACGGGGACCTTGTGGCCGCCGAAGAACGGGCCGGCTGTGTTCTCCAGGACGGGGACCGGATCGAGATCCTGTCGCCGATGCAGGGAGGGTAAGCCTATGCTGAACTTTTATGGCGAAACGGTCGGGTCGCGCTTTCTGCTCGGTACAGCGCAATATCCGTCCCCGCAGATCCTGGCGGAGGCTGTTTCGGCCTCAGGCGCGCAGATCCTGACCGTCTCCTTGCGCAGGGAAACGGCTGGCAGCGGCTCCGGCGGGCGGTTCTGGGCCATGATCCGGGAGCTGAAAGTCAAGATTCTACCCAACACCGCCGGGTGCCACTCGGTTCAGGAGGCGGTCACCACCGCCCGAATGGCTCGGGACCTGTTCCAGACCGACTGGATCAAGCTGGAAGTCATCGGCCACCACGACAGTCTCCAGCCCGATGTCTTCGCGCTGGTGGAGGCGGCCCGCATATTAAGCGGGGACGGCTTCAAGGTGTTTCCCTATACAACCGACGATGTGGTGGTCGGGGAACGGCTTTTGGAGGCGGGGTGCGAGGTCTTGATGCCCTGGTGCGCGCCAATCGGGTCGGCCAAAGGACCGGTCAATCCGGATGCCTTGCGCGCGTATCGCAGCCATTTCAGCGGCATTCCACTGGTGGTGGATGCCGGGCTTGGCCGTCCGTCCCATGCTGCGCAGGTTCTGGAACTCGGGTTTGATGCGGTGCTGTTGAACACGGCCGTTGCCAGGGCCGGGGATCCCGTTGCCATGGCGCGGGCCTTTTCGCTGGCGATTGAGGCTGGCCGGAGCGCTTATCAAGCCCACCCCTTGGAGCCGCGCGATGTTGCGGTTCCCTCGACCCCGGTTCTTGGAATGGCGGTATTTGAATGAAACTCGATCCCTTCTATCTCATCGTTGACAGTTCCGCTTGGATAGAGCGGCTGATCCCGCTTGGTGTCAAACTGGTGCAGCTGCGCATCAAGGACATGTCCGAGGAGGAGCTTCGGGTCGAAATCGCGGCCTCCAGGACGGTTTGCGAAAAGCATGGCTGCCAGCTGGTGGTCAATGACTATTGGCAGCTGGCCATCGAGGAAGGCTGTGACTTTGTCCATCTCGGCCAGGAGGATCTGGCGGAGGCCGATGCCCGTGCAATCCGCAAGGCGGGCCTGAAGCTGGGCGTATCGACTCATGACGGGGATGAGCTGGCAACGGCCCTGTCCGCCAATCCCGACTATGTCGCGCTCGGTCCTGTCTATCCGACCATTTTGAAGACGATGAAATGGGCGCCGCAAGGTGTCGAGAAGATCGGTCGCTGGAAGCAGGAAATCGGTGGTCTTCCGCTGGTGGCCATTGGCGGGCTCAATCCGGAGCGGCTGCCGGGCGTCTTTGAAAACGGGGCAGACATCGCGGCGGTGGTCACTGACATCACCCGTAGCGCCGATCCGGAAGCGCGGACGCTGGAATGGATCGCGGCAACGCAGCGCTGGCGCTAGAAGCTGAGCAAGGCGGCTGCAGCCGGTCAGAAGATTGATTTATCGCGGGCGACAAGGTCGCGCAAAAACTCCTGAGCCGCAGCCACGTGGCGCAGCGGTCGGGAGCTTTCATGGGTGACCATCCAATAGGCCCGGCGCAGTTTGACCTCCGGCAGAACAGGTACAAGACTTCTGTCTCCACGCGCGATAAAATCGTGCAGGATGCCGATCCCGGCGCCGCCGCGGACGGCTTCTGTCTGGCCAAGCGCGGAGGCGATTTCAAACCGAGCTGTCCAGTCCTTGAAGAACTCGGTGCCGTAGTTCAACTGCGGGGAATACAGCAGATCTTCCACGTAGCCGATCAGATCGTGTCCGCCGAGATCGCTGGCGGTATCCGGTGCGCCATGTTGCGCCAGATACTGTTTTGACGCGTAGAGACCGAGCGCATAATCCACGAGCTTGCCGGCGACCAGCCGTCCGGTTTCCGGACGATCAATGGTCACGGCGATGTCGGCCTCCCTGCGGGAGAGGGAAAAGGACCGGGAGACTGGCACCAGCTGCACGGTCAGGCCAGGATGCTTTTCGGTAAGCTCTCCGAGCCTTGGCGCCAGATAGGCAACGCCGAACCCGTCCGGTGCGCCGATGCGCACAGTGCCGGAAATCTCGGGCGTGTCGCCGCCCAGATCCGCTTCGGCGGCAAGCGCTTCGGCCTCCATCCGCTCAGCACGGTCAAAAAAACGGCTGCCCGTCTCGGTCAAAAGACAACCCGAGGTGGACCGGTCGAACAGCCGGGCCCCCAGGCTTTCCTCCAAAGCGGTGAGACGCCGTGCAACGGTGGCATGATTCAGGCCAAGGCGTTTTCCCGCTGCAAGAATCTGCCCTGTGCGGGCAATGGTCAGGAATATGCGAATATCGTCCCAGTTCATATCGTGTGCGATTCTCCTGGCCTATTGATGGGCCCTTACGGCCGTGTCCGTCACAGCCCATACGTGATCAAGTGAAGCTTACTATAAAAAATGCACAACAGATCCGAAAATCTGGATCTTGTATATGACAAAAATAAAAGCGAAAAAGACAGGAACACATGTACGGGCCATGTGCCTTTTGGCAAAGAAGCCCGGTTTCAAGGGAGATCTGGAACATGCAGACAATTGGTCATTTCATTGATGGCAAGCGCGTGGACGGCACGTCCGGCCGCTTCGCGGACGTCTATAACCCGGCAACCGGCGAAATCCAGGCGCAGGTCGCCCTGGCCAGCCAGGACGAAATGGACAAGGCGATTGCCAGCGCCGCAGCCGCGCAGCCGGCCTGGGCCGCGACCAATCCGCAGCGCCGCGCCCGCGTGATGATGAAATTCGTTGACCTCCTGAACCGGGACATGGACAAGCTGGCAGAAGCGCTGTCGCGCGAACATGGCAAGACCCTGCCGGATGCGAAGGGCGACGTAATCCGCGGCCTTGAGGTTGCCGAATTCTGCATTGGCGCACCGCATCTTCTCAAAGGCGAGTTCACCGAGGGCGCTGGCCCGGGCATTGACATGTATTCCATGCGCCAGCCGCTGGGGGTGGTTGCGGGTATCACGCCGTTCAACTTTCCGGCGATGATCCCCATGTGGAAATTTTGCCCGGCCATTGCCTGCGGCAACGCCTTCATTCTGAAGCCTTCCGAGCGCGATCCGTCCGTGCCGATCATGCTGGCCGAGCTGATGATTGAGGCAGGCCTTCCTGCCGGTGTTCTGAACGTCGTCAATGGCGACAAGAGCTCCGTTGATGCGATCTGTGACGATGATACGATCCAGGCCGTGGGCTTTGTCGGTTCCACGCCGATTGCGCAATATGTCTATGCAAGGGCAACGGCCAACGGCAAGCGGGCCCAGTGCTTCGGCGGCGCCAAGAACCACATGATCATCATGCCGGACGCGGATCTGGATCAAGCCGCAGACGCCCTGATCGGCGCAGGCTATGGCGCTGCCGGTGAACGCTGCATGGCTGTCTCCGTGGCCGTGCCGGTGGGAGAATCCACTGCAAACGCCCTGATCGAGAAGCTGGCGCCGAAAGTCGAAGCCCTGAAGATCGGGCCGTATACCGCTGGCAATGATGTCGATTTCGGCCCACTCGTCACCAAGGAAGCGCTGACCCGCGTTAAGGGATTGGTCGACCAGGGTGTCAAGGAAGGTGCCAAGCTGGTCGTTGATGGCCGCAATTTCTCCATGCAGGGCTATGAAAATGGCTACTTCATGGGCGGCTGCCTGTTCGACAATGTCACCAGAGACATGGACATCTACAAGACCGAGATCTTCGGACCTGTGCTGTCCGTTGTCCGCGCTGAAACCTACGAGGAAGCTCTGGAATTGCCGCTCAGCCACGAATATGGCAACGGCACGGCCATCTTCACCCGCGATGGCGACACGGCCCGCGACTTTGCGTCCCGGATCAATATCGGCATGGTTGGCATCAATGTGCCGATCCCCGTTCCGCTCGCCTACCACACTTTTGGCGGTTGGAAAAAGTCCGGCTTTGGCGATCTGAACCAGCATGGCCCGGATGGGATCAAGTTCTACACCCGCACCAAGACCGTGACGTCCCGCTGGCCGTCCGGCCTGAAGGATGGGGCGGAATTCGTCATTCCGACCATGAAATAACCGGCCCTGAGCAGGACTATGAACGGGCGGCCAAAGGGCCGCCCGTTTTGATTCAGGCCGCAAGGGCTCGGGCTGTTACGCTCCGGTCCGGGCGATAATGGGACAGGGAAATGATCCCGTCGATTTGCGCCAGCAGGGCTGCAAACACAGGATCTTTGAGGACTTTCTCAGAGGCCGCCTTGGCCGAGGCCAGATCCTTCCACAGGACCACATCGGCAAGCAATCCTTCATCTTCCAGCGCTTCATAGGCCGTCCAGGACAGGAACCCGTCATACTGGCACACAAGGTCCTGCGCCGCACGCCGGGCTTTGCGGGCATCTTCAGGGTCTTTGATCTTGAAAACGACGAGCTCAAGGCAATGATCCGTCATCTCTGTCTCCATTTTTGAAATATGCGTTTTATTGCGGATAGACAATGGCACACTCCTCCTGACAGCATCCTGTCAGCACTCTTGATGTGGTCAGGGGTCATGTGGACGGCATGGCTGCCTGCGGCTTTTACGCGCGCGTTCTGGTGCGAGGATTGGCAAGGCTGTATGTCGTGTCTGCGCGGTCTAGGTCCGTGCCGGACGCGTTTGCTGCGGATCTTGCAAAATAAATGGACGGAAGATGCGGGACAACCGTATCCCTCTTCAAGCATGGTGGGGAAGGCTTGAACACTGACACGCAGACAGAAGGCTTCATCGGGACGCCGGACAGGGCTGAGGCGTGGGCGCTCGGCCGGGCCGGGCGTTTGCTGGCCCTGGCTGACCTTATCTGGATTGTGCAGGCCGGTTTGATTGCCTGGGCGCTTGGGCATGTCTTGTCCGGCCTTGCCGGGCCCTCTGACGGCGGCGGCCCTCAGGCGGTCTTGATGCCGTTGCTGGCATGCACCGCCGGTATCGTGCTGACCGCCCTTTTGCGGGTCGCCCTGCAGATGCGCGGGCTGGCGCAGGCCCGCAAAGTGGCAGGGGATATCCAGACCCGGACCCGTCAGGCGCTTTTGACGGCGGCGGTTGCCCGCTCTCCCGCCGATTCGTTCCCGTCGTCCGGTGCGTTCTCCGCCCATGTGACGGATCAGATCGATCTTTTGGGTCCTTATTACCGAACTTATATTCCGCAACTGACGCGCCTCAAGACCGTGCCACTCGCAATTGTGCTGGTGACGGCCTGCTTCAGCTGGCTGGCGGCCCTGATCCTGCTTGTGACCGGACCCGTCATTCCCGTGTTCATGGCGCTGATCGGCAGCCGGGCGAAAGCGGCAAGCGAAGGCCAGCAAGAGGAACTGACCCGGTTGAGCGGCGTGCTTCTGGACCGGATCAAGGGTCTTGAGACCCTGACCCTGTTCGGAGCCGTGGACTTCACCAGATCAGAGATCGCAAGTGCAGGAGAGCGGTTCCGCCTTGGCACCATGCGGGTGCTGAAGGTGGCGTTTCTGTCCTCGACCGTTCTGGAACTGTTTTCCGCGCTCGGCATTGCCTTTGCGGCCGTCTATATCGGCTTTTCGCTCTTGGGCGACATCAGGACCGGCACCTGGGGCGGGCCTCTTGGATATTCAGCAGGTCTTTTCATGCTTTTACTGGCGCCGGAGTTTTTTGCGCCCTTGCGGGCTTTTTCCGCCGCCTATCACGATCGGGCAGCGGGCCTGGCCGCCTGCCAGAAACTGTCAGAACTGGCGGTTGAGCTTGGCGGCATCCAGACCGTTGCCGGAGACGCTACCGCAGCCCCCGTTTCTTCCGGGCAGCCGCTACAGGTCTTCAGGTCCGGCCGGGCGCCGCGTCTGGCCTTTGAAAACATGTCCTTGGCCCATGGCGATCAAACGGTGTTCCGCAATTTTCACCTTCAGATCGCATCCGGCGAAACCGTGTTTTTGACCGGCAGAAGCGGCAGCGGCAAGACCACTCTGATTGACTGTGTGCTTGGCTTCCGCAAGCCGCAACAGGGCAGAGTGCTGGTTGAGGGCATGGACGCAGGCGCGCTCTCAAAGGGGCTGCGGCAAAAGGTGATGTGGCTTGGGCAGGCCCCGCAGCTCTTCCATGGCAGTTTGAAGGCCAATCTTCTCAAAGCCGCCGTCGATCCGGAAACAGTCTCCGAGGCGGACCTCTGGCAGGCCTTGCACCTTGCCGGGGCGCAGTCCCTGGTGGAAGGCCTGCCGAACGGTCTGGCGACCCGGCTCGGGGAGAACGGGTTTGGCCTGTCGGTCGGCGAAATCCGACGGATCGCTCTTGCCCGTGCGGCGTTGCGCCAGGACGCTCTGATCCTTCTGGCCGATGAACCGACCGCAGGTCTTGATGCGCAGACGGCGGCAGATGTGATTGCCGGGCTGAAGATCCTGGCCAAGGGCCGCACAGCACTGATTGCAACCCACAATCCGGCTGTTCTGGATCTGCCCGGACGGGTGCTGGATCTGGACAGTCTGGACGGGACCGCCGCCCGGGAGGCCGCGTCATGAAAGCGATCTGGTATTTGATCCGAAGCCAGCAGCGGTTCGACCGGTTTTATTTCTGGATCGGCCTTCTGGTGGCGCTGGTGCCTGCAGCAGCCGGGCTGCTGCTTCTGGGCGTTTCCGGCTGGTTCATCACTGCTGCGGCCATAGCCGGTCTGACCGGAACCTTTTTGAATATTTTTGCGCCGAGTGCGGTCATCCGGGCCTTGGCCATTTTCCGCACTGCCGGGCGCTACGGCGAGCGGATGCTGACCCATGACGCCACTTTCCGCTTTCTGGGGGATCTCAGAAACAGGCTCTTTGCCAGACAGGCTGCGAAACTGCGCCACGGCCAGCGCTCTGCTCTGGCGCTCAACCGGCTGACCGCAGACATTGCGGCTCTGGACACGGTCTATTTGCGTCTCGTCGTGCCCCTGTGCCTGTGCGCCGTTGTGGCCTGCGGTCTGCTGCTGATCTGGTCAACGGTCTCGCTTGTGGTACTTGGCATCGGCTGTGTCTGCCTGAGCGCCTGGGCGCTTCTGGCAGCGCGGTCGGTTACGGCCGCAGACCGCAACAGCGCAAGACGGGCCGAAGCCGCGTCCGATGCCATGCGCCTGCGCGCCGCCGACCTTGCCAGCGCGCGCATGGATCTGGCGATCTACGGCGGGCTGGACGCGGAAGGCGAGCGGGTCCTGGCAGCGGGCAACCGTCTGCGGGACGCGCAAGACCGTCTGGAGCTGCGGGTTACCCGGCTCACCGGGGTGTCAAATCTGATTGGGCAGCTCTTTCTGGCCTTGATGCTGTGCGTGTGTGCCTATGGCGCAGCCAGCGGGACACTCGGCTTGCCCCAGGCGGTGGGGCTGGTGCTGGTTGTCATTGCTTTGCCGGAACTGATTTCCATGACCTTGCCGGGGCTGGCGAATCTGCCGCGTACGGTGCTGGCGGCCCAGAGGGCTTATGCCGGTGGAGCGCTTGCGGACCGGCCGGCTCTTGCGCCGCGAACCGCCTCCGGGCAGGCGCTCCAGCTTGACGCCTCCGCGCGATCCCAAACGGCCGCAGCCGCCACTGACGCCCTGACGTTCGATCATGTGTCCTTTGCCTATCCGGGCGCGGGTCGGCCTGTTCTGGACGATCTGTCGTTTCAGATCCGGCCCGGAGAGCTCGTGGCCCTGTCCGGGCGCAGCGGCTGTGGCAAAAGCACGGTCGCAGCACTGGCGGCGCGGATGCGCCGGCCGGACCAGGGCTCCATCCGCCTGATGGGGCAGGATGTGGCACATCTGGAGGAAGCGCTGCTGCGGGAAAAGGTCACGGTCGTGAGCCAGCGGGCATATCTTTTCAACGAGACGATCGCTGCGAATCTCAAGATTGCAGCCCCCAATGCTTCGGATACCGACTTGTGGCAAGCGCTTGAAAAGGCCGCCCTTGCGGCGCGTGTCGCCGGAAGTCCGCTTGGTCTGGCCACGGTTCTGGGTGAAGGCGGGTTGGGGTTTTCCGGCGGTGAACAGCGCAGACTTGCGCTCGCCCGCGCGTTTCTCACCTATCCGGACCTCTTCATACTGGACGAGATGACCGAAGGTCTGGACGAGGACACTGCACAGGACGTGCTAGCCTGTTTTCTTGCACACAGAAACGGGGCGGCCGTGCTCCTGATCGCACACAAGGCGCGTGAGCTGGAAATCGCGGACCGCGTTATTGCCTTGGAGGCGCAGGGCTCTGCAGTCAGGTCGCCGCGTTTGTCTTAGTGTTTCTGGTACGGGATGCGACGGGTTTGGTGCGGGCGTACGATGTGTCGCATTGACCCGAGCCGCGAAAACAGGGATCGGTGATCCTGTTCTCACGTCTCGCTTCGACCAGTCAGGCCTGAATTCACAAAAACTGCCATTTCTATTGGAAGCAATTGATTTGGCTCAAGGAATTTGGTCGTAGCCCGGTTTTATTAAACGCTCAAGCCACTACCGGCTTTAAAGGGGAAACACGATGGAACTCAACGTCGTTGACCTGTCACGGCTGCAGTTTGCTATGACAGCGCTCTATCACTTCCTGTTTGTGCCCTTGACCCTCGGTCTGTCCATTTTGCTCGCGACCATGGAAACGGTTTATGTGATGACCGGCCGCGAAATCTGGAAACGGATGGTCAAATTCTGGGGCACCTTGTTCGGGATCAATTTTGTTCTCGGCGTCGCAACAGGACTCACTATGGAATTCCAGTTCGGCATGAACTGGGCCTATTTCAGCCAATATGTGGGCGATGTCTTCGGTGCGCCGCTGGCGATCGAGGGTCTGATGGCCTTCTTCCTGGAGGCAACCTTTGTCGGGCTGTTCTTCTTCGGCTGGGACAAGTTGTCGAAACGGCAGCATCTGGCCGCAACCTGGGCGGTGGCCATTGGCACGAACCTCTCAGCGCTCTGGATTTTGATCGCCAATGGCTGGATGCAGCATCCCGTTGGTGCGGCGTTCAATGTCGATACCATGCGCATGGAAGTGTCCAGCTTCTTCGATGTGTTGTTCAATCCGGTCGCGCAGGCCAAGTTCGTGCATACGGTTTCGGCCGGGTATGTCACGGCTGCCATGTTCATGATCGGTATTTCCGCCTGGTACATGCTGAAAGGGCGGCATATCGAAATCGCCAAACGCTCCATTACCATCGCCTCGGCCTTCGGTTTTGCCGCAGCCCTGTCGGTGGTCGTGCTTGGCGACGAGAGCGGCTATGAAGCCAACCTGAACCAGAAGATGAAGCTCGCCACCATCGAGGCCATGTGGCACACCGAACCGGCTCCGGCCGCGTTCAATGTGATTGCCCTGCCGGATATGGAAAAGCGGGAAAACATCTTTGCCATCGAGGTCCCCTATGTCATGGGCCTGATTGCAACACGGTCTCTCGATAAGGTCATACCCGGCATCAACGAGCTTGTGGATGCTTCCAAGGAACGTATCCGTGAGGGCGTGCTTGCCTGGGATGCGTTGCAGAAGGTCAGGGCCAACCCGGACGCCGTTTCCGATGAGGTCCGTAAGGCCTTCTCCGAGAATGCCCATTCGCTCGGCTATGCCTATCTGCTGCTGCCCTATACAGACAATCCGTTGACAGCGACGGATGAGCAGGTGGATGCAGCAGCGTGGTCCACCGTGCCGAATGTCTGGCCGATGTTCTATTCCTTCCGCATCATGGTTGCCTGCGGCTTCTTCTTCATCTTGTTCACCGGGGTTCTGTTCTTCTATTCCTCGGCGGGACGGCTGGAGAAATTGCGGAACAACCGGCGCTGGCTGCTGCATGTGGCGGTCTGGTCGATCCCGCTGCCGTGGATTGCCTGCGAAATGGGCTGGTTCGTGGCCGAATATGGCCGTCAGCCCTGGATCATCGAAAGCATGCTGCCGACATCGGCGGGCGTGTCCAATCTGACGGTGACCGAGGTGCTGCTCACCCTTGCCGGCTTTGTCGCGCTCTACAGCACGTTGCTGGTGATCGAGGTCTCCTTGATGATCAAATACATCAAGATCGGCCCGGAAGACGGTGACCTTGGCCAGCCTGATACCCCTGTTGCGGCCCAGCCCCACTTGGGTCCAACACCTGTCCCAGCGGAGTAAACAGTCATGATACTCTATGAATTGATCGATTACTCGATCCTGAAAGTGATCTGGTGGGTGCTGCTTGGCGTGCTCTTGATCGGGTTTGCGGTCATGGACGGCTTTGATATGGGGGTCGGTGCCTTGCTGCCCTTCGTCGCCGAGACCGATATTGAGCGGCGTGTTGCAATCAACACGATCGGGCCGACCTGGGAAGGCAATCAGGTCTGGTTCATTCTGGGCGGCGGCGCGATTTTCGCCGCCTGGCCAGCGCTTTATGCGATCAGCTTTTCCGGCTTCTACCTGGCTATGTTTGTGGTCCTGGCGGCCCTGATCCTGCGGCCGGTCGCGTTTAAGTACCGGTCAAAGAAACCCGACCCGTCCTGGCGCACTGCCTGGGACTGGGCGCTGTTCACCGGGTCCTTTGTTCCGGCGCTGGTCTTCGGGGTCGCGGTCGGCAACGTCCTGCTTGGCGTGCCGTTCACGCTCGATAACGAACTGCGCATGACTTATGAAGGCAACTTCTTCGGTCTGTTCTCGGTCTTCTCGCTGGTCTGCGGACTTTTGTCTGTGTGCATGCTGGTCACGCATGGCGCTGTTTGGCTGGTCATGCGGGCAACGGGGGAGGTGGCCGCACGGGCCCGCCGGTTCGGAACCATCGCGGCGCTGGCAAGCATCGTTCTGTTTGCGCTTGGCGGCTATATGATTGCCAGCGGTTTCGTGGAAGGCTTCCGCATCACCTCCGAGATTGACCCGAACATGCCGGCCAATCCGCTCGCCAAGCAGGCGATTGTCGAAGGTGGCGCCTGGATGGCCAATTACGCAGCGTATCCCGCGCTGTGGGCCGTTCCGGGGCTCGGGTTTCTGGGGCTGTTTGCAACGCTGATCCTGCTGCAGACCCGGCTGGAAGGCCTGATCTTCCTGTTCTCGAAACTGGCAATTGTCGGGATTATCTCGACAGTGGGGATCTCCATGTTCCCCTTCATCCTGCCGTCCTCGATCCAGCCGGATGCGAGTCTGACGGTCTGGGATGCGCCTTCAAGTCATCCGACCCTTTTCAACATGCTGGTGGTTACCATCATCTTCCTGCCGATTGTGTTGGCCTACACGGCTTGGGTTTACAAAGTCCTGTGGGGCAAGGTCGATGCGGAAAGCATCGAACGCGACAGCCATACGGCCTACTGAGGAGAGACGAACGATGTGGTATTTTGCCTGGATGCTCGGAATGCCGCTGGCCTGTTGCCTGGCGATCCTGAACGCCATGTGGCTGGAGCTGCGCGCGGAAGACGAACGGCGCGAAGAGAGCATGCGGCGTTCGTGACGGGAGCGGTCAACCGGGTGTTCCTTTCTGTGTCTGCTATCAGGGATTTCAACACAAGAGTCTCCCAGACTGACCGTTAACAAACGCGGCCCGGCTCGATCCGATCAGGCCCGGCCGGCAGGCTGGCCTGTCTCCGCAAGGACAAGGGCTCGTACGATCAAGCGTCAAAAGACAAAAAAGGCCCCGGATCAGCATCCGGGGCCCTTTTTTCTTTCAGGGTTTTATCGCGTGCTGCGCTCATGAAACGCGATATGCGTCAGGCCTCAGGCGGCTTCGATCTTGGCAGCGCGCAGCTTTTCAAGAATGTTCTGCGGCGAGGACACGCCGTAAGGATCGCTTGCGCAGTTGTCGGAGAAGCCTTCTTCTTCGAACCACTGTTCAACTGTGCCGTCGGTGACAACCGCGCCATAGCGCCAGGAGCGCATGCCAAACCCAAGATTATCCTTGGCGACCAGCATGCCCATCTTGCGGGTGAATTCGCCGGACCCGTCCGGGATCACCTTCACATTTTCAACGCCTTGCGCCTTGGCCCAGGCGTTCATGACGAAGGCGTCATTGACAGAGATGCAGTAAATCTCGTCAACGCCCTCTGCCTTGAACTCTTCGTAGAGCTTCTCGAAATCCGGCAGCTGGAAGGTGGAGCAGGTCGGCGTGAAGGCACCTGGCAGGGAGAACAGGACAACTTTCTTGCCCTTGAAATAGTCGTCGCTGGTCTTGTCTTCCCAGCGGAACGGGTTGGGGCCGTCAACGCTCTCGTCGCGGACACGGGTGCGGAAGGTAACGGAAGGAACTTTTTTGCCGAGCATCATTGAACTCCAGGTGTGTCAAGATCTGATGGACGCTGAGAGGAGAGACAGCCGGAACGGCCGATGGGAGGGCGAGGTCCGGTCACGGCGTCTGCAGAAACGTCCAGACCCTTCCGGTAGCGCAAATGCTGCGCTGCCACAAGGCGCTCTTCAAACCCGACCCATAGTTCAGCTGACAATTCACAGCTCGTTTGGCTATTGTGAACTGGCGGAAAACCAGTGAGTTTGCCGCTGCTGAGCTGCCAAGAGGTTCGACTTTGAGGGGCCTGCCAAAGGGGACGCTTTGGTGCGTCGCAGCAGGTGCGGTCCTTACGTTAAGGCCTTCCAAGACGCGAGGGGCATGGTCTGGATCTGCCAGGGGCGAAAAAGTAGGCCTTGCGCCAAAGAAGTGTCAAAAGCCGCTATACAGACCGGCGATTGCCCAATAGTGTTTTTCCCAGATTCAGGCCAGATCAAGGGGACTTGCTCTTGGCCGATACGAGGCGGACACGGCGCCAAGCGCGCGGGAAGTGGGAATTTGACAGGACGAGTCTTTGGGGCGGTGCGGCGCCTGTGTATGGGATTGGCCATTGTGGTCTTTCTCGGGCAGCTGGCCATGGTGCTGATGCGCTATCTGCTCGGGTTCGGGCTTCTGGAACTTCAAGATGCGGTCAATTACGCCTTTGCGGCGTTGGTGGCCTTTTCAGTCGCCGTCTCCTTTGAAGGCGATAAACATGTACGGGTCGATGTCTTCCGCCAGCGCTTCAGCGTCCGCACCAACCGGCGTATTGACCTAGCGGGAGATCTGCTCTTCGCCCTGCCTGTCTTTGGCCTGATGCTCTGGAGCGGATTTCCCCTGGTGCGCAGTTCCTGGGAAATCCTGGAAGGCTCGCCTGAAACCGGCGGGCTGCCGGGTCTGTTTGTGGTCAAGACCTGTCTGCTTGTGCTGCCTGCTCTGGTGCTTTTGCTGATCCTGACCCGGCTGGCCGGCCTTGTGAGGCGCCCGGCCTCATGAGTATCGATATTGTCTGGCTTTTGCTGATGGCCTTTGCCGTCTTTGCCGCGATCCTGTCCGGCGTGCCGGTGCTTCTGGCAATTGCCGGGGCGCCGACACTTGTGGCGCTGCTGGCGGCGGCCGCTGGGGATTTTGATCTGGTGTTCTTTCAGGCGGTGCCCCAGCGTCTGTTCGGCATTATGTCCAATCCGCTTCTTTTGGCCGTGCCGCTGTTTGTCTTCATGGGGCTGCTTCTGGAAAAATCCAATCAGGCCGAGCGCATGCTCAAGAGCCTGTCGGCGGCCCTTGGCGGCAATCAGTCGGCTCTGGCGCTCGCTGTGGTTCTGGTCAGCGCGCTGATTGCTGCCTCCACCGGCATTATCGGAGCAACCATCGTCATGCTTGGCACGATCATGCTGCCTGCGCTGCTGGGGGCGGGGGTCGACAAACGCATGAGCAGCGGCCTGATCTGTGCCAGCGGCACCCTCGGCCAGATCATTCCGCCGTCCATCGTGCTGATCCTTCTGGGGGATCAGGTGTCGAACGCCTATTTCGAGGCCCAGCAGGAGGCCGGGAATTTTGCGCCCGATCCGGTGACAGTGGGCGATCTGTTTGCAGGCGCCTTGCTGCCCGGTCTGTTGCTGGTGGCCCTTTATGCGGCCTATGTGCTGATCCGGCTGCGCGGGAAGGGGGCGGCGGCTGCCGGGGAAAGGGCAGCGCCCGTGGAAAGGCCGGGCGCTAGTGAACTGATCCGCAGCATTGCCCCAACGCTCGGTCTCATTGTCGCAGTCCTCGGCAGCATTCTGGTCGGCATTGCAACGCCAACGGAAGCGGCCAGTGTCGGTGTTGCCGGGGCCTTGCTGATCGCCGCATCCGGGCAGGGCGGGTCTGTCAGCTGGGCGGCCCTTGGCTGCGCGATGCTGGCGCTTTTACTTCTGGGACTGCGTCAGGCCGGCCTGCTCGGGCTTGGCTTTTATGAAGGCCAGATCAACTGGACGGCGGGATCGGTCGTCTCCAGTGTCCTCACGGCTGCTGTTCTTGCCTTGATGCTGGCGGTGTCGGCACCCTTGCTGCGCTCCGGCGTTCTGGCGGCGGCATTGCGGGAGACGGTCACGATTACCGGCATGATCTTCGGCATTGTCATGGCCGCCAGCATCCTGTCGCTGGTGTTCCGGGGCTTTGACGGCGACGGACATGTGGCCGAATTGCTGGAGGCGCTGCCCGGCGGGGTCTATGGCATGCTGTTCCTGACCCTCCTGGTGATCTTCCTGCTCGGCTTCATTCTGGAATTTGTCGAGATCATCTTCATTGTGGTACCGATTGTCGGGCCGATCATTCTGCAGAGCGATATCAGCCCGGTCTGGTTCGCGGTTCTGATCGCGCTCAACCTGCAAACCTCGTTCTTGACGCCGCCGTTCGGATTTGCGTTGTTTTATTTCCGCTCCGTGGCCCCGGCCTCCATCCGCACCGGTCAGATCTATCTGGCCGTGATCCCCTTTGTGGTCATCCAGCTTCTGGCCCTTGGCCTTGTTGCCGCCTTTCCGGTGCTGGCGACCTGGCTGCCGGAGATCCTGTTCCGATGACCTGGTGTTCTATTATTGCTTGAAAAGGAGACACTTCATGAAAAGACGCGATTTCCTGAAAGCGGGGGCGGCTGCAGCCCCTGCCAGCCTGCTGGCGGCCCCGGCCGTTGCCAAGGGCAAGATCGAGTGGAAATTGCCGACCTCGTTTCCGGCCAAGGCCCCGGGTGTCGGCACCAATGTCACCACCTTCGCCAAGCGGGTGGAGGTCATGTCCGGCGGGGAGCTGACTTTCAAGATCTTCTCCAGCGGGGAGCTGGTGCCTCCCTTCGGCGTGGAAGACGCGGTTCAGCAGGGCACTACGGAAATCGGCCATTCAACGCCCTATTATTCGGCGTCCAAGAACTCAGCCCTGCATTTCTTCTCCGCCGTTCCCTTTGGCATGACCGCGCTGGAAATGACCGCCTGGCTGCGCTATGGCGGCGGGCAGGATCTGTGGGACAGCATCTATGAAGAGCGCGGCCTCAAGCCGTTTTACTGCGGCAGTTCCGGGGTTCAGGCCGCTGGCTGGTTCAAGACGCCGGTGAAAAGCCTTGAGGATCTGGCGGGCCTCAATATGCGCATTGCCGGGCTTGGTGGCGAGGCCATGCGCAAGCTCGGTGTCAATGCGGTTCTGCTGCCGCCTCCGGAAATCTTCCCGGCCTTCCAGTCCGGCGCGATTGATGCGGCCGAATGGGCTGGTCCCATGCTAGATATGGCCTTCGGCCTGCAGAAAGTCGCCAAATACTGCTATGTGCCAGCGTTCCACGAGCCATCCGCTTCCCTTGAGATTGTCGTCAACAAGGACGCCTTTGACAGTCTGCCCGCCCATCTTCAGGCCATCATCGCCAATGCGGCAGAGGCAGCCTCCGTCGAAACCACTTCCCAATTCGACTATTACAACGCGGTCGCCATGCAGAAGCTGATCGCCGACGGCATCACCTTTGGTCCATTCCCGGACGATGTGATTGCCGCGCTGCGCAAGGCGGTCACCGAGGTGATGGCCGAAAACGCGGCCGCCAACCCGGTCTTTGCGGACGTCCAGAAAAGCTATGATGCGTTCCTGGATCTGGCCAAGGACTATGCGGCGCTTGTCAAGGCGGCCACCTTTACCCAGCGGCTCTGACAACGCGCACCTGGCCCTGAAGACATTGAGGGCTTCCAAAACACGCCATTTCGGCGGCGCATTGGAAGCAGGGGCCAGCCCTGTTCACTTAGAGACAGGGCTGGCCCCTGTTTTGCGTGCTTGCGCTGCTGATGATATCTAGGCGGCCATGACAGCCGAACACCGCCTTTACACCGCCCACCAGCCCCGTCTGGCCGTCGCGCCCATGATGGATTGGATCTTACAGGTGAAGTTATTTTTATAAATCAATAGCTTGAACAAGTTGCAAACTAAATGTTGTACCCAGAAATCTGTTGTCCATCTGTTGTGAAGTAGTCTCGACCAAGAACAGTGCTAGATTGACCGCTTCATTTTTGTCGAAGAAATATCTGCTGGTAGGCCCGAGTGGCCGTTCAAAAATTCAGTGACACTTCACTCTCAAAAGGCGTACTTTGCAAGCTGAGCAACTATTGCGGTATTGAGTAGTTGGAGGCAAAATTGCTGAAGGGTGTAATTCAGAGAATGTTTGGACGCGAACCAGAACACTCAGTAAATTTGTTGCAGCAAATATCTAAGAGGGCGGAACACTTAACGAGAGAAGAACAAGCAAAGAGTTTTGTCGCTATCCGGCGTATTGAAGGCGCATTAAAAAGTCGCGACAGTCGAGTCTTGTTCGGTCGAAGAGGGACCGGAAAAACACACATTCTGTCTTTCGTAGCAAGCACTGCGCGTGATTCTGGCGATATTGCTGTTGTGCTCGACATGCGTACCCTCGGGTCAAATAATTCGATTTTTTCTGACCAGAGTGTCGATCCAAGTGTTCGTGCCACAACCCTCATCCGTGATCTTATTTCTGCGCTGAGCGAGAGCTTTCTCGAAACTTACACCGATCCGAAGTCGCCCTTTCGTGGCTCCGGTTTGGATAAGGCGATTGAAAAATTTGCGGACTGCGTCAAAAGCGTTGTGGCGACGAATATTGTTGAAACTCGTGTCAAAGGCGCCACCTCAGATTCAGCTGCTTTAACCGGTGAAACTGGTGTCGAGATTTCAGCAATTGGTGGGGGGGCAAGAGCTAAAGTAGCGACGGCCTTAGAACAAAAAGACGAGCGTGAAATCGAGACGCTCACCAAGGGTGTTCCCAAGCTGTCGATAAATCTAGGTGAGGCGTCGAAGGCGTTAAATGATATCGCGGCGAGCTTTCAAAACAGAATTTGGATATTGCTAGACGAATGGAGTTCTCTACCAGAAAATTTGCAGCCATATCTCGCGGATTTTGTTCGAAGAGCGATTTTGCCAGTACAAAATATTACAGTACAAATTGCAGCAATTGAATTTCGTTCTAAATTCCGGGTCGACTTCGAAGATTCTCGAATTGGATTTGAAGTGGGGTCGGATATCGCTGCAGACATAAATTTAGATGACTACTTCGTTTATGATGTGAACGCGGAGGCATCCCTAGAATTTTTTCAGAAATTACTCTTTCGACATCTTCAGGCGATTTCTGGAGATAATGGGCTTTTTGAGAAAAACGAAACAGAAATGCTTAATGCGGTGTTTTCGCAGGAACGGGTATTCGCTGAATTGGTTAGGGCTTCAGAGGGCGTTCCTAGAGACTTCATAAACATACTACAGCTCGCAGCGATGAGATCCGACCAAACTAAGCTGTCAATGAACGAAGTTCGAGCGGCGGCAAAAGACTGGTTCGAGCGAGATAAGCAGCGAAATTTGGATAACAACCAACGAGCTCAGGCACTTTTAGAATGGATCAGGGACACTGTTATTGACGGAAAGAAAGCAAGAGCGTTTATGCTTGAGACTGACGCAAGCGATGGAGCGATCGAGTTTCTCTTCGACGAGAGGATGCTGCACATCGCGAAACGTTCCTATTCCGCGAAAGACAAACCAGGTACTAGGTATCGAGTTTGGAAGGTGGACTATGGATGTTATGTTGATCTCATCAACACTACCAAGAACCCTACAGAATTTCTTTTTGAAGGTCTTGGTATGACGGACGCCGGTGAAATTGTTGTTCCGGAAGATGACTATCGCGCAGTAAGACGAGCTGTACTTAACCTTGAAGATTTTAACGAGTCCTATGGTGTAGCGTCCTCCATAGCTTAAAGGTCAGTACAACATCTTTGAATGAGTACAACAAATGTTGCACTCACTGCTAAAACCTCAAAGTTCAGTTGGATTGGACCGACTGACATTAGCGACAAAGATACTTAAGTGGCTGAAAAAATAGAGAAAAATATGCAACCATAGCGAGATTTTCGGTTGCACCCATGATGGATTGGATGGACGTCGCGAAAAACGGCGCAAAATCAATCGCTAAAGGTTCCGATATTAGCGAAGTTGTACCCTCGTTGTACTTCTTGGCGCTGGTATCGCCGATTCCGATGGAACTGGGGGTAGGACGGGCGAATAGCCATTGCGTGACCAAGCCTGGTGGTTATGCCGGGATCAGGGGGCAACCAGCGCGAAGCCGACGCCGAGGAATTATTTGGTGCGAAAGGCGCGAGCCTCGGACAATGCGATCTCGCGGCGGTTGTCTAGGTACAAGGCTAAGTCCTGCAGGTGCACACCCTTCGCGCTTTTCTGGAGGACAAGCTCAAACTGACGCTGAATATGGGCAAAACCCATAATACCCACGTCAATCATGGCTTTGTTTTTTTGGGACACGGTCTCATTCGTAAGCGGGATAGATGGGGACCATGCGTGTCTCAACCACAATACCCAAGGAAAAGGCTAAGGCGTTCACCCATAAACTCGTCAAAGCTTTATCCGGCAACCATGATGTCAGGACCGTCGCTATGATTGACCGCCTTAACCGTCAGCTGACGGACTGGGCGGGAAATTACAAGTTCGCGGGCTTTGCAGCCTATTAAATCCAACGCATCGACACTGGTGTGTTTTGGAAGTTTGCCCGAAACTGACCAGGCCGATGATAGGCTTCAAGGCGTTCCATTCGGCAAGCGCGATGCTGGACGGAATTGAAACAGCGCACATGATCCGAAAGGGACTATTGAACCAGCCGGGTGTCCCTGCTTACCGCCAGTTCATGGAACTCGCAGGATAAACGTGTCAAGACAGAGCCGCCACTCTGACCTCGAAAAAAAATGCGACACTACCAATATTTCAGCAAACTTCTGCGTTGACCGGAACAGCACGAAAAGACCTCTTTTTTCAAAACTCTGAACCTTTTTTCCTTTTGCTGGGACATACCTTTGAACCCTTCGGCTGCTTTGGGACCGAAGTTAATTTCATTCGGTTCCGGATTGACCAAATGCGGTATGTTATCGGCATTCTTCTCGCGCTCTCAATTGCCTCGACACCTTTTGCCTGGCATTGGGCAAGCCGGTATTTCGCTCCGCCACCTGTTGCGGTGGTTGATACCAGCAAGCTGGAATCCGAATTGGAAACCTTGCGGCGGGAGTTGACCCAACTTCAAAGCCGTGTGGATGGGCTCGATATTCGGATGTCATTGGGTCTTTCCCGGCAAACGGAAGAACCGGAGGCGGCCAAAGAAAACCCGGCTGCCTCGGACAGCTTGAAAGATTCTTTTGCCCAGGTGGTTCTGATTGCCGACCGAAGGTCTGTAAATAAAGGACTCACTGTAGCCTCCCCGTCCTTCCTGCGGGACCTTATTGGACTGCCTAGGGAAGGCCTTACGGACGATTGCCAATCGGCAACCAATCCGAAACTGAAAGGTCTTTTGAAGACCGAGGATGTCGGGCCGATCAAGGCGCGCATGCTGGAACCGGCACTGGTGTCGATCCGCCAGGTATTCGCCAATGTTCAGGTTTTTGAACCGGAACTTTACGACCGGATCAAAAGCGCCGGCTCCTTGTGCGTGCGCCGTATCCGCGGGTCCATAACTTCGGCGTCCTCTCACGCCTACGGTTTGGCGGTGGATATCAACATTGACGGCGTGCTCGACAACTTGGCCGATGGCAAGACACAGCTTGGATTGATCCTTCTGGCCGATTTCTTCAAGAAGGAAGGCTGGATCTGGGGAGCGGGCTTCAGTCGTGAGGATTCCATGCATTTCGAGGTCAGCCGGGAAAAACTGCTGCAGTGGCGCCGGCTCGGTGAAATCTAAGAACTTGCTCGCGGACTCAGCGACTTACCGTTGTGCACGTGAGAAACGGGTTTCGCTGACCCGAGGCGCGAGCTTCGGGGACCTCAGGAGCAAGGACACATGCTGCACATGTCGAAAGGCTCCATGTCGATTGCGAATTGCAGCGAACCCTGAAGCGCCAGCATGACATTCAGAAACGGTGAAATTGCCAGACGCGGCGGGCTGAAATGAAAGGACGGTGCGGCGAAGTTTGACGACCCGGCAATTCGCTCGCCCAGTTTAATGTCCTCCATCGGCGGCAATGTTTGTAGCATCTGGTTCAAACGGAGTGCCGGCAATGGGATCGGGATATTGAAGAACGACCAATTCTGAAGCATCAGGCGCACCCGCCTTACGGTCGCCGGGGCGAAGCCGGCATCACCGAAGGCCTCGTTGATAGTCGCCAAGGATTCCAACACCAGGGCCAGCTTTGTCAGGGTAGGAAACGGAATGGATAAGTGCGGCGGGCGCAAATTCGCCATCGCCCCGAAGAAGTTACTCAAGCCGGAATAGCTCTCCGGGCTACCCAGGGGCGGCAAATTGAGCGTTTCACTCAGCATTGCCAAAGCGGGGAGCCCCCCCATGAATTTGACCATTTCAAAATGGGGGCGGGAGAGGGCAAAACTGTAGCTGTGAGAAAACGGGACGGGCGGCTCGCTTGCCATTTCGAAGGGATCAAGTCCGAATCCCTGGAGGTCGAGCACCAGCCGGGCAACCAGGGCGTAATTTAACAATGGCTGGATTTTCAAGCTGGCGAGATAGCCCAGGCGCGGCCAGACATTGGACTCGATACTGGCGGCGGCCTGCTGCATCTGCATTTCGAACATCGGCAGGTCGTCGAGTTTGAAATTCCCCACCATGAGATTGAACATGGCCGACAGTTGAAAGGCCGCGCCACCGCCGAAGTCGATCCGAGGCATGCGCGCCAGGTCAAATCCGGCGGCAATTTGCATGTCGAGCCGGTTTGCAGGATCCAGCGCTGGGAGCGCGGCCGCCAGCCGGAGGGACAGCGGCAGTGTCGGCAGTAGCGGGGTAACTCCCCAGTCATAATAATTGCGGACATGCTCGGCCGGGACGGTGCAAAAACAGGGCATGGGTGTCAGACCTCCACCGCAATGACAGAGACATTGTCCGATGCCCCGGCGCTGAGAGCGACGGCCAGGAGGTCGTCGGCTAGAGTATCAATGGGTTTTTCCATCAGATACTGGCGCAGGAGCTGGTCGTTCGCATATTGCGACAGGCCGTCAGAACACAGCAGAAAGCGATCGCCCGGGAGGATGTTGCCCCGGCGCTTGTCGATTTCCAATACGTCGCCAACACCAACAGCCCGTGTGATCTGGTTGCTGATATCGGATTTATCAGCCTCTTCCCAGGTCATTTGCCCTTGTTCGACCAGTTCGCCGACAACGGAATGATCAAAGCTGACCATGCTCAGTACGCCTTCCCGGAGACGATATAGCCGGCTGTCTCCGACCCAAAGGCACAAAAAGTGTTCGTGCGATAGAGCGAGCAACACGACTGTAGCTCCGATGGTACCCTGCGCGCGCCGGCCAGCTTCGTCTTTTATCCTGGCATGAGCCTGATGGAGGGCCGTGCGTGCCTCCGTCATGACGTCGGCTGGCTGGAGGTCCGATGGAAGCTCGTTCAGGGCTTCCACGATTGCCTGGCTGGCAAACTCACCACCAATGTGCCCCCCCATGCCATCGCTGACGACCCAAAGTGCGATATCCGGGCGCAAGAGGATCGAATCCTCGTTTACCTTGCGAACCCGGCCGACATGGGTGCGGGCGCTGTGGGCTCGGATACGATCCGTCATTCATTGCCTTCAAGTTGATTGGAGCCCTGATGGCCGGGGTTCCAGACCGGAGCGTTGAAATCGAAAAATACCGCGGCCAGATTCCGGCTTTCAGGCATTCCCCGGCACACCATGGTCCGATGGATGTCCTCAATTGCGGAGACCCAAAGGGTCGCGCCACTTCGGGCCGCGAGGTTGGTCAATTGGCGTTCGACGGTGTCATCGCAAGCAATCAGATCTGCGTTTCCCAGGTGCGTTGCAGTGACGGACACAGTTGTCTCCTGGCGTTCCGGCAAGGTGCTCAATGCTCCCTGGAGTGCATCAATTGTCGCGCCGTCGTCGAGCATGGAAAGGGCTATATTTTCCAAGTTCTCGTAGATCGGGGAGAGACCCTGATAGAGATCCCAGGCGGATGCCTGCCCATCTTCGGATTGATCTTCGACACAAAGGCAAAACGGAAATTGCCTTCCCACCCGGTCAACGCTTGGCATGAAGATACCGGCAGCCGCATTGGGGCCACAGACATCCCGTGGCAGGGCAAAGCGCCATATGGGTGCTGTCATGTAACTGCCCAGCCAGTTCTCCTGGAGTGCTTCGCTGCCGGCGGCCACCATGGTTTGCATCCAGCTATCCCAGGCCGAAATGAATTGTGGCGACAAACCTGCGCGGATGAAATCACCCACGCAAGGAAGCTTTCCGAACCAGCCGACCGTCCATTCATTCTGGGTCATAGGGAACTCGGGCAGGCGAAATTCTCCAGAGCGGTGACAGTGAACGGGTTCAAGGCGGATCCTGCGCGCAGCTGAAAGATCGCGATGCGTCCTCCAAGATTGAAGATCACCCGGTTACGGTCTGACACATTGGTTCGGCGCACCTCTGCGGTATCGAGCAGGCGGAACCAGGCCCAGGGTCCATCCATCTGAATCGTGTTCTTCAGGTCCGGACGGGACGGAGAGACTGTGACACGCGTGCGGCCACCGCTGCCTTGCCCAGGCCATACGAGAGGCGTGACTTCGGGTGGTCCGTGGGCATAAGTCACCGGTTGTCCGTCAATTTCGACCACGACCTGTTCAACGTTCGGATCAAGAGCGACCGGTTTGATGTCGAACCTGATAGAGGGCGGACCGGCTGTCAAAAAGAAGCTGTCGCGGATTTCGCGTGCCTTCTGAAACTGGGCAATGACAGCGTTGGAAATCCCGATATCGACACCGTTCACCCGCCGAAGCCGCCAAGGATCGGTGGTGGTGTCGACGAAGGGGACAAGGTTCTCCTTGAAAAAACCGTCGATCAGTCCGTCGGGGGCAAACAGCTTGCCGAAGTCCGCGATTGTGATGTCCGCCTTTGCTTGCGGATCGATTGGATACCGCCCATTGATTGCCTGTTGGCAAAAGGGAAGAACATCAGCTTGCCATTTGCCGTTGAGTTCGGTTCTGGCTCCGCCAACAGCCGCGCCGGAGGACACTGCGACCACCTGGTTGGCCCAACGCTGCAACGGATTGGGAAGGAGCGTCGCGGTTGCCTGAAGTTCGTCAGAAGGGGTTGCCCGGTTGCTGACGATCGCTGTGCCGGAGTTTTGGCCAAGGGACAAACGATTGAGCTGGTCAAAAATGGCGACCATCTGCTGCATCACCTCGTCGAGACGGGATGGTACACCTTCGGAAGAATTCACCAGTTCATGCAGTGGGCGGAACCGTTCTTCAACAAAGAATCCTGGAGGAATTTCCTTTGCACCGCCACTTGCGGCTTCTACGCTGGAGACCAATGCGCCAACAACGGAAAGCCGGGTTGCGTCGATCGATGAGATTGCTTCGTCTTTGGCAAAGCCTGCTGCCGCCGACACAGCGGAGCTTTTGGCAGCTACGCCGCCGGGGAGACGGGTCAGCCGGGTTTCTCTTGCGACAGAGTTCAGGATGTTGCGGATTGGGGACGTCGGGCCGGACAGAATGTTGACGACCTGGGTTGCTTGTCCGACGCTTTCCATCGGGATGATGTCGACGTCTGAAAGAAGCTCGTCATAGCGGGAGACGAAGTCGTTTTCATAAAGGGCCAAAACATCCCGGTCGAGACGGTCGAGTGTTTCCGGCGTGACTTCTTCTGCCTTTGAACCGAGCACAAGGCTCTGGAATTTCACCCGTGTCTCGACGGTGGCGAGTTGGGGGAGAAAGTACTCGTAGAACCCCGCGTGGGTGTAGACTCCTTCTACGCCCGCGCTCAGCGGCTTGCCTGATGTTCTGAGAAAGACGCGCGACACGGCCGGGCCACCCGCATCCGTGATACGGAACGGAGGCAGGGCCTTGGCCACCGGAGACGTGACAATGCTCTGATAGATACGTTCCGCCAGCGGGGTTTCAGCCAGAAGGGACTGGATTTGCTCCACGAGAGGGCCGTTCAGGCCAATGCGGCGCATGGGCCGGCTCAGCAGCTCATCCAGGTGGTCGGCGAGATCCGCCTGCAATTCGGTCTGGCCAGGAAATTCCAGCGCCCAGTCCGCGGTCATCCAGCTTCTGACTGTTGGAGCATCCATGGCGCCTTGCAGGCCGAGCATCAGGTAGACTTTCAATCCTTCAAACAAAAAATCGGGATTGTTGATGTTGGCCTGCAACTGTTCTTCCAGGCGGAATAAAAGGCGCGGAAGCAGGAGGGCATTGAGGGCACCCCGATAGGTCTGTGCGGACACGGTGCCGATCGTGTCACCTTGATAGAGACCGAAGGTCAGCTCCAAGGGCGGCTCGGGGTCAGTCGCCGCCGGGTTGCCGGGGAGGTCTCTTAGTTTGTTCAGGGCTGGAACAACAGGTACCAGGTTTGCATCGGCAATCGGATTGCCTGGTATCTCGCGGCGGATTTCCTGAAACTCTTCGATCTGCGCGCGGGCACCATCAACCAAAGTAACGTTTCCAAGATAACTGTTGGTCCAGACACCACCTGTAGCGAAAAGGGCAACCACTCCTGTGGCAATGATGCCGCGCTTGAGCCACCGATACCGGCGTTCAACAACGTCGTCGGCCGAGACAAGTCCGGATTCGGGAAAAATAACTTGGTTCAGCAACCGGGTCAGGAAATAGCTTCTCCCTTGCCCGCGCCCGGTTCCGATTGCCTGGCGACCGATGCCGAACGTCTGGGACATGCCCATCATCATCCGGTCGATCGGCGTACCTTCCTGGGTGCCGGAAGTGAAATAGACACCGCGCAGGAACTGGCTGTCCTCGTATCGGCTGTCCTGAAGGATTTCACCGAGAAAGCCCTCGGCGGTCGAACGCAGCGACGCGAACTGGTCCGGAAAACCTGCAATCAGGCTGCGACGCTGATAGTCTGTTTCGGCCTGCATACGCTCCAGGCTGAGATTGGAGATTTGGCCAACGAGAGCCGTAAATTCCGTATCAAAAGCAGAGATCGGGTTGGTCGAACGGTCATTTTTGTCGTGGGTCAGAGTAAAGCCCCAAACCTGCTCGCGGTCTTGTGCTCCCAGATTGTCGAAAAATTCCTGGAAGCCGGCGATCAGATCGACCTTAGTGAAGAGAATATAGACCGGGAACCGCACGCCAAGCTTTTGGCGCAGCTCATGCAGACGAGTCCGTATGGCCTGGGCGTGCTCCTGCCGTTCTTGTTCATTCGACAGGGATAGATCAGACAGGCTGATTGCGATCATCACGCCATTGATGGGCTGACGGCGGCGATACTTCTTGAGCATATCGAGAAAACCGGTCCAGGCCTTGGCGTCCACATCCCGCTGACTATCCTGGGTCGTGTAACGGCCAGCGGTGTCAATCAGAACGGCTTCGTTGGTGAACCACCAATCACAGTTCCGCGTTCCGCCAATTCCGCTGATCGCCGTCTTGCCCATGCGTTCGGCCAAGGGAAAGCGGAGCCCGGAATTGACGATTGCGGTCGTCTTTCCCGCACCAGGAGGGCCGATGATGATGTACCAGGGGAGCTGGTAGAGATAGCGTGTTCTGAATCGCCCACCGAGCTTGGATTTGCGCAGGAAAGCCATGGCTTCGGTAAAGCGCTTGCGCAGCTCGTCCAGTTCCGCCTGAACAGTTTCATCCTCGGTATTCCGGGGCGCTTGAGCACCGCCGCTTGTTATGGCATCGGCCATTTTCCGGTCGCGGGAGCGCCGCACAAGCAATATGGCTAGGATCGCAATCGCGTTGATTGCGGCAATCGCAGCCAGGGCGACAAGACGCTGGCTGATGCTGTCAAGGGGGCGGAAATTGCCGATGGCGAGCAGGGGCCCCAGATACCAGATGCTGATGGCCAGGATCAGGCTGAAGATGATCAGAAGGCCGATGGTGCTGAAGACGCGGGCAATGATTTTGTTCAACATGGTCAACCTGCCTTCACGAGGATGATTTCGATGCGACGGTTCTTGGCTCGGCCGTCAGCCGTGTCGTTGGAAGCAACTGGGTTCCGATCCGCGCGGCCTTCGGCGCTGATGCGGCCCTTGTCTTCCAGTGAAGTCGAAATGCGCTGCATGACGGACTTGGCACGGGCGAGGGAGAGTTCCAGATTGGATGGAAACCGTGCCGTTCGGATTGGAATGTTGTCGGAGTGACCAACCACGCTAATGCGGCCTTCCTCGTCTCCGAGGGCTTTTGCCACCCGATCCATGATTTCTTGGAAACGCGGATCGAGCTGGTCGGAGGCAGACGCAAACATGCCCTTTCCGGCAATGTTGATGGTCAGGGAGTTGCCTTCACCGGTGACGGTAACCAGGCCTTCGTCGATCTCCGGCTGAAGGAAGGCCGAAACGTTTTCGATCGTCTTCACTTCTTCGGATTCAGGCGGCGGTGGCGGCGGTGGTGGTGGCGGTGGTGCCGGTCGGTCCAGTTCGATCGGTCCATTGAAATCGAGCGCTGCGATTTGTGCGCCGAGGGCTTGAGTGTCTCCTCTCAGCAAAAAGGAGAAAATGAAGAAGGTCAGACAGATAGCTGCAAGAGCCGCTCCGCTGGTGATGAATAGGGGTGTCCAGACTGACAAAAGCCGGTGCGGCGAATGCTGGCCCCTCCAGTGCGGAGACAGGGACGGATCGGCCGAGCCCCGATGGGTGCGGATAAGGCGTGCCAGACCGTCGCGGATGGACAGGTGTTTTTCGTTTCCGCGGTCTGCGACACGAAGCCGGCCCTCGAAGCCCAGGCTGAGGCAGACATAAAAGAACTCCAGCAGGACCAGGTTTTGCGAGGGAGCCTTTTCCAAACGAGTTAGAAGATCGAAAAAGCGGTCACCGCCATAGGTTTCCTTGTGGAAGGTGCCGACAATGCTCTGCTGGGTCCAAATGCTCTGTCCGCCCCACGGCGTATTGAGGACGACATCATCGATAGTCGCGCAAATGGCATAGCGGGCGAGACGCACGGTTTCGGCAGCGATGCCCGCTTCCAACGCTCTGTTGCCAAAGGCGCGGACCTCGGCGATCACGCTTTCGCGCAGGTCAGCGGGATTGGAGTGCTGCGCGCGGTTGCGGATACGGGCGGCGAGTGCAAAGAGAGGTGACGCAGCGGCATTGAGCGGGTTCATGCCGGCATAGGCCTGGTTCAGCGGAATTGCCGGCGAAGGACCGGAAGGCTGAGTGGATGGTGCTTGTGGTTGAGGAGAGCGTCCGCTGACATTTTGCGATGCTTCCTGACGTTCAGCTTGCGTTCCGGAATTCCCGCTGGCGCTGGGCGGCGGCATTGGGGTTGGCGCAGCCGGCCGGCGTCCGGCCGGGTTGGGACGGATCACCGTTTTGTCCGTGTCGAATGGTTCGGCAAAAGGATCGTCGCGATTCATCGGTCTTTCCTCAAAGTTCAGCGGGTTAGCGGATAGCCCAGAGTTGCAGGTCCAGGTCTGGGAAATCGCCAGCCACGTGGATGGCGAGGCCGCCGGATGTGGTCATTTGTTTCCAGTAGGTGCTGTCGGAATCGAGCTCGAAATAGACAACACCGGAGTGATAGGGGACTTGCCGGGGGGCAACCGGAAGAGGCCGCATGGCAATCCCGGGCAACGCGGAATTGACGAGTTGCCGGATTTGTTCGACCGGGCCGAGCTTGGCTTGTGTGGGAAAAT
Organism: Roseibium sp. AWQ4_290; assembly: GCF_056160985.1. Taxonomy (NCBI): domain Bacteria; kingdom Pseudomonadati; phylum Pseudomonadota; class Alphaproteobacteria; order Hyphomicrobiales; family Stappiaceae; genus Roseibium; species Roseibium sp. AWQ4_290. The sequence continues at coordinate 168,841 of NZ_JBSWYG010000011.1, forward strand.
ACCGCCGGACACTTTCCGCCGGGACGGACGCTTTCGCGGCAAGGACGAATGTTGCCGATGCCAAAAGGCGCTTGTCCGTGATCATTGCCACCGACACGCCGTATTTGCGCGGTTCGATCGGAATGGACACAGCTCCCTGTTCCAGAACCGAACTGAGGTGCTGGCGCAAGATGCGGAAGACGGGCTGAAAGACATTGGTCAGATCATTGTGCTGGTAAGCCGGAAACTGGCCAGACAGCTTTTCAGCAGTCATGAAGGTCGCCACCTCGCCGGTGAGGCTGACCAGCATCTGATAGATCATCTGAGGATGTGCGTTTTCGATCGCGAGAATATGCCGGACGAGGGGAAGTGCGCGGTTGATGGAAACCAGCAGCATGAAGTCGGCAACCTCTGCAACGCCCTTTCCGCCGCCCTCGCCCAGACGGCCTGCAAGGGCTTCGGCCCGGTGGCTCAACAGACCTTCGAGTTCGCTTAAAAACCCGTGAAGCGGCGGGGCAGCGCGGGCATCCAGGCATGTGGGTATGAAGGAACGGTCGAGGATGATTTCCCCGTCCTGCCGGACTTCTATGATCCGGGCTATCGGAATGACCATCTGGTCCGACAGGTCGTCGAGATCAAGGGCCAGTTGCAGGCGCAATTTGCCGACGGCCACCGGGACAGTGCGGCGCTCATGACCCATGCTGTCAGAAATCTCCACCTCTTCGACCAGATAGCGGGTCATCGTGGTTTCGGCGCCCGTCGTGTCGACTTCTACGGCACCCTGACGCCGTATCGGGATCGCAAGATAGACCACCGCGTTCTTGACAGTGTTCGGAACGTCGAGAGCAGTAGGATGGTCCTCTGTCTGAGGGACCCGGAAGGTCACCCCGTCAGGGGTCAGGCCCTTGCACGACTTTATGGCAATCTTTCCCAGTTTCAGGAGTTCCTCATCCAGCGTCAGCTCCCGCAGGCCCCAAAGATAGGGGGCGGAAGCGGAAGCGACACCGGACACGAGCGCCTCGACATAGCGATCATTTTGTTGGAAGTGGTGAGGCTGAAGGAAGAGACCCTCCTGCCAGACAACCTTGTTTTCCCAGGACACGCTCAGGGTCCTCCTTTGGCCGTGCCGTTGTTATCGAACCGAGACTGTGGTGCCGGAAATAGTCACGCGGACACGGTTTTCAGAGTTTGGAGTAAGCCGTTTGACGGCCTTGAAACGGGCGCCATCTATGTCGCGGAAGGCGGCTACAACACCAACGGCAACCGGGGTGCCGGCGACAGATCTTGCATCGGTCTTCGTGCGGCCCGGTGCGAGTTGGAATTCATCAACGGCAATGAGGTCCGTCCCGAGCGTTGCCTGGGCGGAATTGAACAGGGAGAAGAAATCCGAGGACCGGAAGGTCGCGGGCGACGCCAGGTAGTAGACCTTGACCTTCGCCGGTGCTCCGCCATTCATGTTTGCCGCGCCGGAAATCGCAAGATCAACCGTGGTCGGCGCCGGGCCGCTGGAGACGCAACCTGCCAGAAGGAAAAGGCTGAAAACGGCTATGATTGCTGATTTGATATGCATGATTGGTCCTGTCAAAGCTTCTTGAGTTGATCTTCGTAGGCGCGGATGAATTCACGCCCGAACGTGGACTGAAAGTCGTCTTCGGTTTCTCTTGAGATCTGGGAGTACATCTTCTCGTAGGCCTCCCAGTATTTGGCCTTTTTGCCGCCCAGCAGTCCTCCGAGAGAGGAACCGGTTTCAATTCGCGTCGAGAGTTGTGCCGGGTCGAGGCGGACGAGCAGATCCTTGAGCGCGGCCTCCATACCCGACATCATTGCAAGCTCATGGGCCCGAATGTCGCCAAAGGCCTGGATCGTAGCTGTTTCAGCGTCGAGATAGCCTCGTACGGACGGGCGGATCATGGCTTCCACGGCCTGTTCCGGACTGATCGAGAACTTCAGCGGATTATTTTCGCCGCTTCCGACCATAGTCCGGTTCATCCGCATCTCGCTTTTGATGGACGCCCGCGCCATCAGGATCTCGCGCATGCCGGTGACCATCGCCGCGAAGACGCTCCCCATGCGCTCCATGGTTTCCAGAATTTCATCTTCGGGAATCTTGAGATGATCGGCACCGGAACCGGTCAGAAAGGCACGCATTGCCGCATCTTGCGCAGATGCTGGTGTTGCTGCCGGTGCTGGCGCTGGCGGTGGCGCAGATGCAGGAATTTGTGCCGGTGTTGGCACATCTTGCATTGATTGCTCGTGCTGAGGGACCGGCGATGCGCGTGGCGGGACATGCTGGGCTTCGGCAGCCGGAGCAGGGGGCGTTGAAGAGGCTGGCTCCTGGGTGTCGAATGGACCGGATATCCCGCCAGACAGGTCGTCAGGTTCTGATTTCAAAAAATCGTCCAGCGGATCGGATTCCGGAAAACCTGATATCGCATCGGGCGCTGAAGATTGTGCCGGGGGGATCTGTGTTTCCGGTTCGGGTGCTTGGGCCGAAACACCATGCGAGGTCAACGGGCTGTCCCAGTCGTCGGGGATCATCGAGGACTGGACAGAGGGTGCCGGGAAATAGTCCTGTTCGGAGCGGCTATGGTCCGCGGCACTTGAACCGCTGTACTGGGCGGGCGGTGCGAAATCGCCCAGCAGCGATGATCCACGAGAGGGTCCAAGTAGATCGTCCGCACCGATGGGAGCGCCCGCATCAAGAGGGTCTTTCCAGTCGAGCGGGTCGCTTTGGTTGCTGCTTCGCGCAAGGGCAGATGGCGTTGCATCCGGACTAGGACCGTCCAGAGGTTCGTCAAAGTAGGAATCCCAGGGTTCCGAGCCGTTGTCGAGCGGATCATCCAGGTCGGTCGGAGTGGCTTCTTGCAGCCGGGCGTTGGGAAGGGCGAGGCTGTCTTCGGCGGGTGGAAGCGGTTCCTGTGAAGGCGCCGCATCCGAATAGATTTCCACAATAAGCTCGAAGCCGCCCAGTTGCAGCACATCGCCATGGCTGATCGGCGTCGGAATGTTTCCGATCCTCTCCGTTCCATAGTTGAGGTACGTGCCGTTTGTACTCGTGTCGATGATGACATAGTCGCCGTTGCGTTCTTCCAGGACGCAGTGGCGCTTCGAAAGCAGGCGATCCGGATCGGGCAAGGACAGGTCGTTTTCCTCGCCGCGGCCGATGGTCAGGACACCATCCTTCATGGCCACTTCGTTCTGGTTGTTTGGCAAGGTGCCGGAATTCAACGCGCGCAAGACCAAGTTCATCGCTTTAGCCACCGATCAGAACGGTTGGGCAGCCCATGACAATCATGCCGCCATGGCTGCAGGTGTCGCTGAGGCGTGCCTGGGGTTTCTTGCCGGTAAGTACCTTTGTCGATCCCTTGGCGATCAAGTCCGGAGGGCCGATGCAGACAGCCATGGCGGTGGCTGTTGCTGCAGGCATCTTTCCGATCAGGACGGTCGGGCAGGGGACAACGATTGGACCGCCAACATGCGGGATAACGCCGGTGATCATTGGACAAACGTGATTGTCGCCGACCCGGGCAGCGGGCAAGGTCATGGATGAGACTCCTCTTCGGAGGTCCGGGCAGAGCGGTCGGCCTGTTTGGTGGATTGGGGAACGTTGCCATTGCCGCCGCGGGCGATGTCGAGCGCGCGGGCAAGCAGGCGCTGACCACGTTCTTCCACCCCGTCTTCGTGGTGATAAAGCGCGGTCAGGGCCATGCCGAAGGCCGCTGCGCCGACGGCGCCTGGCGGTGCGTCATAGTCTTCAAGTTCCCCGGGGCCGAGTGTGCCCGCGGCGAACGCCGCCGCCATTGCGCAAAGAACGGTTTCATCTTCGTTCGAAGCGGTGTCGAGAGCGTCGCGGGCCGCGGCCCTTGTGTCCTCGCCGGGCTGAAAGACCCAGGCTTCTGCAGCTCTCAACGGCGGCGGAAGAGCTGCGCCTTCTGCTACAGTCTCACGGGCCGAAAGGCAGGCCCACCAAATAGCTTCCCGTGCAGGTAGCGCATGGGCCAGAAGCTGAAGCATGTCGAGCAAAGCGTCTTTGGACTCGAGTTCCGCCAGAACCTCGGCAACCGATGCGTTTGCTGGCGCGTCGATCGAAGTTTGCAGAACGGCGTTGCCCTCGGACAGCAATTTTGCAGCCGGTGCGCCGGACAGTTTCTTCAGGGCGGAAAAGGACGTACGTGCGGTCATCAAAGCCTCCTCAATTGATCATCGTGAGGGAGCCTTTGGCGATCAGAAGACCCGAAGATTTTACCTGGGTCATTCCACCGCCTTCGACCTTCAACATGCCGCCGCCCTTCAGTTCCGCTTGGCCTTTCCCTTCCATTTTCAATTGTCCGCCTGCAGTCAGTTTAGCGACGGCACTGGCCTCTATTTCCAGCTGCGGCGAGGAGATCGTGACTTTACTCGGTGTGAGTTCTAGCGTGGACGCCCCGCATTTCAGGGTGATCTTGGTGTTCGCCGAGATCGAGAGGGCGGCTCCGACGTCGATGACATAATTCTGGGAAATGTTGTCGGTCTTCTTGCCCTTGATCCCCACGATCTGGTCGCTTGCGACAGCCAGCGTGTCATCGGCACCGATGTCCGTCTTGCGGGACTTGGCGATCGAAACTGTTTCCTCGCCCTTGGCGACCGTGAAGGCGTGGTTGCCTTCACGAATTGTTTCGGTCTTGTTTCCGTGGATGGTCTGGGTGTAGGTGCCGCCCTTCTTATGCTCCAGACCGACCGTGATCTCAGCGTTGTTCTTGATGATCTGCTTGTAATCGCGCTCGGACTGAAAGCGGACGAATTCCGCGTCCTTCTTGTCTTCAAAGACAAGTTCGTTGAATCCGCCGCCGCCCTTGGAACTGTGGGTCTTTACGCCACTCTGTGTCTGATTGGCCGGAAGGGCGTAGGGCACTTTGGTGTCGCCGTTGTAGACCATGCCGGTGATGATCGGACGGTCGAGGTCTCCATCCTCGAATTGGACGATAACTTCCTGGCCAATCCTAGGGACACTGACAGCCCCCCAGCTCTTGCCGCTCCAGGGCACAGCAGTTCGGATCCAGCAGGAAGACCGGTCATCCCGTTTTCCGTCTCGGTCCCAGTGGAACTGGACTTTTACCCGGCCGTATTCGTCGGTCCAGATTTCCTCACCCTTTTTTCCGACCACAATGGCTGTCTGAACACCGGGGTGTTGCGGGCGCGGGGTGAGCTGTGGTGCCCGGAAGGGCGCATCGGCCGGCTGGGTTTCGAACAGACAGCGGTACATGTCGCGGCTGTTGGTGTTGTCGAAATCGAGCTCTGTTCCCAGGATCGCCTCGATGAATTCGCTGTCTTTGATATCCGCATCGATCTGAATCTGATGCCGTGCCGAGGTGACCAGATATTCCGCGTTTTCGGCCTTGCGCGGATGCTTCTTCAGCTTGAATTTCGAGCCGACCGTCATTTGCCGGACATTGGACACACCCTGCCAGCGCTGAACTTCCGAAGCGAAGCCTTCTACCTTGACCCGTGCCAGGTGTTCTCCGGTTTTGGCATCCCGGTGACGGCCCGGGTATTCGTAGACTTCATAGGACTTATAGGCGTGCTTGCCCTTGGGCAGGGCCTTGACCGACTTGAGGTCCGACTTTGGTTTTTCAAAGTCAAAATCCTGAAGGGTGACCTTGCCGGTGCGAATACGCTCGCTTCCCCGCCATTCGAAGATGTGGTCGTTGGTCCGGCGGTAAACGTCCTCGCGAAAATAGAAGTCGATTTCTGCGTTGTCCTCGATGGCTTTATGGGCGCTCGGGTCGTCAGCGAGAACCAGGGTTTCCTTCGACTTTTCATGTGTGTGGAAATAGTAAATCCCTTCCTCTTCCAACAGGCGGGAGACGAAGGAGAAGTCGGATTCCTGATATTGGACGCAGTAAGTCCGTTTCCGGTACTTCTGCTTGGTCATGTCCTTGAAGTCGGAGAAGCCGTATTGGGCGAAGATCTCCTTGATCACATCAATGACCGTCTTTTCCTGGAAAATGCGGCAGTTGGATGAACGGGTGAGAAACCATAGCCAGGGGCGTACGCTGGCCCGGTAGTAGCCGCGGCCCGCATGAGAGCCGAGGTATTCGGCCGCTACGCAATGCCCCTGGAAGTAGCGGACCTTGTATTCCGGAGCATCGACCTCCAGACGCAACCGCTCTCCAACGACCTGCTGCAGGTCAATATCGATGTCGCTGGACATGAACTCGATCGTCGTCTCCGGAATTCGGCTGAGCCCGTCGTCGATCTGCGCGCGCACAAGCCAACCCTTGAGCTTGCCGGGCAGCTCAAGCCGGGATTTGCGTCCCTTGAGTTCGATTTCCTGCGCCATCCTGGGTCCTTTTGCGCTCAGCTCGTCATTCAAGTTCGGTTGCGTTGGTGAGCACGAGCTCGTTCCGCCGCTTCAGACGGCCAATGATGCCGGGATGAATGCTCCACAGGTCACTCGTGGCCTGGTCCTCAGCCAGCATGTCTTCCAGATCGCTCTCAGAGCGGAAGCAAAGGCAGCGGACCGGAGTGGGGTAGGCGCCTTCTCCAGACAGGAGGTTGTCCATATGATCGGTGCCGGACAGCATCCAGTAACTCGGGCCGACCTGGGCGAGGACGATGCCGTGTTCGTCGGCGGTTTGGGGGGAGGCAAGGCTTGTCATCATAGATTTTCCAGAAGGGCGGCCAACTCGGGGTCCATTTCTTCGTCGTCATCGCTGTCGCTGTCTTCAGACAAGCCAGCGAGCAGCGCGTCGAGGTCGTCATCGGCGCTGTCACCATCGGTGTCGTCAGAGCCGAGGTCCAAATCGAGATCCAGATCTGGATCGCCGTCGTTGTCGCCTGCTGGGGTTTCCGCGCTCGCGTCGTCTGCTTCCTGATCGTCTGCGAAACTGTCTGTTTCTGTCGCCTCGGGCGCTTTGCCGAGGGCAACCTCAGTGCCAAAACTCGGTCGGCCTTGGCCGGGGGTGAGTTCCCAAGGGCCATGCAATTCGCCCGCACCCAGCGCCTGGAAGGAGCCCTGACGGATTTCGGCGCGTCCCTTGATGGAAAGGACTGGCATGAAGCCACGGGCGACCACTTCTGCGGTGGTTCGCGTGTTCAAAAGGCGCTCTGTACAAGGCAGGGCGACCTGATCGCCGTAGCTGTCCACCATTGTGTGGACGGGGATGTCGCCCAGAGACAGGATCTCGCCGAGGCGCATGGCTTTGCCGGACTTATAGGCTGTGGCGGCAAGCAGCGTTGCGCTCAAGATCACCGGATTTGCCCAGAGCATTCCCTTTAGGCCGCTGCGCAGGGTGAATTCCTCGAAATCAAACGGGTCAACCGGCTCGGTTTTGGCGCCATATGGAAGGCGCAGAAGGAAGCGCGGCGCCGCCAACCCGACATAGGCGGCTTCAGGCAGGGCGCGCAGGTCATCCCAGGCCTTTGCGACGAGAGGATGCCGGTCCTTTTTAGGCGTATCGAGGAAGTGCGCCGAGATAGCAGTAACGAAAGGCGCGTTCATCCACTCGGAGATCTTGGACATTCTGGCAAGAAGCTCGGCGTGGGGAGGCGTTTCCTCTAGGGTATAGAGGGCGAAGACTGCGGAGAGCGGTCCTTGTGCCTCATCAAGGCGAGGCTGTTCTCCCAGCATCTTGAACAGGCCGCTGTCGGCCAGATCGTCCTGAGTAGCCAGATCCGCAGCCCATTCTTCTGCAGAAACGTCATAAAGGACGATTTCGAAGGAGGCGTTGGTTTCAACCCGCCGTGCCAGGAACTCAAGAGAGCGCCAGACAGATTCGACGGCCTGGAAATCCGGGTGATGAAGGACCGTGCGCATGGCGCCGGACAACGCTTCGTCGACAGCTGCGAGCAGCTCATCTTGTTGTTGATCGGCTGCTGTGACCACATAGGGCCCGACAATGTGACCGATCAGATCTTCGGCAGCGCTTGGGCTCGCCAGCTTGCCTTGCATGTCACCAATCAGGGACTGGAAGTCGCTGAGCTTGCGGTCTGCCGGGACGGCGTTGCCTTTTGCACGGCCGCGGCTTTGGTGTGACCGTGCTCCGCTTTCGGAACCCCAGGTTTTCAGTTCCTCGATCGCAGCTGCATCATCGCGGGCAACGCGTTGACGCAAGGCGGAGAGTTCTTCAAACAGCTCGACATTTTCGTAGAGTTCATCGGGGTGCAGGTCATCAAGGCTGTTCAGGGGCACTTCAATGCCAGTGCCATCCTCGCCAATCGGCAGCACCAGGGTCGTGGCAAAGCGCGCGATGACATCCTCGAAATTGTCGATGTCAAACTTCATTGGCTTGCGGCGCGCCAGAGCCTCTCCGATCTCAAGATCGCCGCGGCTGGCCCGGCCAGTGAAATCGCCTAGAAGGGCAATTCGGAACTTGGTTCTGGGCTGGTCTCGGTCCGCGGGATGCTGCGCGGACAGCGTGCCAAAGGGAGATAGGAGCTCGTTTTCCTTAGCATCGCTCTCTTCGTCATCGCCGTCGTCTTCTCCAAGGTCAGCCAGCAATGAGGCGAAGTCATCATCATCTTCTTCGGAATAGGATCCCGAAAGCGCATCGTCAGTGCCTGCTGGCTCTTCATCGAGGGAATTTAGCAGGGCGTCGAGATCACGATCGTCTGACGCATCATCTTCGGCTGCCTCCTCATCACCATCCGGACGTGCGTTGAGATCGAAGTCTTCATCTGAGCTGCTGTCGCTCTCAGGGTCTGAAGGCAGGTCATCCAGTTCTGCCAGCATGGCGGCGAGGTCATCGGACGGTTCTTCCTCGATCGCATCGTCAAGATCGCTCAGCTGTGGCTCTTCATCGGCGTCAGCGCTAGCGCTAAGGTCGATGTCAGTCTCTATCTCAATCTCAGCTTCTGCTTCAGATGCGCCCTCTTCTGCAGGGGCATCGTCGATCCCTGTTAGCAGTGCGTTCAGATCGAAGTCATCATCTTTATCATTGGCGTTGGCAGTGTCGACGCTCGAAGCGGTCTCGCGCAGGCTTTCAAGAACGGCAGCTGCCTCGTCAGTCTCAGAATCGTCTGGCTGATCTTCGTCAAGCGTGGACAGAAGGCTTTGAAGTGCGACCTCCTGATCGTCTTCTTCGTCGGCGGTTTCTACCGGCGCAGAGCGCAAGGCGTTGAGAACATCAGCGTGGCTGTCATCTTCAGAAGGGGAAGGCTCTTCACCTTCGTCAACGGCAAGGAGGGCTGCGAGATCGGCTTCTGGACTTGTCTCTGCTTCTGCCCGTTCGATCTCGTTTCCGCTGCGCTGCAGCTCCGCCAGGGCATTTGAGACCGAGGCGTTGGCGTCTTTATTTTTATCCGGAGTTGCTTCTCCCTTGGAGCGCAGGGCAGCCAGGGTCTTTTCCGCGTGGTCGTCTTCGAGATCTGGCGCAGCCGGTTTGTTGCGCAGGGCCTCAAGAACATCCGCTGAATGATCGTCTGCTATCTCTTGAACTGATGCGGCGGCTTCACGCAGTCCGGCCAGGGCCGCATCGGCATCGGCAGTGGCACTGTCTGGCGCCGCAGCGGTCAGGGCGGAGAGCGCGGCCGGGTCGGCGATCAACCGGGCGATCAGGTCCTCGGCACCGGTCTTTCCGTCCATATAGGTCGAGAGATGGGCGAGCTGGGTGCGCGCCTCCAGCAGCTTTCGCAGAGGCTCGACCTTCTTCGCAATCGCTGCTGGAGAAAAATCCTCCAGGCTTTCGAAGGTGATGTCGACGGATAAATTGCCTTCGCCGGACAGCGTATTCGGCACGGTGAACGCCGCGCGGGGTTTCATGGATTTCAGGCGTTCATCGAAGTTGTCGACATCTATCTCAAGAAACTTGCGATCGCTGACAGATGGCAGCGCTTCGGCTGATTTTCCGGTCAGATCCGCCATAACTCCCATGACAAAGGGAAGCTGGACCTTTTTCTCGGCACCGTAGAGTTCGACGTCATACTCGATCTGGACTCGTGGCGCGCGGTTTCGCGCAACGAATTTCTGACCGCTGGTCGACATCTGAGGCTCTCCGCAAGCTCGTTAAAGAGGTGATCCGGGCCGCAATTTTCGACCGTGATCCTCTGTAAGTGCTCGCAGAACCGCCGGAGGTTCGCTCCGGCGGTAAAAAAACTTTAAATTTCCTGTTCAGGCCGGTCGTTCAGCCAAAAGCGTAGGTGAAATCGCCGTCGGCCACGTCGATCTGGATCTTCTCGACAGTCCCTCCGTCCAGCATCCGGGTGAGGAATTCGGTCGAGACGGTAGGAAGCATTGTGTTGGTGACGATCGCATCGATCATGCGGCCACCGCTTTCAAGGTCCTGACAACGCGAGACGATCGTATCGACCACGGCATCAGAGTAAGTGAACGGCACTTCGTAGGTTTCCCGGACCCGCTTGGCTATTTTTTCAAGCTGCAATCGGGTGATGCTGCCGATCATCTCCGGAGACAGCGGATAATAGGGGATGGCGACCATGCGACCGAGAAGGGCAGGCGGGAACACCTTCAGGAGAGGATCGCGTAGGGCCTTTGCCATGCCTTCCGGGTCCGGCATGAGGTCCGGATCTGAGCACAAATCCATGATGACATCAGAGCCTGCGTTGGACGTCAGCAGGATCAGCGTGTTGCGGAAATCGATCATCCGGCCTTCGCCATCCTCCATCATGCCCTTATCGAAAACCTGGAAAAACACCTCGTGCACATCCGGATGTGCCTTTTCAACCTCATCGAGCAGAACGACAGAATAGGGTTTACGGCGGACCGCTTCCGTCAGCACACCGCCTTCGCCATAGCCAACATATCCCGGAGGCGCGCCTTTCAGGCTCGAGACCGTATGGGCTTCCTGATATTCCGACATGTTGATGGTAATGATATTTTGCTCACCACCGTAGAGGGTTTCTGCAAGCGCAAGAGCCGTTTCGGTCTTGCCGACCCCAGACGTACCGGCCAGCAGAAAGACACCGATAGGCTTTGAGGGATTATCAAGCCCGGCTCTGGAGGCCTTGACCCGCTTGGCAATCATCTCCATCGCATGATCTTGACCGATGACCCTTTTTGACAGGTGTTCGGCGAGATTCAATACAGTCTTGATTTCATCCTTGACCATGCGGCCGACGGGAATACCGGTCCAGTCCGCGACCACAGAGGCGACGGCCTGCCCGTCTACGATGGGAAGAACAAGCGGGTTTTCCCCCTGGTGAGCTTCAAGCTCGGCCTGTTTCGCCCGCAGTTCGGCCAGCGCGGCCTCTCTGTCGACTTCTTGAGAGGTGTTGGCTGGACCATCCCTGTTGTCATCATCGACCTGCTTCCCGCCCTCGCGCAGTCTGGTCCTGAGGTCCAGGATCTGAGTGACCAGATCTTTCTCTGTGTCCCAGCGGTCTGTGAGTTCGGCGAGGCGACTGGTTTCCGCTTCCAGGTCTTCGGTCGTCCGCTGACGCCGGTCTGCAACCTCTGTCCCGGCAGTCTCATCGCGGTCGATGATTTCCAGTTCGGTTTTCAGGGCATCCATACAGCGCTGGCAGTCTTCAATGGACGCGGGGGTCGTATGAAGACTGATCGCCACCCGGGCGCAGGCCGTGTCGAGGACACTGACGGACTTGTCCGGAAGTTGCCGGCTCGGGATGTAGCGTGCGGACAGCTTGACTGCGGCTTCCAGGGCTTCATCGAGCACCTGCACCGTATGGTGATGTTCCAGCATGGAGGCAACACCGCGCATCATAAGGATTGCGCGGGCCTCGTCTGGCTCGGCAACCTGGATAACCTGGAAACGCCGGGTCAGGGCAGGATCCTTTTCGATGTGTTTCTTGTATTCGCTCCAGGTTGTCGCGCCGATGGTTCGCAAGGTACCCCGGGCGAGCGCGGGTTTCAAAAGATTTGCTGCATCGCCGGTTCCTGCTGCTCCACCGGCACCGACAAGCGTATGGGTTTCGTCGATGAACAAGACGATAGGCACCGGACTTGCCTGGACTTCTTCGATGACGGTTTTCAAACGGTTCTCAAACTCGCCCTTCATGGAAGCACCGGCCTGCAGAAGGCCAACATCCAGGGAGAGTAAGCGTGCCTGCTGTAGATTCGGTGGAACATCTCCGGCGGCAATGCGCAGGGCAAAGCCTTCAACTACGGCCGTCTTGCCGACACCGGCTTCTCCGGTGAGGATCGGATTGTTCTGCCGCCGCCGCATCAGCACGTCGACAACCTGGCGGATTTCTTCGTCACGGCCCATCACCGGGTCGATTTCACCCTGGCGGGCTTTTTCCGTCAGATCGATGCAGAATTGGTCAAGCGCGGCAGACCCGCCCAATTGCGGTGATGTTGCACCGGGCTCGCCCGCGCCGTCGGCATGAGTACTTACGCCGGACCCGTCCTGGGGTGGTAATCCTTCTTCTGGGGAGCCGCTCAGGATCGATTGAAAGTTTACCGCCAGATCATCCGCCTTGATCTTCTTGAATTCGGAAGACATGCCTTCAAGAAGATTGCGCAAGGCCGGTGTCTTGAGAATACCGAGAACAAGGTGACCGGTTCGAACCTGCCTTTCCTTGAACATGAGCGAGCCATAAACCCAGGCGCGCTCGACCGCTTCTTCCAGATGGGAGGACAGGTCGGAAATGGAGGATGCTCCCCGTGGCAGGCTATCCAGATTGGCAACCAGATCGCGGGCGACCCGCGCCGGGTCCAGCTCGTAGTGGCGAATGAGCCTGTGCAGGTCGCTGTCCTGCCCTTGAAGGATCTGGTGGATCCAGTGGGCAAGCTCGACATAGGGATTGCCCCGCATCTTGCAGAAAACGGTGGCACTTTCGATCGACTGGTAACCGAGCCGGTTGAGTTTTCCGAAAAGGGCAAGACGGCCTATTTCTGTCATGAGTGTTGTCCTATAAGCTCAAATAAGAGGGAGGCCGCGCGGGGGCGTGACACAAAGGTCGTCGGCGTCTCGGTCTTCCCGCTGCCCGATCCAGCTTGTCCGGCCGAGTTGTCCGCTTTCGCCAAGAAGCAGGGGCGGAACGTCGCTCTTCAGGAGAACGAGATTGGCCTCCCATTCCAGCGCATCACCGGCATAGTTTCGGATTATCGCCGCCAGCCGTTTCTGGCCTTCGCCATCCGGCAGGAGGCGCTCGTAATCGGCGAGCGACAAGGGGCCGATCCGCACCCGGAATTTGGCTTCCCGGGACCAGACCTTCTCACCGAGACTGGCCTGGCCGCCAAGCGCGGCAGCGCCGAGTTGTCCGCGATCGTGCGATTCCAGATGCAGCCAGCTGCCGATGAAGCTCTCGATGGTGACCTCGGAACGAAAGAACTCCTTGAGCACCGCTGCAAGACCCGCTTCGCTGCGGGGGGCTGCCGACATGAGCCCGGCAAAATGCCGTTTGGCCAGATCCGGCATGGCATCGCGGTCTTTGAAGGCTTCGCCGTCGATGCCGGCGATGGCATCAAGCTTTGCGCCGAAGGGATCGTCATCAGGGCGGTCGAAGGAGGGTGCCGGCTCGCCGGTCGCCCAGGCCCTGTAAAACAGGGAAATCATCCGGTGATGAAAGACATCGGCAAAGGCGGACAGCGTCTTGTCACGATGATTTCGAGACCGGTCTCGGGCGTAGTCGGTGAGGTGAAGTGGAAGGGCCCCGTGCGGACCGAATAGCCCGAAGACGTACTGGGACAGCTGGTGGCGGCCGCTTTCGGGATCCTTGTCGAAGGATGAGATTGTCGATGTCGGGAAAGCCATCGCGGGGGTCTGTCCCAAGCGGACAGGGTCTTGCGACGGGCTTTTCGACCGGCCAAGACGCGGATGATCATCATAGGCCGCCTCGATCAGCCGAAGCGCCTGGAAAATATGATATTTTTCCGGGGTCTGCCCAAGCGCGCGGAGGCGGCTCAGATCAGCGTCCGCTTCCCGCTCTTCGCCGGCCATCTTGCGATGTCTCCCCGCTGCTGTGAATGAATGCCGGTTTCGGTGAAGCTGTTCAGCGTCACGTATTTCGCGAAAAACGTTTCAAGGACCGCACCTAGGACATAACAGCCCGCTCCTTCGAAGAAACTTTCGTCAAAGCCTATCTTGACCTCCAGCCCACGGACTGCCGTCGATAGGGGACCTTCGGTTATGCGTCGCACGATGGGGCGCGAGTTTACCGAAACAAGCCCTTCCATCTGCTTGGCGATGGCGGTTTCACCCACCGGGGCATAAAGGCCGAGCAATTCTCTAAGTGCCGCAGCGCCGGATCCCCGGTCGGCGTTGACGAGAGAGAGGTAATTGAGGCTGAGGTGGCTTACCAACTGCCAGGATCGGCTACCTTCCGCCAGGCAATGCCGGGGACGGGTCGGCGGAACGATAGCACGGGCCTCTGCGACCGGGCCGCCGTCAGGAAGGACGAAATCGGTGTCCCCTTTGCCTATCGGGGTATAGAGGGGCAAATCGCGATTGGTGCAGAGTGCGCGCACGGCGAGCTGTTTGATGTTTCCGGAATACGGGGCCTGGCTGCGATCGCTCAAGGACAGGTAGAATTCGGTGCCGAGGTAGGAGGTCCGCCCGCCTTTGAGCCTTTGCTTTTCGGAACGTTGGCGCAACCTCCGGCGGACGCTGAAATACGCCCCATGAGAATCGCCAAACGGTGTGTAGTTTTTGGCGCTGTAGAACGGCTGGAATGGAGTATCGTCCGCGCCTTCCGCACCGATTCCGACGACCTCTTCCAGCTGGTAGATCTCGTAGTCCAAAGGCGCCATGCGATCCGCCGTGACATGGTGATCCACATCGGTACTGGCGACGGGAACGCGGTCACAGCGTTTGGAAAATAGATTGATCGCGGGAACCGCATGGAGCTCGAAACTTGCTGCAGATACGGATTTCAGCGACGGATAGTCGTCTTCAAGGAGAACATAGATGTCGAGGTCGTAGCCTTCGGTCCGCTTGATCGCAGGCTGAAGACCTGCAAGATCAACGAAGAAGAAGCGCTGCGGCATGGCAAAATATTCCTGCAACAGGCGGTACCCTTCAAAGGACTGGCCCGGAACCGGGAGAAGCGCCTCCTCCTGATCGAAACCGCGAGGGGTTATGTCCTTGCCGAGATCCTGGTTCCAGTCGTTTCTGCGATCCGTCGAGCGTCCGGCCAATCCGATACCCTTTGCCAAGACAGCTTCATAAAGCCGCCAAGGTTCTGCACCGGCACCCGCAAAGAAAAGGGTCAGGCGATCCACTGGCAAGTCCTGGAGCGGAAGGTTACCGACCCTGTGAATACGCAGGCGCAAGGCTGCCTTCGCCTTGTTGTTTTTTCCCAGCCCTGCGGCCACGAGTTCGCCGCGGCCTTCAACATATTCGGCTTCAGTGATTTCTAGCGGCCAAAGTGTCGTGTCTTGCGAGGTTGAGAACTGAGAGGCGGTCTGTTCGCCTTCAAGGATCTCGCTACGAAGAATTGTTCCCCGGGGCAGCGTATATCCACGCTCAAACCCACCTTGCGCCATATCCGGTACCAGTCTTGCGACGGTCATTGACGGGGTCGGTGCAAGAAAATGAGGGTAGACGATTTCCAGAAGGTTCTGGGTGAAGACGGGGTATTGAAGATCAAGCTCGAGCTGAACCCGGGAGGCCATGAAGGCAAAACCTTCAAGCAACCTTTCGATGTACGGGTCGTTGACCTCCGTATGGTCCATGCCGAGACGGGATGCGATCTTCGGATAGGTTTCAGCGAACTCAGCTCCCATTTCGCGGATGAAACTGAGTTCTTCTTCGTAGCGTCTGAGCAGTCGGGTATCCATGGCGCTAACCCTGACTTGTCAAGGAAACCTGGCCGGTCGACACATCAAGTGCGGTGCGCAGGTAAATGTCGACTGGTACTGGTTCAGCCCAAAGTTCTCCACGGATGTCTAGAGAGAGCACGGATCCGGCCTGGTTACTTTGGCCCTGGATCGAGATGTCCAGCGTTTCGGGCAAAATCCGGGGCTCGAAAGTTTCGATGGCCCTCCGGATGGATTGCTGGATCTCGACGGTCCGATGGCTGGTGCGGACAGTGCCGGAAAGATCCGGGATGCCATAGTTGACGACCGACCGGGCAATTTGAGGGTACTGTTCCAAGTCGTGGGCAGCTTCGAGGTTTGACGTATTTAAAAGCCAGGCAAGATCACGCTGGATGATCGACCGCAGACGTGGAAGATCGATGAAGCGGTCTGCGCCAGCTTCTTTGGTCTCTTCCGGAGCCTCATCGGTAAGCCGGTCAAGCAGAGATGGTTGGAGACGTTCGGAAAGCCGCCGGTCAACCATCGTCTAATACCGCTGTTTCGAGTGAAGTTGCGCTGCTTGGGGCTTCGCCAAGAATTAACTCGCGCAGTTGCATGAGTGCGATGTCCTCGGCATCTGTCACGAGAAGACGCTGCCCTTCACCTTTCAGGACCTGTTCCCCTTCGGTGATCCAGCTTGTCTTGCGCGCAAGACAAATTGCAGTGTCTGTAGAAGCGTGGGAGCCATCATAGCGGGTCGGTATGAGTGCGACGGTGGTCCCGCCGCTGCGCCAGGTGATGCTGGCCGGCATCCAGACGTAATCTCGCAGGTCTTCGGGAGCCTCCATCTGAAGCTTGTAGATATTTGAAAAAGGCACCCAGAAATAGCGGCCGTTGACGATCACTTCCAGGATGGGGCCCAGACGGGGGTCCGCATCCGCAATCCAGGAAAAGGGCGACCCATCAACCACCCCGCCTATCGCCGGGGCGGCTTCGAAGGAGGATTGGCGCAAATCCTCACAGGCATTGACTTCGCCCTGTGCTTCAAGCTTCAGGGCTTCGATCAAGCCTGCTGTCCAGACTTCCGGCTCGCCGAAAACGGTTGGCGGTTTGTTGCCGACAAAAACCTGTTCGCGCAGGATTTCGCAGAGGATTGCGGAGCGGTAGGTCTGCGCCATGTTCTCGCATGACGGATCAAGGGTGGCACAAGTCTTCAACTGTGCAACCGCCCGCTGCCAGTTACCCATGATACATAAAAGTTGAAAAAGAAAGACGCGAAGACGCGGATCCTCCGGCGATTTGCGGATGGCCATTTGCAAGGATGAGAGCGCTCCATCCAGGTCGCCCTTTTTCAAAAGGTGCTCCGCGTCCATGCCAAATTGCCTTTGATGCGTGTGCCGGGGGACGGGCGCGGCCTGGGCCGCGCCCGAATAGGTATGCTTTTAGTGAGATCTTTAGTTGACCTGATAGTCGGCGGTGTTGAGGACGCGGCTCCACTTCGCCTCGCCCTGGTTGCCGTCTGCTTTCTTCAGAGAGCCGTCCTTGGACTGCTTGGAGTATTCGATCTTGATGGCGCCGTACTCGAAGATGATCGTTTCTTCCAGGACATCGTCGCCTTCCGAACCGCTCCAGGACATGTCCTTCACCATGACCATCTTGAAGTGAATTGTCATGAAGGTCTTTCCGGTCCGGCCAGCTTCACCGCCGGAACGGCGCAACTCGATAATCGCCTCCGAAAAGTGCTTTCCGCTGCAAAGCGCATTGAACAGGGCGCAGGACGCCGTATCGGTCCGCTTGGTGATCTGGAAGTCCTTGAATGTGGTCTTGCCGGCTGCACCGGCACCGCTGGTATCCGATCCGATATTGACGTTGGTTTCCGCACCGAACTCGAAGGAGCGGAGTTCAAAGGCATTGTTGCTGCCCATTTCCTTGTCGGTCGTTTCACCGACCACTTTGTTCTTGGAGTCTTTGAAGTAAAGAAATGCGTCAAAAGCCATGAGAATGTCCTTTCACAGTGTCTGTTCTGAAATTGAGGGGGAGCTGGAGGACTACCTCCAGCTGGAGGTCTTACTCACCTTTTTGAGACGGCAGTTTGGACACCAGGCGGAGGGAAACCGAGAGCCCTTCCAGCTGGTAGTGCGGCCTCAGGAAGAATTTTGAGGAGTAGTAGCCAGGGTTGCCTTCGACCTCTTCGATCTGCACTTCGGCAGCCGCGAGGGGGTGGCGGGCCTTGACTTCCTCGGGGGAGTTGTCTGCGTTGTAGTCAACGTATTTGTTGATCCAGTCCTGCAGCCAGTTCTGCATGTCTTCCCGTTCGCGGAAGGACCCAACCTTGTCGCGGACAATGCATTTCAGGTAGTGGGCAAAGCGGCAGGTGGCGAAGAGATATGGAAGCCGTGCCGCCAGATTGGCGTTGGCGGTCGCGTCCGGATCATCATATTCGGTCGGTTTCTGCAGGGACTGGGCGCCTATGAAAGCCGCCATGTCGCTGTTCTTGCGGTGGATCAGCGGCATCATGCCGTTCTTTGCAAGTTCCGCTTCCCGGCGATCGGAAATGGCAATTTCGGTTGGGCACTTCATGTCCACCCCACCATCATCGGTCGGGAACGTGTGGGTGGGGAGGTTCTCGACGACACCACCCGATTCAACACCGCGAATTCGGGTGCACCAGCCATATTCCTTGAACGATCGGGTGATGTTGCGGGCCATACCGTAGGCGGCATTCACCCAGCAATAGCTCTCCGATGATGCGCTTTCCGTATCCTCCTCGAAGGCGAACTCTTCGATCGGGTCGGTCTTGTCACCATAAGGATAGCGGCCAAGGAAACGCGGCATCGCGAGACCCAGATACCGGCTGTCTTCGCTCTCGCGCAGGGAGCGCCAGGCAGCATATTCCGGGGTCTGGAAGATCTTGGTCAGATCGCGCGGATTGGCGAGTTCCGACCAGGAATCCATCTGAAACAGGCTTGGATCAGCGCCAGTCAGGAACGGAGCGTGAGCGGCCGCAGCGACTTTCGACATTTCACTCAGGATCTCAACGTCCCGGGGGCTGTGGTCGAAATGATAATCGCCGACAAGGCAGCCATATGGCTCGCCGCCAAACTGTCCGTACTCTTCTTCATAGAGCTTCTTGAAGATTGGAGACTGATCCCAGGCCGTTCCCTTGAACTTGCGCAGTGTCTTCGACAGGTCCTTCTTGGAAATGTTCAGGACCCGGATCTTCAGCATCTCGTCGGTTTCGGTGTTGTTGACGAGGAAATGAAGGCCGCGCCAGGCACTTTCCAACTGCTGAAAATCAGCATGATGAAGGATCAGATTGATCTGCTCGGTCAGCTTCTTGTCGATCTCGGCAATAATGCCTTCGATGGAGCGAAGCGCATCATCCGAAACAAGTGCCTGATTCTGCAAAACCTGTTCCGCGAGGGTCCGGACGGCTTCCTCAACCGCGCTTTTTGCCTGGTCGGACTTGGGCCGGAATTCCTTTTGGAGGAGCGAAGCGAATTCGCTGGATCCAAAGGTCGTTTCAGTTTGGGGTTCGGCGCCGGCTGCCTCTTGCGTGGTCTCGCTCATAGCTTATTCCTCGTTTTCGTCAGACGCAGGGGAGGAGGCTGGTGCACTGGCCAGGGCCTTTAGCAGGGCAGGGTCTTGAATGATCTGCGCCATCAGATTTTCCGCGCCGGTCTTCCCGTCCATGTAAGTGGTCAGATTCGAGAGCTGGGTTCGCGCATCGAGCAATTTTTTCAGGGGCTCGACCTTTTTCGCGATAGCCGCCGGCGAGAAGTCCTCGAGGCTTTCAAACGTGATATCCACCGCAAGGTTGCCGGTCCCGGTCAATGTGTTCGGAATCGTGAATCCTGCACGCGGCTTCATCGATTTCATGCGATCATCGAAATTGTCGACGTCGATCTCGAGGAACTTGCGGTCCGCAACGGATGGAAGCGGTTCCTCGGACTTGCCAGAAAGATCCGACATGACGCCCATCACGAAGGGCAGTTGGACCTCTTTTTCCGCACCGTAGAGCTCGACGTCATATTCGATCTGAACGCGAGGTGCCCGATTGCGGGCGATAAATTTCTGACTGCTGGCCATGATAATGGTTCCCGTGGTTGTCTGCAGGTAAGTGCCTGCCTGCGGCCAAAGGGTTCATCCGGGGATCAATCATTTTCTTCCGCCTCGAATCCGCCGATGAGCGCGACGTTTTCGACGCCGAGCGGGGCCATGTCCCGCATGATGGTTACGAAGTCGGCGGACACGAGCCGATGCGCCCGCTTAAGCAAGAGCGGCAGTGGGCTGGAAGGTTCGCACCTTGCGTAGTATTCGATGATCCGGTCGATCGCCTTTTTCACGTCTTCCGGAGAGTTGATGGCGCCGAGTGGTGCACTTGCTGACGCGTTCCGGGTTGCTTCTGCTGTAGGTTCTGCATCATCCTCGTCGGATGTTTCGGACATGCCGGCGCTGTCGATTTGCGCATAATTGGCCAATCGGCGGTTGATTTCGAAAAGCGCTTTTTGAAGAGGTGCCAGATCCGGACCGAGGGCACCGGCCTTTTCGTCAAAAACTGCATCAATCGCTTTGACGTGCTCCAGGCTATTGGCAACGGCCTCTGCCAGCGATGCAAGGTATTCCGGATCAGTATCCTTGAAAGCAGCGGATACCTCTTGATCGGTCGGAATATTTTCCAGGTCCGGTGGAGACAGCATCTCTCCTTCGGCGGTCAGGATATCGCGCATCGAGAACTGGCCAAAAGTCCGGCTATTCGTCAAATGCGCAAGTCTTAGTGAAGAGAGTATGGTTTCTCGGTCAGTCAGGCCAAGGACTGCGTTGACCCGCATGGTCGGGTCGTCATCGTCTTCCTCATCAAGCTGCGGATGGACACTCTTCCAATGTTGTTCCAGGCAACCGCGGACATAGGACAGGACCTCTTCAAAAGCAGGCAGACCGCCGGTACGAAGAGCTGCATTGGCAAGGATGGCCGCGACACGAAGATCTTTGGTTCGAGCAAGCAGTGTTCTGGCCTTGTCAACAACGTCAACATAGTCCGGTTCTTCCGCTGCGATGACGGCATCTCCAACCACCTTCTCCTCGCCTTGCTGGCTGGCCAATTCCAACTCTGTATAGGCGCTGTCGTAGGTCAGGTCTTCGCCGCTTGGGGCGTCCTCGCCAAAGCTTTGAAGGAGTTCGTCCAGTTCGAGCATGTCTTGTCTTCCAATGGTTTGAGACTTTTAGCGAAGTGCTTCAGGCTTGCCCCGTGTTGACGGCGTTCAGGAACTGCCGGCGTTCCTTTTCATCATCCAGGTGGAGTGCAACTTTCTGGGCGAGGTCCTCCAGGGAGGTCGCTTCACCAGCGGCCTTGGCGACCAGAATCTTGGCGATCGGACCAAGATGCGCCTTCAATTGGGTAACAACGGTTTGCACGGTTTCTTCGGGAAGACCCGCAAGGGAGGCTTTAAGCACCAGGTTTGAAGTGTCGGATTCAATGATGGTTTCGATGACTGCCTTGACCTGATTGCGTTCGTCGACATCGGAAAACTCTCCAAGCACGGTTTCGATCATTTCCCGGGGACTGCTGGAGCGTTCGGCTGCGCGTCGGACTATGACCCGGCCCATCGGCCCGAGGCCGGAGGTCAGGTGTTTCTCCACCTCAAGTAGTGTTTGTGAACTCAGGCGGTTCGCCATGGAGGAGGATTCCGACCCCCGCGGGCTTCGCTTACCGGCTGGGGGCGTCATGTTGATCAGGCCGGTTCGATCTGCCCTCGGCATGACATTGGCGAGGGCCTCCCGCATGGCATCAGCATTTTCGAACCGGTTTTGCGGCTCAATGCTCATGGCTTTGAGGGTGATCTGGTCGAGATCGGGCGGAAGTGTATCTATGAGGTTGCTCGGCAGTGTAATCTGGCCGTCCTTTAGCGCATTGAAGAGCGCTTCGACCCCACCGCCTTGATAAGGCTTGCGGCCGGTCAGCATTTCATAAAAGACAACGCCGGCGGCGTAGATATCTGCGCGGGCATCGACATCGGTGCCCATCATTTGTTCGGGAGCCATGTAGGCCGGTGTCCCGATCATGCCGGCGCCTGTTGCATCCATCGAGGTCAGGCGGGCGATGCCGAAGTCCGTCAACTTGATGCTGCCGTCATCGGTGAGCATCACGTTGGCAGGCTTCAGGTCACGGTGGACGATACCCGCCGCGTGAATGCAGGAAAGGCCCGCAAGAACCTGCGACATGATCGCATGGACTTCTTCAAGCGGGATTGTTTTGTTGTCTGAATGGCGGTCTTCGAGCGTTGTGGAGCGAACCCGCTCCATCACGATGTAGGGAACCTTGTTTGCCTGGAAGAAGTCGAAGATTGTGACCAGGTTTGGATGGAGCACCCGTCCTGCGGCCCTTGCTTCGCGGGCAAATCTATCCAGCCAATCCTGGCTTCCGTCGGCATCGATCAGGTGCTGGTGAATGGTCTTGATGGCAACAGGCCGCTCGATGTCGGGATCTATTCCGGCATAGACGCGTCCCATCGCTCCTTCACCCAGAAGGCCTTCAATTCGATACTTGCCAATGAAACGCTCGCCATTTCCCGGGGCAATGATTGTGCGATCAGTCATCGATCATGCTCATGGCGCGTTCGAGACTGCGGCGAACCCGGTTAAAGGAAAGGGAAAGAGAGCTGATCTCGTCCTTGCCTTTTTTGCGGTATTCCGGAATGGAGAAATCTCCAAGACTGACCTTCTCGGCCACATCCGACATGCGGCGAACCGGGCGCAGAACGATGCCACCCAACATAATGTTGGTGATGATGAAGATCAGGACGAAGAGCAGGGTGAATCCTGCAATCAGGATAATCCCCGTTTCCTGGGCGCGCCGGTCGGCAATCGACATGGGTGCGGATATGATCTGCGCACCCACAGTTTCACCAAGCTCCCACCCAAAGCCGTTTTCTTCACCATAGAGGTCAACCATTGCAGGAGGGGCCACTTCGGGGGTCGAGTGGCATAGAAGGCAACCCTCCTGCTTGATGGTCAGCGGGAAGGCGACTGTCAGGAACTTGCCTTCCCCGTTTTCCACGACCCGGGAAATCTGCGTGAGGGACGGGTCATCGCGAAGCCGGTTGATCAGCTCTTCTTCGAGTTCATTGGGCAGGTCATCTGGGTTGGTCGGGTTGAGAGCGGCTTCCTTGTAGCTGAATTCGGGAAACATCTTTTTGAAACGTGCGAAGACCGATTGAGCCGAAAACGCTGCAACCGTTTCCGGATAAAAAAGAATCTCGCTGTCGTCGGACAAGGCCGGCGTGATCTGGTTGACCGTATAGCCTCGGACGGCAATTGCATTGGCCCGTACAAGATCGATCGAGTGGTGAATTTCTTCGACGGCTGACTTCTGGACAATAGAAAAGGCGATGCCCGACGTGGCGGCGATGCCCAGGACGCATGTCAGGAACAGGACAATGTTGAATTTAAAGCGAAGGCCCATGGGGATTGTCCTCGGTTTCGAAGTAGAGGCAACGGGAAGGCGGTCCGGGTGATTGCCGTCGTCAGGAACTGAGTTCGATGAGTTGGCGTCGGGTCAGAAGGCCGGTAGGTTCTTCCTCCCGGTCTGCCTGGAACGCTTCGATCGCGGCACGGGTTTGCGGGCCGAAGATTCCGTCGACCAATCCCTTGTAATGCCCCCGGTTGCGAAGCCGGTTCTGCACCAGTCGCTTTGTTGCGCGAGAGAGGGCTTGTTCGAGCAAAGCCAGTTCTTCCAGCGTTTCTGGCGGAGCCGCAGATGCCGGCTCCTCTGTTTTAGCAGGCGTGATTTCCGGGCTCTCTTCGGTATCTTCGGTTTGAGGGACTGCAACCGGGATTGTTTCCGGCTCTTCTTTGCCGGATTTCGTGCGCAGAAAAATGGGCTGTTTCGGAAATTCCGAGATCGTGACCCCATTGAGCACGGACATGCGACGCAGCAATGTGCTGACTTCCACTTCTTCGGCTTGAAGCGCGTTTTCAAAAGCTGCGATCATCTCGGGGAAGACGTTTTCCGGGCCTACCAGAACCGGAGAAAATTGAGAGATTGGTCCAGGTGCGCTTGTTGATGGTTCGGTGCCGTCGGGTAGCTCGAAAGGAACTGCGCCAAGAGTGGCAATTGTTGCTCCACCTTGTCCTGCCTGGCCGGCCGACCGGGAAAAGGCCTGGATTGGCAGGGCCTGGGTGAAAAGGTCCGTTCCCCGGTTGAGCGTGGCGCCCGCCGGGAGAACGAAGCTTTGCTTCTGGAAATCCACGACAGGGGTGTGGAGATAGACGAAAGCTGCGCGGGAAATGGCTGCTTCGCGGGAAAATCGGATCAGAATTGAGCGTAGTTCGGCATTGTTCGGATTGTCGGCTCGCAGCGTTTCCACGCCGATGGTATGGAGTAAAGCCTGCATGACATCCGCACGCTCGGTCACCTTACCGACTGCGATCACCAGTGCCACAACTCGATTTTCCTGCGCAGTGGCTGGGAGAGCCGTTAGCAACAGAAAGAAAAGGACGAAAACTGGGCGCATGTTCATCTGCGGTCTCCGCATTCCGGTTAGGCTTAGACGCGGAGCCGGTCGTAAGAATGACTTATGCGCAGGCTCCTTTTCCTAATAAGTGCCTGCGGAGCCTTCGCGGGTTCACGAGGGCGTTAAAAAAGTTCGGAGCGTTTCAGTTATTGTGCGAAGTGGAGGGCCGGATGGCGTGAGCACTGCAGTCTATGCTTGTCATGCTGACGGTCTGAAGGGCCTTGCAGGCATCCAGCATCCTGCCGCGGCCTTGGGGAATGACAGACGCGCGGAGCGCATTTTCGATCACGGTATTGGTCAAATCCGGGGTTTTGGACACCATGAGCGCTATGACGCCGCTAACGTTAGCTGCGGCCACAGAGGATCCCGAGACATAATGATAGTCACCGTCAGCCGACGTCGTCAGAACATCGACAGAAGGGGCCGGGATAGAGTCATTGGCATTGCTGCTCCCGGCGGCCAGAACCCCAGGCAAAGAAGCGGGAAAAGTCAGCTCGGGTCCTTCGCCGCGCGCTGCGACAATAATGAACCCGCCGTCGACCGCCGTGCGGATGAGCTCCTCCAGCAAAGGATCAGCAGGCCCGCCGAGGCTCATGTTGATCACCCGGATATTGTTCAAAATGGCATAATTAAGCGCTCTGGCCAGTGAAAAGCTGTTGCAATGTCCGGAAGACGCGTTTTTCTGCCAGCATGCGCGCAGGTCAACCAAATCCGCTTCGGGCGCGATGCCGGCAATTCCAAGCTCGTTATTGGCATTGGAGGCAATGATTCCGGCCATGGCCGTTCCATGCGCCTCTCCATGGCTGGTTTGGGGCGAGCCAACAAAATCACGCGCGTCCAGGACACGATGAGCCAAATCCGGATGGCTGCGGTTGATGCGGCTATCAATGATGCCTACGGTGACGCCGTCACCCATGGAAATTCTTTGCGCCGCGATCGCGTTGAGTTGGATCAGGGCCGTCTGGGCCGGGAGGAGGGGGTCGGAATATGCTCCTTGAAGGGTATCGAACACCTGCAACCGCTGAACTGTCCGGATCTGGGGATCTGCGCGCATGCGGGCGATCAACCCATCGATATCCGGGCTGCCGTTCGTATCTATGACAAGACAATGGACCGAGATGGACCGCAGGGGCCACTCGGCTGAAAGCGTAACACCGTAGCGATTCTGAATTGCCGCGCTGACCGCCGGAAGAAGCGAAGTGTTTTCAAGTGGAACCGTCAGGATCAATTGGTTGTCCTGAGAAAGAGTGTCGGCTGGGACCAGTTGAAATTGGGTCGATAGGCTTTGCGCCAGGGCAGACATCGGGGCGAGCGAAAGCAGAATGCTCGCAAGTACGATCCGGATTGTCAGGGCAGAACGCGTCACGGCTTGCTGTCCGGTGCGGCAAACAGGATCTCGGGGGCAGTCATGAGATCATGGGCTGCGGTGGCCGGATCGGATTGACCAGACAGACTCGCCGTGTAAACACCGGATTCCGAAGGGCCGGAAACAAGCGCCAATCCGTGACGCGTAAGCAGGGTTTTGAGAGCTTCATCTCCCAATTCTCCGTGCGTTTGGAACTTGATGGTTCCAGTTTCAACAGCACGACCCTCGGTCAGCGTTGTGTATTCGGAGGTGCGATCCGGCAGAATAACGACAATTGCGACGGCACAGGCGGCCAGAGCAGCGCCTGATACCATAATCGCGCCCCTGAAATCTTTAAGCCGGCGCGTAACGGGGTTCCCCCTTGCAACATGGGCCGGGGCGGGCGTTGCGCTCGTACGCTGCTCTGCACGAATTTGCGCTTGCAAGCTCTCCCAGTTCTTTGCAAGGGGCACTTCAAAAGTGTCTTCGGTTGCCACTCTTTTTTTTAGGACATGCTGTCTTGCAACCTCTGCTGCAAAGTCAGGACATGTTTCGATGTAGTGAGAAACGCGATCTCTTTCTGCGTCCGAAAGCGTGCCGTTTACGAACCACGGGATCAGTTCCCAAGCTTCGTCCCAATGTCCATTTGCTTCCTTGTTGGAGGTGTCAAGCAACTGCGTTCTCCGGCTTGGTTTGCTCTTCGTCACTCATGATGACACGGAGCCTCCTGCGGGCGGTCATCATCCGCGTTTTCACTGTTCCAACAGGGCAACCGAGGATTTCGGCGATTTCCGTATAGTAATAGCCATTGTAGTAGGTCAGGTCAACGACAGCCCGCAATTCGGGAGTGAGCTGCTGCAGGGCTTTGCCGATGTCCTTTCGCCGGATAATATCCGCCGCTGTGTCATGATCATCGTCCACCAAATGTTCGTCGAGCATAATGTCGTCCTTGTGTCGATCGAGCTTCTGGCGTTTCTTCATGGCCTGCCGGTAGGCTATGCCAAAAATCCAGGAAGACGGCTTGGACCGTCCTTCGAAGTTCTTTGCCGAACGCCATACAACCATCAAGGTGTCATTGGCCGTTTCTTCGGACGCTTCGTGGCTGTCCGTAATGCGTCTTGAGAAGTGCATCAGTTTAGGCAAGTAGCGGCGGTGTAATTCTTCGAAGGCCGCCATTTCTCCTCGGGTGATGGCAGACAACAGTTGTTCATCTGTTGGTGGGCTTCCGCTAGACGGGTTGTTCCGGATGGATCTAAGCAGTTTCACTCTGAAGGTCCGCTTTTTTGTGGTCGGTGAGTAGGTGCTTTGAAGGCCGGGAAAAGGTTCAAGGCAGATGGAAAATTATTTTCGCTGTAGACATTGATCCGGCGGTGGATGGACGTAGAGGTCGGCTCGATTTCGGAACTTGGACATGTTTTTCCTCGTCATGAATTGCCAGGCGGCTGCCTGTTTGATGCAACCAGGATTGTGGTGAGAAAACACAGTTCGAGTTTGCAGAAACGGCGCTGCGCGCGCGCAGCTACCCAAACGCAGGCCGGTGACGGACCTGACATGATGACTCGCGCTGCCAACGTGCACGGCATGCAATGTGCTGATGAGCGTGCTTTTACGCGGACACGGGAGCGTTCGTGACCGGGGCATCCGGATCCGTTCCGCCGGGGGTATTGGCCTCGTCCAGCGTGCTGTCCACCGGCGTCCCGATGACCGGTACCGTGTCCACTTCGCCATCCAGGTCACCGCTAAAAACATCCTCAATGAGGAAGGAATTGTCGAGCGGCGGCTCTCCTTGCAGGAGATCCGTAATGCCAAGCCCGTCGCCGAGCCCTCCGATATCGGCCGCCTGGAAGTTCTGGCCAGAGCTCTGCGCACCGCCAAGGGCCGCACCCAGATTGCTGGTGGGGCCGGCGGCCGTTTGCAGGTCGTCCGCAGTCTGCAAGTTGGCAACGTCTTCAAAACCTTCAAGGGAGAGGGTCTGTTCCGGGCCAACAATGGCAACCGGGGCCTCCGCGTTCCCGTCAAAAAACCCTTTCACGACCACCGACCCGCCGTCGGAGAAGATCATCTGCAGATCGCCCTCGATCCGGAAAAAGGAAATGTCGTCGTCGAGGATCTGCCGGAAATCGACCTCCTGCCCAGCCTGCCGCTCCAGCACGATGGACTGGTCGGCTGCGGGCCCCTCAAGTCTTAGAGCAGAAGGTGCCGCAGGGGCGGAACCTTCACCTTGAGTTGTAGAGATCGTGGAGGCCTGCGCAATCCGGATAAATTCGTTCATATCTCAAACTCTATTTACTTACGACCAGTTTTCATAAAATAGGCTACCGAATATTTACATATTTTTCACCATACGAGAAAGCCCGAGAAACATTAACTTTAGAAAAGGTAAACGCAGAGCTCGGAATTTAAATGGAAATTAAATGTAAACAGCCGAACACGGCGGAATTTCGGCAAATTGTAATTACATTTATTAAAATTTTAGATTTTATCGTAATTTTTTAGTAGTTTGTGACCCTCCCGACACACAAGCCACAACCTGGACCTGTCACGGTTTGATTCCGCCCCGAGTTCTCATTTAAGCGATCCTGGCTTCGAATGCCAATAGGCTTTTCCATCCCAGAGCCGAGTGCCATCGGCGCGGATTGTAGAAGCCATTGATGTATTCGAATATGGCCAATTCGGCATCGCGGCGGCAGGTCCATGATTTCTGCCACAACAACTCAGCCTTGATCGTTTTGAAGAAGGTTTCCACGGCGGTGTTGTCAAAGCAGTTTCCTGTTCCGCTCATTGAGATCTGGAAGCCATGCTGGCGCAGAAGCTTCTGATAGTCGTGGGAGCAATATTGGCTGCCGCGATCCGTATGGTGAATGCAGCCCTTGGGCGGGCGGCGCAGGGCAATGGCCATGTTCAGGGCCCGGATAGCAAGATCCCGTTTCAACCGGTTGCTCACGGCCCAACCGATGACACGTCTGGAATGCAGGTCTAGGATGACAGCCAAGTAGAGCCAGCCTTCCCGGGTCCACACATAACTGATGTCACCAGCCCATTTCCGGTTCGGCCGGTCAGCAGAAAAGTCCCGCTTCAGCAGATTTGGCGCAATGTTGAACCTGTGATTGCTGTCCGTTGTCGCCTTGAACTTCTTGTTCCTTTTCAAGGTCAGAATGTGTGGACGGTTTCTCGGGATCGCGCCGGTCCTGCTGTATCCAACGGTTCAAGGTCGAGAAACCAACACCAAGATCTCTGGCGATCTGCTTACGCGACAAGCCGCTGGTCAGCGCAATCCGGACTGCTTCTGCGCGAAACTCCGCGCCGTGAGGTGATGCCATGAACATTCTCCTTTGTGGCAAAATACCAAGTCAAAGGAGCGGTACAAATCCGGGACAGGTCCAATTGCCCTTGGACGAAAAAACTACCTCTTCATGGGTTCAAAAGGCGGCGGCAAATCCGCGGCTATCGCCTATACCCTGATCGAAACGGCCAAACTCAACGGCATCGACCCGCAAGCCTGGCTGACCTGGGTTCTGGCACAAATCGCCGACCACAAGATCAATCGCATCAACGAACTCATGCCTTGGTGTTACGCTGCAAAAGCAGCGTAACAGAGCACGTCGCCGCCATGAAGACCGGCTTCACCGGACGGACACATTTGAACTACGGTAGCAGTGAAAAGACATAACACTGTGAACCTGATCTCGCTCCCGCGGCACTTACCTTTGAAGCCACACAAGCAGTGGCCCTTTTGCGGTAACGAACTGCCGCTTGGCACAGATGAGTGAGACCCATGACGATTATTGGTACCAAACGTTATCCAGACTCTCCGCTTGAGTTGTATGATGGATTTCCGGAACTCTGGGACATCTTCGTCCGGTTTACAGGCCCGCGCTTCATTGAGGAAAACATCGAATTCTTGATTGCTTACAAAACCAACAAACCAAATCAAACGATCTATGACACCTTCATTGACCCGGACGGCCCTCAACCCCTCAACTTGTCGCACGAAACCCGGCAAACCTTAATGGAGGCGGCTGGTGCGATAGAAGATCCTACGGGACCCAAACCCTTTGACGATGCGGCATTCGAAGCCGGGCTTGAAGCCGCAGTCAATGTCGTTGATGGATTGCTTGAAGCCAATGGCGATGTCAGCGCATTTTACGACAGCGATGACTTCTGGCAATGGCACCTTGAAAATGGGGGCGAGCCGACGGATTTCAGATCGCACCAGACGGTAACACAGTTCGTGCGCTATTTCTCGCAATTTGGTTGGGATCCGGCATCGCTCCGTCTGGCAAATAGGATTATCTCCGGGGACAAGCTTAAGATCCGACCCATAGAGGTTCTCGAAAGGCTCGAAAAGCAGGGCTGGATTGAGCGGAAAAAGCTTTACAATCCAGCAGCTGTTGCAGACGAGCTGGGGACGACGGACAACAAGCCGATACAGACCTTCATGGAAAAATATGCCTATGCGACAAACCCGGACTGGCAGAGCGCGACGGAGGCGGCAAAAACCTGCCTGCAAGACCTCGGACTGATGATAGCGCCGGCGAAATTCATGGAGGACCTGGTTAAGGGCGGGTTCATTCGCAACCGGTATCCGCAGGAGATCGTGCTCCCGGTTGAACTCACTTTGGAGGAATTCGTCCAACGCCTGCCGAATGGTGTGGTTAGCGAGGTCGATACGCGGTTGGCGGAGGTCGTGGCGGCTTATGTCGTCGATGATGAAGATACAGCAATAACAATTGCCAAAGATCTGGCTCTTGAACTCAATGGCTTGGTCCACCGCGACGAACATGAAACGTTCCACCTTTCCGACTTGAGTGACTATCTCCTTCAGCTGGCCCGAAACCGCGTCGAGCAGAGAGCCTGGGAGCAGGGCGAGGCCAATGCGGAGCAGGGTGGAAGCACCGACGATTTTTCCGAATTTCGTCCAGTTTCCCTGCGCACATTTGCACCGGATGATGAGGACTTCGAGCGCCAGTTGGAGGAGCTTCGCGAGCAGGACCGTCGCGAAAGCGGTTTTCTGAGCGAAGGTAGTGAGCCCGGTGACAGTGGCGGTGGTTCGGATCCCGGCAGCGCCGCCGGGAACGGGGATGACGTCCTCAGCCTGAGTGACTTCGTTCTACGTCTGCCTGACACGCTGGATGGGCACATTGAGGCCCGGATACAGGACATTCGCGGCAATATCCGCGACGGTCAA